>CAZVPE010000057.1:0-27860 GCA_964628155.1 uncultured Polyangiaceae bacterium | reverse complement strand
CGGAGGGAGGGGGCGCCCCGGAAATGGGGCGCTCCCTACCCCTATCCTGAGGGGGCGGCGCGCCGGGCAGCCATCCGGGAATCGTCGTCCTTCGCGTCCCTACACCTGGTCGCCTGCGGAGCGCGCTCGCCGTCTCTGCAGCGCCCTGGACGAAGCCCTGCTCTCCGCGACTCCCCGAGTGATCGTCATCGTCGAGCCTGGCCGGGTTCGGGTGCTAGGGCCACCGAGCCCGCCCGGGTGAACCGCCGGGGGATACCGCCCTGACCATGTGACGCGGTTCATGACCGGTCTGAACGTGACTGGTCTGAATGGGGATCCAGGTCCGGGCTCTCAATAGTCGTGATAAAGCCGCACCGATCGCAGGAGGCCGCTCTCTCCGCGCTCGTAGACCGCCAAACCGGGCTGGGACATCACTTCGCCGTCGCGCATGCGGGCCGCGGTGTATTCGATCGCGCACGTGCGCCCGTCGTCCGCGCGCGACCCCTTGATCATCGACAAGCCGCGCCCGCCTGCGGGCGCTGAAATGAAGAGGCGATCGTAGAAGGCCCGCATCGCGCCGCCGTCGGGGTCTTTCGCGTGCGTCGCCCCGGTCGGCTCGCGCAGCGTGGCGCCGTTCTCGAAGCTGGCGAGGACGGCGTCGGTGTCGCCCCGCGCCAGCGCCTCGATGTGCGCGGCGACCACAGGCGGCACGGGTAGCTCGTCCTGCCGCGGAACGAGCGACGCACGCTTGTGCGACGTAGCGACGAGGCGCTTCGTGGCGTAGTAGAGCCGGAGCTCGACTTCGCGCTCCGGACGCCGCTCCGCCACGACTGCGATGGGTACGGCGATGCGCCTTCCCTCGGCGGTCAGCGTGAGCAGCCCTTCCGTCACGTCCCGGTCCGAGCCCGTCGTGAAGCCTTGCGGCTCAAAAGTGGCACCGCGTTCGGTGAGCCAAGCGGCCGCTTTGTGGAGGTAGCCCTCGAGCTCGGGCATGCCGCTCGCACGGCCGAAGATGGGATCGTCCACGGTCGCACGTCCACCCAGCCGGTGCACGAGCTGCTCCTCTTGCGAGGTCACCAGCGCCGGAAGGTAGACCTCCGACAACCACCCCCGCACGTTCGACGGGGCCCCTCGTTCGGGAGCGTCCTTCATTCGATCGGAAAGCATAGCGGACTTGCGCGCGGAGGGGGAGCGACGGATGTTTCCAAGTAGGCCCGAAGGTGAATCTCTTCGAACGGGTAGGATCCCGCGCGTCGGTTTACGAGGTGTCGCCCCGCGACGGCCTCCAGAACGAACGCGCCACGGTTCCGCTCCGCGCGAAACTCCGGCTCATCGATGCCCTCGTCGCGGCGGGGCTCCGGCGCATCGAAATAACGAGCTTCGTATCGCCGAAGTGGATTCCCCAGCTCGCCGATGCCGATGAGGTCGCGGAAAACGCCCGGCCGCCGGAGGGCGTGTCGTTCAGCGCGCTTTGTCCGAACAAGAAGGGCCTCGAACGCGCCCGAGCGGCGGGCATGCACGAGATCGCGGTCTTCGTCTCCGCGAGCGAGACGCACAACCGAAAGAACGTGAACAAGTCCGTCGCCGATACGCTCTCGGCCTTCGAAGAGACGGTCTCCGGTGCGCTGGAAGCCGAGATTCGGGTTCGCGGGTACGTCTCGACCGTGTGGGGGTGCCCCTTCGAAGGTGACGTGGACCCGAAGCGGGCCCTTGCGATCGCGAAGAAGCTCGTCGAGATGGGCTGCTATCAGGTCTCGTTGGGCGACACGATCGGCGTCGGAACCCCGCGGCATACCGAGCGAATCCTCCGGATGGCGCTCGCCGAGCTCCCCGCGGAAAAAATCGCGATGCACATGCACGACACGCGCGGCACGGCCCTCGCCAATGTGCTCGTGGGACTCGAAATCGGCGTTCGCGACTTCGATTCGAGCGTCGGGGGCATGGGAGGATGCCCCTATGCGCCCGGGGCCGCAGGCAACCTCGCGACCGAAGATCTCGTGTACATGCTGCACGGTATGGGTATCGAAACCGGCGTGGACCTCGAGAGGCTCGTCGAAGCGGGGAAGGTGGCCGAGAGCATCGTCGGGCGTTCGCTCCCCGGCAAAGTGCACCAGGCCGGCGTGAGAAGCCTCAAGGCGTAAGCACCGCGGCGCGACCGATCACTCGAGGTGGATGTCGGGCTTCGGCCGCGCGATGGCCGACTTGTCGGCGGGGGTTTTGAGGAACGCAAGCAGCGGAAGCACCGCGACGAACGCGAACCCGGCCACCAGAAAGACGCGGTCGAACGCCAAGAGGCTGGCTTGCCTCTCGATGACGCCGTCGAGCGCTCGGGTGGCCATTTCCCGCGCGGCGGCCATGTCGAAGCCGCGCGCGAGAAAGCCCCCCGTCATCATGCGCAGCCGTTCGACCGCCGCCGGGTCCGCGCCGGTGACGTGCGCGACGAGCGAAGTGCGCGCTTGAGCGCCGTACGTCGTCAGAACCGTCGCCCCGACCGCCAGGCCGACCGATCCGCCAATCTGGCGGAAGAGCGAGTTGAGGCCCGCTGCGTCTGCCAACTTGTGACGGGGGATCGCCGAGAGCGCGACCGTCGACAGCGGAACGAACAAGCACGAGAACCCGAGCCCCTGCGTCATGATCGCCCAGACGATGTCGTGCAGGCCGCTCTGCAGCGTGAGCCGGCTCATGTCGAGCGCTCCCCAAGCGATGAAGAGAATGCCGGCTCCGATGACGATGCGGGGCGACACTTTGTTGTAGATGCGACCGATGATGGGAGTCGCCACCATCATGACGAAGACGCGTGGCATGAGCGCCAGCCCGGCGTCGGTCGCGCTGAACCCGAGCAGCTGCTGCATGAAGAGCGGCAAGAGGAACATCGTCGCCATCAGGAGCGAGAACATCAGCGAGCCGATCAGCGTTCCGGACAAGAACACGGGATCTTTGAAGAGCCGGATGTTGACCGCGGGGGTATCGCAGGTCAGCTCGCGAACGACGAACGCGGAAAGCACCACGACGCCCACGGCGAAGACAGTCGTGATGCCGGTCGACGCGAACCAATCGTAGCGCTGCCCTTCCTCGAGAAAGTACTGGATCGCGCACAGACCGACGACGAGAAGCCCAATCCCCCACCAATCGACGTCTTTGCGCTCTTTGGCCGCCAGCTCGCGATTCGAGGCGACGATCTCCTCGTCTTCGTGAACGAAGCTCGCGACCATCACGAGCCCGAGGACGCCCACCGGCACGTTGATGTAGAAGATCCACGGCCAGGAGTAGTTGTCGACGATCCATCCTCCAAGGGTCGGCCCGATGGCCGGGCCGAGCATGACGGCCATCGCGAAAACGGCCATGGCCATTCCCTGCTCTTTGGGCGGAAACGTCTGACGCAAGATCGCTTGCTCGGTCGGTTGGAGCGCTCCGGCGCCGAAGCCTTGGAGCGCCCGATACACGATGAGGGCGGGCAGCGACCGGGCCGTTCCGCAGAGCACCGAGCCGAGCAGGAAGAGCGCGAGGCAGACCATGTACACGCGCTTTTGACCGAACAGACGGCCGAGGAACGCCGTCAGCGGCATCACGACGACGTTTGCGATGATGTACCCGGTGCTGACCCAGGTGATCTCCTGCACGGTAGCGCCGAGGGATCCCATCATGTGCGGGAGCGCGACGCTGACGATCGACGTATCGATCGCACCCATGAGCGTCCCGAACGTGATCGATACCGTGACGAGCCACTTGTTGGGTTTGGGCCTCGCCACGCGCGTGGCCTTCGTCCACGTGGCCAGGGGAAGGACGCGCGAGTCGCTTGTCATCGGCGGGGGCTAGTTTGGCATTTTCAGGGGGCGGGGAGGACGAGCAAGCTCCCGCACCCCTGGGGACAATGGGTGAGGAACGTGTGTGTGGAACCGGCGTATTTCAACTGTGAAACGTTTTTGTTTCCACGCTTTTCGATCTTGAACGATGTCCGGGCCTACATTGTGGTGCAAGTACTTGATATTGCTTTTTGCACCACGATGGCACGCCGATAGCAAGGGCGATGAGAAGGCACCGCGTAGGCCGGCTCTCCCCCCCCGGGCCCCTATGTGGTGCCTTTTTCTTTTGTCTCCACCGCCCGACGGCAGGCACGCTAGCCTGGGGCCGACCTTGGGCATGCGGAACGCGCTGGTCATCGCCTCACTGGCCGCGGTCGCTTGCGAAAGAACGCCGGCGGAGGATTTCGCGTCCCGTCCGTCGAGCCCCGTGTCGACCGTTCGGGTGGCCGAAAGCGCGGCGATTCCCGCGGGTCGCTGCGTCCGTGCGACGCCGTTGGAGCTTCCTCCCCCGGTGCCGCCAGGGCCCGCGGCAGGCTGTCCGGCGGACCCCGAACGTCTAGAGGCCGAGGGGGCTTCGCGGCCGATGGTTCGAGTGTCGGTTCGGGAGGCTGGGTCGGCGGGCGTGGACGCGGAGGTCGTTCGCACGCCGCACGACACCGCGCGCGGACTGATGTATCGCACGGCTCTTCCCGCGGACCGCGGAATGCTCTTCGACCTCGGCCTTCGCGACGATCACCGGTTCTGGATGCACAATACCTGCATCCCGCTCGATTTGATCTACGTGGACGACGACGGTCTGGTCGTGGGGATCGTCGAGAATGCCCCGACTCTGAACGACGACGCCCGGGGCGTCGGATGTCCGTCCCGCTATGTCCTCGAGGTCAACGCGGGATGGTCGCGCCGGCACGGAGTCAAAGCGGGTCAGCACATGAGCATCCCCTCCGAATTGACGGGAAAGTAGCGGCGTCCGCTCTCAGTGCGAGAAGACCCCGAGGAGAACGCCCCGGGCGAGTACGTGTCCACTCAACGCTGCGTCCACGTCGGCTCGCGTCGAGGCGGGCTTTACGTCCACCGTGGCATTCAGGGCGAACACCCGAAACAAATAGCGGTGAAGTTCGCCTTTGGGCGGGCAGGGTCCGCTGTACCCAGGGCGATTGAAATCGTTGTTGCCCACGGCGCCGCCGAGCGCGACCGGGTCCGCGGCCTCGGGGAGGTCGCGCACGTCGGCCGGGACGTTGTACGCGATCCAATGCGTGAATGTCCCTCCGGAGGCGTCTGGGTCCTCCGCGAGAATCGCGAAGGACTGGGTGCCCGGCGGAGGCGCGCTCCACGTGAGGTCCGGCGACTTGTCGGCTCCGTCGCAGGTGCAGTCGACCGGAATCGCGCGGCCCGACGGAAACGATCGGCTCGTGACGGAGAGGGAACTCACCGCGGCCCCCGGCGCCGGCGCCAGTTCGCCCCCCGCCGATTTGCACCCAGAGCTCGCGGCGCAGGCGACGACGACGGCGGCCACGCTGAGCCGGTCGCTCCTTGCCCGGCGAGGTCGCGCACGGCCGTTGCCCTTGGACATGGTTACCATTCCTCAATCTAGTCGGGCTGGTACACGATCGTCTGCGACCCGTCCCGAAAATAGAAGCGGTCGAACGCCGGCTTGTCGAACGTCGCCGCACCGAAGAGATTCCAGGCAACGCCCCATAGCGCCGCGGCGCTGAAGAGGCCGCGCATCGGCCGGGCCCCGAGCGCCAGCAGAACGAAGAGCAGAATCGCGTAATCGTTCGAGAAGCGATAGCCGAACTGTCGCCATCCCGAGTTCTGGTAGAGCAGATCCATCGCCGCCGGAACCGCCGCCGAGAGGGCCACGACCGCGTAGAGCCACTTGCGGTCCGCTTCGCCGGTGAACCGTTTCGGCCATAGGAGCCAGAAGTAAAGAGGGGTCGTAAACCATAGGGCCAGCCCATGCTCGTTGATCTTGAACGGCGCCCCGAACTGCGCCGCGTCTGACTTGGCCGGGAGCCAGGGCAAGCTCGTGAGCGCGATCCCGAGATTCTTCGCGAGAAAATGGTAGCTGAGCGTTCCGCCCCACTTGGCCATGCGGGCGCGCCACGCCACGGTGAGGAGTTCGTGGTCGAAGTAAATGGGCGTCGGGCGGCCATAACGGGCACCGTTGAGCCAGGCGACAATGCCGAAGGCGACCAGCACGGGGATTGCGAAGAGGAAATACCGGCGCGCGAGTGCGCGAATGTCCAACCGCGAGAACGTGCTTTTGCACCGTTCCAGCCAGGATCCGTCGGTCGGGAGGGATCCGCGGACCGACACCCGCAGCGCCTCGAGCGCAAAGAGGGGCGCGGCCATCAGCGGCGTCGCACGGGTCAAATAGGCGCAGCCCAGCATCGCGCCGGCGAGCAGCGGGCGTTCCGCGTCCAGCGCGAAGAGTACATAGAGCGCCTGAAGGGCCGCCCCGACGACCAAGGCCGCAAACCAGACGGTACCTTCGACGGCGGTAAAAAAATAGACCGTGCCGAACGCAAACAAGAGAGAAAGAATGACGTTCTCGATCTCGGTGCGCGGCGATCGTGCTGTGCGGCGGAGCTTTTCGAGCGCGAGAAAGAGGATGGCCGGCGCGAGCCCAGCCAGCCAAATGACGAACTGCCCGTCGCGGAAGTCTTCGGCCGAGCCCGCGAGTTTGACGAACGGCAGCATCAGAAATGCCGGAAAGGGCGGGAAGCTGATGTACGTTTTTCCGCCATATTCGGCGAAGTCGTTGTTTTGGGTGTACGCGGGCGGGCCGCCGGGCAAGTCCTGATGACCGTGGAGCCAAGCGTTCGCGAGGAGCGCGTAGTGGTTGAACGGAGTGTGCCGGAAGAGCCGTTCGGGTCCCGCGACCGCCGCAAAGACGCCCGTGCAGACGACGTAGACCGCGGCCGCAAGTAGGACCCGGCGCATCCGCGTTTCGGGACGTGTCCAGCGAGCCAAAGGTCCCAGTCCGCTTTTCGGCGGCGACTCGCCCTGGTCCCCGAGGTCAAGAGGTCTCGCGCGGGGCGTAGCGTTGGCAGCCTCGGAGCCGTCCGACGTTGTCATCGGCGCGCACGCTATCATCGGTGAAGGCAGCCCGCTTCGGCGCAAGGGGGAGCCCAATCGCTCCCGGTCTCGACAGCAAAGCGTAGTGCGATTCGCGCGCTCAGGCGCGCTGCTGCGCATGGATTTGCGCACGTGCCGCCGCCAATTCGGTCGTTTCTTGCTGCCGGCAGCGCTTGAGAGCCTGGCACGCGGATTGTATTACAACGGCCCCGACGGCCACGGTATCGACCGGGACGCCGAGAAACGCCCCCCAGCCAAACCATAAATGGCCCTACCCTTCGGTGAAACTCCCGGCGCGCGCGATCCTCGCGCGCTTGCCATTCTTGCGAAGACGATTTACCGCGAGCTCCGCGGCAGCGGGTTCGGTACGCGCGATGTCATCGCGTTGGCCGGCGAGCTTCTCGGTCAAGTGACGACCGAAGTGAAGTCCTCGGGCGACCCTCGGGCGGGCTCGAAGCGCGAGTAAGTGCCCCTGCGCCGGCTCCACCTCGCGATGGATCGGCAAGGCTGCGGGGCACCGGCAAGCTCCGTGTGGGGCGGAATAGGTCTCGTTCCCCGCGCGGGGTTTGCCCCGCTACGGGGCTGTTGACAGGGTGCGCCAGGTCCTTCGACAATCCCGGGGAACCGTGGCCGGACCAGGCGGTTAGAAGTCCGGGCTAGCCACCGAGAATGTTCACGATCGTCATCAGTGAAAAGGGCGGGGCAGAGCGTCGCGAGCTTTGCGGCAAAAACGAAATCAACGTGGGTCGCGTGCAGGGCAACGACCTGATGCTCCCAAAGGGGAACGTCTCGAAGCAACACGCCCGGCTCCTTTTTCGCGACGGCCGATTCATCGTTACCGACCTGAAGAGCACGAACGGGACGTACGTCAACGGCCGCAAGATCTCCCAGGCGACGATCGTTCGCGAAGGGGACAAGATCTACATCGGCGATTTCGTCCTTCGGCTCGAGACGGGGCTGAAGAACGCTCAAGAAGCTGCCTACGCGGAAAACGAATCGCTGGGGGCCGAAGACCTGGCGTCCGCCTCGCGCGTCGCGCCGTCGCCGCCGGCCACGCCGGCCGTCCTGCCGGCGTCGGAATCCGGGCCCTCGCCTTCCCGTCCGTCCGAGCCCGACCGGGCGAGCCATTTCCCGCTCGAGCGAGATCCGGACAGCGAGCGCGCTCCCAATTCGAGAGGGCCCGCAACGCCGCAGGTTCCCGGCGCCTCCCGGCCCCCGCAGCCCGGCGAGCCTCGACCACGAACGAACAGCACCATCGTCCTCGGCGGCGAGCAAGAGCCGCCGCCGCGGGAACCCGCTTCCGCAGGCGCAGGTCCCATTCGCCGGCCCCGCTCGGTCCCGCCCCCGCCTCCGGTGCTTCGTCCGCCGCCGCGGGAAACACCGCAGCAAGCCGCGCGTCGACTTGCGCTGATCACGCTCGTCGACCGCGTCGCCGACGTCGTCGACCTCGCTCCGCTCGAACAGTCGCCGGTCGTGGCCGAGGCGGTGTCGCAATCCATCGAGCGAGCGGTACGCGAGCAGGCGAAGGCGATGCGGCACGAGCGCGAAATACCCGAGGGCATCGACCTCGAGCTTTTGGCGCGCGACGCGCTCCGGGAGCTCGTCGGTCTCGGGCCCATCGGGCCGCTGCTCGACGACGACGAAGCGACGGAGGTGCACGTCGTTCGTCACGACTACGTTCTCGCGTTGCGAAACGGTCAGACGACGCTCGCCGAGCCATCGTTCACGAGCGAAGAGGCGCTGGCGCGCATCATTTCCCGACTGGCCCACCAGTCGGGCGATCCGCTTCGATCGGGTGAGCTCATCATCGACCGGCGCCTTCCGC
The DNA here is from genome assembly GCA_964628155.1 of uncultured Polyangiaceae bacterium. Lineage (GTDB taxonomy): Bacteria > Myxococcota_A > Polyangia > Polyangiales > Polyangiaceae > Palsa-1150. Next base: position 19,175 of record CAZVPE010000057.1, on the reverse strand, counting down.
GCGGGGCCTATATGACGGCTCTTGCTCCGCCCGCCGTAGTCGGCTGGGTGCTTCACGTGCGCAAACGCCGTCGCCTCGACGCCTCCCTCGCTCAGCTCCTGTCCGCCGGGACCATTTCGGAGGCGATGGCCGCGTTTCTCGAGCACTCCGCCGCCGTCCGCGCCAACGTTCTGGTCGTCGGGTCGGGGGCGGGCGCGGTCTCGTTCATGCTCGGCGCGATAGCCTCGGCCGCGCCGCCGGCGGAACGGGTTGCCCTTCTGTACAAAGGGGCCGACGAGTTCGCGCTACCCCATGCGCACCTGGTTCCGATGGCGCTTGCCGATCACGGGCAGCGCGGCGAAGAGTCCGTGTACGCCGCCGCCAGGTTCGGGGTGGACCGCATCATCGTCTCGTCGCTGGCCGGGGCGGTGGCAACGGCCGTCGTCGACGTCATCGCCGAGGGGAGTGAAGGCGTGCTCGCGGGCGTAGGCGCGCCTTCGCTGCGCCACGCTCTGGCGCGCCTCGTGTCGCAAGTGGCGCTCTCGCGCGCGGGGTCGACGGTCGAGGCGGCGCGGGAAGCGGTGGGCGAATCGTTCGACGTCGCCGTGGAGGTCGACCGCGCCGCGGACGGCCGGCTGCGGGTCGTGCGGGTCGCGGAGATCGAAGGAAGCGATGGGCGCGGGGTGGTCACCCGCGATCTGTTCGTCTTGAGCGAGAACGGCTCCGGCGGCTCGTCCTATCGCGCGACGGGGGTCTCGCCGCGCTTGGCGCGGGACTTCGCGTCTCGCGCGCTCAAAGTCGAAGGCGTGAAGCGCTAGCTTCACGCACGCGGGAGAGGCGGTTCTCTCCGCATCGCCAGGCGCCCCTGGCGCTTCTCGCCTGATTTCACAGGCTCAAACTGGCGCCGCCGTAGATCGTGCGACCGACCGTCGCGGGGATCGAGTCGTGGACCGTGCCTCCCCACTCGGGCATGTAATATCTCACGTCGAGCAGGTTGTTCACCTGAAGGAGCAGCGTCACGTCCGGCTGGACGCGCAAGCTGAATAGCTTGTTGATGTCGAATGTTCCTCGCAGCCGAATGTCGCTGTAGGGCTGGGGCGCCGGGTTGAGCTTATTTTGAGTGAACTGGGTACCGAGAATATCGCCTGAATAAATGTCGAACAAGCTGGCGTTGATGCCGTTGTCCGACATGTAGCTCACTCCGGCTTTCGCGCTGAAAGCCGGTATCGGCGTCACGTCCTGAATGCCCTGATCGTTCTTGCTTCTCTGGTAGAGCGCCGAAGCCGTCAGGTAGATGTACTTGTTGATGTACGCCTTTGCTTCGAGCTCGCCTCCCTGGATGAGGACGCCGCTCGTGTTCTCGTAGTACTGGAGCGCGTTCGTTCCAGTCGCACCCGGCGCGATCGTGGGCCTTATGATGTTCGTTTGCTTGCTGTTGAAATAACTCGCACCGACCTGTATCTGCGCTCCCTGGTAGGTCAGTCCGAGATCGAAGGTCGCCACTTTTTCAGGTTTGAGCGTCGGCGTTCCGCGCAAATTGACGTCGGTCAGAAAGAGCTCGTCGATGGCCGGCGCGCGGTAGGCGGTGCTGTAGAGTCCCTTGAACGTGACCCGCGAAGTGGGGGCAAGGATGATTCCCGCCCTCGGAACGGCTTCCCAGTCGAGATTCCCCACCTTGTTCGCCTGGATGCCTCCGATCAGCTTGATCGGACGCCAGGGCGTGTAGTCCATCTGCGCGTAGGTTTGAAATCCAAGCTGGCGCGCGTCGTCCGTCGTCACCGTGTGGGTCGGCACGGCGTGGTTGGTCTCGATGCCGCCCCTGCTGTCGAAGAGCGCGCCCACGACGACCTTCGCGTTCCTCGCGATATCGACGAAGTTGGTCCACTCCCAGACGAGCTCGTTCGAGTTTCTCACGACGAATGGGCGGTTTTTCCTGAAATCCAGGCCGGAGTTCGTCAAGCCGATGTTCAGGTCCGACTTCCAGCGTTCGCTGAATTTGTGGCTGTAGCCGAGGTTGACGAAGGCCTTCGACCACGTACCGTCGTTGATGATCCCCTTCAGCTGGTACCAGTAGTTCCAATTGGCGTATGCGGCCATCAGGCGCAGCTCTTTGTAACTCACGTCGAGGTATGCGCCGCCGCCCTTGTCGGGCCCGTTGATCGGCAGGGCGACGATGGGACTCGTGGCCGTGTTTTTGAACAAATAGTTCTCTTGCCACTGCGGCTGTCTCAGGTAGTTGCCCGACACGAGAACGTTCAAATCGCCGGCCTTCAGGGTCGCCACCGCCGAGGGGTCGTACGCGAAACTGTTCCCGTCGGTTCCCACCAGCCCCGTGACCGTCCCGCCCGTGGACTGCACGCTCTTCGTGATGATGTTGATCACGGCGGAGAATGCGTCGGACCCGTAAAGCACCGAGCCCGGCCCCTTGATGACTTCGATTTTTTCGATCGCGGCGACGGGAAAGCGCTGGAGCATGTCGCTGCTGAGACCGCCCTCCATGACCTCCCGGACCGGCCTTCCGTTGATGAGGAGGAGGACGTGTCCGGAGTTGAATCGCACCTGGTCTCCTCGCGAGGCAATCGTGCTGCGATCCGTGAGGTAACCGCTCGACGCATTCAGCCCCGGGACCCGGTTCAGGATTTCCTCGAGGGTCATTCCGCCGAAGCGTTTCAGGTCGTCGGCCGATAGCACGCTGATGATGCCCGGCGCCTCCCCCTGCTTCTCCGCGAACTTCGACACCGTCGTCACGTCGACGTTGAGAAGCTCGTCGAGAGACAGGTCCGTCGCTTCCATTGCAGGTTCGGTCTCGGACCTTTGCGTCGGGGGGCTATTTTGGGCGCGCGAGTTTCCGGAAGTGCCCGTTGGAGAGAGTGGGGGGCTGGCCGCGCTGTCCGGGGGCGCCTGGGCGAACGCATCGGCTTCGATGAAGGGGAGCGCGCCGCCCAGAATGGCGAGAGCGAGCGCAGCCCCGTGGGCGCGGCCGTGCCTTCGGCGCCGTGGTGTGCCCGAGGCAAATGCGTCTTCGCTGCCGACTCTCTCGTTCATTGTCCCTTGTACGACCTGGCTGCAGCAATTCTTCAGAGGGACCTGGGCCGCAAGCTCGAACTTGGTGGGCGGGGGTGTGCCTGCCTACTCGCCGAGAATTCTCGAAAGTAGCGGCCAATGGTGTTAGCGTCGGCATTCCCTTGAGCAGCCTGCCGAGCGTGCGCCGACGGCTTTTGCTTGCCGGTGTCGTTGTGTGGGTTGCTTTCGGACTCTGGCCCGCACGGCCAAAGCGGGCCGAGGCTCAATCGAAGCCGCTCGTCTACGTGTTTCTCCAGCTCGACGCCAAGTCGAGCGCGGTCGAAAAGGCGCTCCAGCAACACTTGCCCGATGTCGCCGTTACGGTGTTCGGGCGCTTTCGCGATTTCGAAGAGGTCTTCGGGAGCGCTCGTCCCGACGCGGTCCTTTGCATCACGCCCGTATTGGAATACCTCGGAGCCCCGGTCACACTGCAGGGCAAGCGCGGGGGGGAGACCGTCGAACCGTACGTGATCGCCTCCGAGGGTAAACCGCTAGACGGCTCGCTCGCTGGAAAAACCATCGGGGTCGTTGACCTCATGGGCCGCGACGGTACGCAATCTTTCCTGAATCGCTTGCTGAAGACGAATGACGTGAAGATGAAGCGAGTATCGAAGATCGAAGATCTTCTCCCGCTGCTCGAGTTTTCCGAGGCCGACGGCGTGGTCCTTCCGAGCGCGGCGGCAGCGCGCCTGGCGGAGCGGACACGCCTTCCCATCAAGACACGCGACCTGCCTGACGGCATGGTCGGACTGCCCGCCGTGTCGGTCGTGAACGCAGCCGTCCGAGACGTGCTCGTGAGGTCCTTCCAGGGGCTCGACGGCGAAACCAATCGATTGCTGGGAATCGACTCTTGGAGCGCTCAATGACCGGCTGGCAGGGGGGGAGTCGCCGCTGGAGGGCTTGGCTGGTCGCGTTCATGGTGGCGGCCGGCGCCTTCCCGTCGGCGGGTTGTCGGCCGGGCGCCGCCCCGGAGGGGGCTGCTCCCATCGTCGATCCCCCGACGAAGCCGGGCGCCCCCGCGATCTTGATCGCGATGCCCAACTCTCCGAATTTCTTGGAGGTGCGAAAGAGCCTCGTCTCCGAAATACGAGCGGCGTTCAGCGTCGTCACGTTCGTCGTCACGCCCGACACGACGGCGGCCGATCTCGGCGCCGCCATACGGCGAACGAACCCCGCGTGCATGGTCCTGATGAACAATGCCACGATAACCCTCGTCCGCGACTACGAGCGCGCTCATCCGGCGCAAACCTTCCCTCCGACCGTCCTGCTCATGGCGTCCCTCATCGAAGAGGTGCAAGCCACGCTCAAGAACGCGACTGGCATCGCGTACGAAGTCCCTGGGGTCACGTCGTTCATGAATCTGCGCGCCGTGATAAAAACCCCGATCAATCGGGTCGGGGTCCTCTACCGGCCCGGCCTCCGCAAGTTCGTAGAACGTCAAATGGGCCCTGCCGCGAGGGAACACATCGAAATCGTGCCCGTTTCGGTCCCGAGTGACGTCACGTCCGAAGAGCTGAGAGAAGCGCTCGAGAACCTGGTCAGGAATCGACACGTCGATGCCCTGTGGATGCTCAACGACAACGCGCTGGTGCGCGACGAGCAGTTCCGCGACGGCGCCTGGCGGGCCGTTCTGAACGAGTCCAGGCTCCCCGTCGTCGTCGGCGCGGCGAACCTCGTCAACCCGGGCTCTCCGCTCGGCACGCTTGCCGCGGTGCCCGACCACGAGGCCTTGGGTCTTCAGGCCGCGAACTTGATCTTCGAGCTCGCCGACGACCATTGGCGGATCGGGCGCCATCGCACGGAACTGCCCTTGTCGGTCAAGACCGTGGTCGACATCCGGAGGGTACGCGATGTCTTCGGACTGCGCCTCGAAGCGGTGAAACACATCGACCGGGCACTCGAATGAAGACGGCGGCGCACGGGAACCGGCCAGCGCGCGCGGGGGTCAAGCCCTCGCGCGCTCCCGCCCGAGCTCGAGCGCGACCTTGCCGAACTGATTGCGGATCGCCGCAACGAGGTCGCGCGAGCCGTCCAGTTTGCCCGTCTCGGCGAGCGTCTGCAGCTTCTCGGCGGTCTGTGCCATCGATTTCGCGCCGAGGGCCAAGCAGCTGCCCTTGGTCTTGTGCGCATGCGCCCGAAGGTCCGCGGCCTTTCCCTGCGTCGCCGCCGTTTCGATGGCGTCGAGCTGCGTCGGGAGGTTCTTCAGAAAAAGATCGATCAACTTGGCGGAGCGCGAAATTGCGCTGTCGAGGTAAGGCTCCGCCTCACCGCCGGCCGGGAGGGGGGCGGCCACTTTCGGCGGCAGTGCCTTCGTCTTCGCGTAACGGCGAATGACCTTGTCCAGTGAACTCGATCGCACCGGCTTGGAGAGATAGTCGTCCATCCCCGCCGCGAGCACCTTCTCGCGCTCGCCCGAAAGTGCGTGGGCCGTCAGCGCCACGATCGGCTGATGACGTCCCAGCGTCTCCTCGATTCGACGGATCTCCCGAGTTGCGGCATAACCGTCCATCACCGGCATCTGGCAGTCCATCAATACGACCACGAACTCCTTCTGCTTGACTCGCTCTACCGCCTCGGCGCCGTTCTCCGCCATATCCACTTGGTACCCCAGTTCTTCGAGCATCTCCCCGGCGACGAATCGGTTGATTTCGTTGTCGTCCACTACCAAGATCGGTCCCGAGTGGACGAGTGCCACATCGTGCGCCGATGGCTGCTTGGACGCCGGGATCCCATCGCCCGTGAGGACCTGCTGCACCGCATTGTAAAGCTCGGAAAACCGAAGAGGTTTCGGCAACTGCGCGGCCAATTCCTTCTCGACATCGCTGACGAAAGAACCGGCTCCGAGCGGATAAAGCGCGACGACCGGCACTTTTGCTCCACGTTCGACTGACCGCAATCGACGAACGAATTCTTCCAACGGGAGCTCGTCGGCCGCCGTACCGACGACGGCCACGTCGAATTTGCGTAACGAGCCGCCGCTGATGCTCGCCAAGGCGTCCGCGCTGCGGTCGAAGGAGTGCACCGTCATCCCCCAATTCTCCAAGTGCTCCCGAATCACGTCTCTCCAGCGAGGGTGCCCCTCGACGACGACCGCCTGCTTTCCCTCGGCCCAGGCGCCGCGATCTTCGATGACGTCACCCGCCGTTTCCAACCGCAGCTCGCAGAAGAACTCGCTGCCCTCGCCGGGGGCGCTCTTCAGCCCGATCGAGCCGCCCATCATTTCGACCAGCCTCTTGGAGATCGCGAGGCCGAGACCGGTGCCTCCGAACTTTCGTACGGCGGAACCGTCGACCTGAGAGAACGCGTCGAACAATTTCGGAATATCCACCTCTGCGATACCGATACCGGTGTCGATGACGGCAATCCGAACGGTCTCGCCACGGTCGTCGCGCTTCGTGACGCGGACGTCGACGAACACCTCGCCGCGTTCCGTGAACTTGATTGCATTGCCGAGTAGGTTGCTGACGACCTGACGCAGACGGTCTGGATCGCCGTGATGCAGCGAACGCATCTTCGGATCGACGCGGCAGACCACCTCGATTCCCTTGTCGTTGGCCCGAGGAGCCAGGAGTTCGCAAACCTCTTGAACGACGGTTCGAAGGTCGAATACCGAACTTCTGAGCGTATATTTCCCTGCCTCCATTTTCGAAAAATCGAGCACGTCGTTGATGATGGTCAGGAGCGCCGACGCGGAGGAATCGATCGTTTCGATGTAGCGGCGCAGCTTGCCTTCGAGCGGCATGCGGCGCACGAGGCGGGCTACCCCGAGAATGCCGTTCATCGGTGTGCGAATCTCGTGGCTCATGTTGGCCAAGAATTCGCTCTTCATCCGCGACGACTCCAGAGCTTCGTTCGTCTTGATTTCGAGATCTCGCATCGCGCGCTCATTGGCTCGGGCCATCGCGTTGAACGTCCCCGCCAACTGCTCGAGCTCGTCTCCGCTCGCGATGTCGACCTGAACGCTGCGATTGCCGTGCGCCAGCTCCTCGGATGCAGCCGTCAACACGGAGAGCGGTTGCGTGATCCGATGAGCCATCCGTTGAATCGCCGCGACGCCAAGACCGACGCCCGCCGCGCCGAGCAGCGCGAGCAAGCCCAAGAGCTGCACCAACGACCGCTTGGCGCGCTCGGCGTCTTGTCGAACGGCGAGTTCGGTGCGCGCCATGCTGATTCCATATCGGACCGTACCCAAGTAGTCGTCCCCATCGAACACGTCCGCGGCGTGTTCCTCGACGTTCACGCCGAAGACGAAGAGTCCACGAGCTCGAGGCCCCTTCGCCCTTTGGCGCACGGGCTCCGCCGGGATCTGCTTCAGCCAGGGCACGGCTTCGGTTCCGGCCAAGCCCGCCTCGGGCGTCGCGGGCGTGACCACGATCCATGGCACGGAGGACGCGTTCACGAACGATCCGTAGATGACGTCGGGATCTTCGAGGACGGTTTGTTTCACGAGCTCCCGAACGTCGGAAAAGCCATTGTCCATGGCCATCGCTCGAAGGGCGAGCGTCTGATTCGCAACGAGGAGTCGGCCTTTTTCTCGCTGGTTGTCGCGAACGCGAATCTCGCCGCGACGTGAGGCCTCGCTCGATGCGCGATACTGCACGACTCCGACTGCAGCGAGCGTGATTAAACTAATTAATACCCAAATGCCCATCATGCTGCGTAGAAGCTTGGACCGCAGCGAATCCCGAAGCTTTACGTTACCCGGATTGTCTTCGGTACCCACTTGCCGTTCCTCCAGTACTTAGTATACTCATTGCTAGATGAGCCCCCCTCGCGTTCTGGTGATTGACGACGACGAAATCGTGCGCGAGGGCATGTGCGAGTTGCTTCGAATTCGGGGCTGCGCGGTTTTCGATGCGGGGTCTCCCATCGGGGTAACGAGGCTCATCGTGCAGCATCAGATCGACGTCATCGTTCTCGACGTGATGATGCCGGACATCTCGGGCGACAAACTGGCACGGCTGCTCCGGAGCAATCCAAAGCTCCGGCAGCTGGCGATTGTCCTCGTATCGAGTGGGAAAGAGGAAGACCTGGCTCGGTTGGCGGCCGACGTGTCGGCCGACTCGGTGGTGCCAAAGGCCGAGATCCATACGCAGTTGGCGCTCGCCGCCATGGCGGCACACCGGCGTCGTGCGGCGGCCAACAAGACCTGATTGTTCCATCGGCTACGCCCTTCTCCGCGCCAGTCACGCCATCGTCGTATTGGTCGCGCAAATACGTGCGGTCCGCGCCGACGATTCACCACAGGCTGCGCACCGATTGCTTCGCGGCCGCTTGCCCGTAACTCGGCAAAACGTCTCACTTGCGCGCTCGCTTAACGGGCCACGCAAGAAAGTCGGCCCCGAGCCTCGCCAGGGCGCCCCTTCTTTCCCTAGAAGACCTCACCCCCGGCCCTCTCCGCAAGCGGGGAGGGCTAGCGATCGATGTGGGACTTCAGCTTTCGGTGGTAGGAGGGCAGCCGCAGCTTGCGCAGCGCCTTCGTCTCGATCTGCCGAATGCGCTCTCGCGTGAGCTCGAAGCTCTTCCCGACCTCTTCGAGCGTGAGATCACCCGGCGCATCGATGCCGAAGCGCATGCGGAGCACCTGCTCTTCGCGCGGCGAAAGAAGCTTGAGCAGATCGCGCGTCTCCCGGGATAGCTCCTGGTCGCCCAGCGCGTCGTCGGGGGCGGGGAAGGACAGATCCTCGACGAAGTCACCGACGGTGGCCCCGCCGTCGTCGCCGACCGGCGAGTCGAGGCTTACGGGATCCCGGGTCGCTTCGAGCAGCATCCGGATCTTTTCGACCGGCACGTTCATCCGAGAGGCGATCTGCTCCGGCGTCGGCTCTTCACCCGCTTCTTGCACCATGTCGCGGAGCGTTTTCGAGAGCTTGTTGTGCGTCTCGACCATGTGCACCGGAATCCGAATCGTCCGCGCCTGATCGCTGATGGCGCGGCTCACGCTCTGCCGAATCCACCAGCTGGCGTACGTGCTGAACTTGTAGCCCCGCTTGTACTCGAACTTGTCCACCGCGCGCATCAGGCCGAGGTTGCCCTCTTGGATGAGGTCGAGCAGATGCAAGCCGCGGTTACGGTAGCGTTTTGCGATGGAGACGACCAGCCGAAGATTGGCCGAGACGAGCTCCGCTTTGGCGCGTTCGGATACCCCTCCCCCCGTGCGGACGGCGTTGAGCGTCGCGTCGAACGCCCGGCGGCGAGCGACCGGTGCTGCCTCTCTTGCTGCCCGCACCTTGGCGACCACTCGGTCGATCGCCCGCTTGGTAAGCCGCACTTCGAGGAGCGCTTCGACCAGCTCTTCGCGCGCGCGCGAAGCGCCGCGCCGGCTGCCGGCGACGATTCCAACGCGCTCGAGGGCGTCCGCGATTGCGGCCACCGCCCGGGTCTCTTCTTCGGCGCCGTCCTCGTCGACGGTGGTACGTGTGACGTCGCGCAGTCGAATTCTGCGATCGCGGACTCCTCGCCCCAAAGCGGCAAGCTCCCGCGCGCCGACGGGGGATGCGAGAATGGCGCGCAAGGCTCGCCGCTCGCCCTCCTCGATTCGGCGCGCGAGGTCCACCTCTCCCTCTCGCGTGAGAAGGGGTACGCGTGCGAGTTGCTCGAAGTAGGTGGTAACCGCGTCGGAATGGGAGTCGTCGCGGACGGGATGGATCGGGAGGGGAGTGGACACTTCTACCGGGGTATACGGGTCAGTGAGACGTTCTTATGTACGGGAAACCGAAACAGCCCGCTAGACACGGTTGTTCCATGCGATTGGACTCGGTGCGACCTCAGCCGGGCAAATTGGTTGCGGCGATTAGGCGTTCGCTGCGCTCGTTTCTGGGCGCCTGACCATCTTGCGGTGCAGTAGCCGCTTCTTCAGCGGCCCGAGCCGATCGATCATCAGGATCCCTTGCAAGTGGTCGTATTCATGTTGAATTGCCACAGCAAGAAGCCCGTGCGCTTCGAGCTCGAACCAGGTTCCGTGGCGGTCCTGGGCACGCACGACGACTTTCTCTGCCCGTTCCACCTCCTCGCGAGCCCCCGGAAAGCTCAAGCAGCCCTCGTCGAACGTGAGCGTGCCCTCTTTGGTGACGATTTCGGGGTTGACGAACACGCGCAGGTCGCTCGCCTCGCCTTCGGTTGCGCAATCGACGACGAAAATCTGCCAAGATTCGCCTACTTGAGTCGCCGCTAAACCGACTCCTGGTGCGGCATACATCGTTTCCGCCATGTCGTCGATGAGTCGTCGTAGCTCGTCGGTGAGCGACGCGACTCTCTTGCCCGCCTCTCGGAGGCGCGGATCAGGGTAGTGTAGGATAGTACGAACAGCCATGCCTTTTGATCAATCTAATCCGACATGGCCGTCCTGTCTTGTCCGTCTCGGACGGTTTCCAGCCTTCACCGGCCGCGCGCCGCGCTGGCGGCCCTAGGCCCGCTCCTTTGCCTGCCGAATTTTCCCCTCCCGCGGTCGCCGGCCGGGCTACCGCTCGGGGTGGAGGATTTGGCCCCAAACGTGGGCGTCGACACCGCATACCTCCCACTGGGGATTGGCGATGCATGGCGCCTCGGCCGGCGTCGCCGGCCCGGCCCAATCGACTGCCCCCGGTCGGCCGCGAGGTCCGAGAAGGATCGGCGCAATGAAACAGTGGAGCTCGTCGACGGCGGCCCCGGCCAAGACGCTCCCGGCAAGTTCTGCGCCACCCTCGATCATCACCGTAACGATACCGCGGGACGCCAAGAGACGCAGCGCCGACAGCGGGTCGATGCGCCCTTCGGCCGATGGCGGCGCGCGTAGGACTTCGACGCCGCGTTCGACGAGCGCCGCTTCGGCGGACGAGGGGGCGTCTGTCGTGCACATCACCCAGGTGGGCACTTCGCGCGCTGTCTGCACCAGGCGAGCGGTCACGGGGAGCCGCAGCTTCGTGTCGAGCACGACCCGAAGCGGGCTCTGTCCGGGGGCGTCGCGGACGGTGAGTCGGGGGTCGTCGGCGAGCGCGGTCCCGATCCCAATCATCACGGCATCGTGCTGGGCTCGCAACAGGTGGACGCGCGCACGCGCCTCCGGACCGGTCACCCACTTCGACGCTCCCGTGCGTGACGCGATTCGGCCGTCGAGGGAAAGCGCGAGCTTGAGGACTACGTAAGGCACGCCGGTCGTCACGAATTTGGCCCAGGGCGCGATGAGCCTCCGTGCCTCCGGTTCGAGACATCCTACGTCGACACGCAGACCGGACGCGCGCATCGCGTCGATGCCGCCCCCGATGACATGCGGGTTCGGGTCGCTACAGCCGACGACGACGCGAGCGAGTCTCGCCCTCGCGATTGCGTCCGTGCAAGGCGGCGTCCGTCCGTCGTGATTGCACGGTTCGAGCGTGACGTAGAGCGTCGCACCTCTCGCTCGATCGCCCGCCTCGCGGAGCGCTGCCGCCTCGGCGTGTTCCTCCCCGGCGCGTTCGTGATGTCCCACGCCCAGGAGCTCTCCGTCCTTGATGACGACGGCGCCTACGTGCGGGTTCGGAGAAGGCGTTCCGCGAGCCGCGCGCTCGAGCGCGACGCGCATCCATTTCTCGTCGTCGGGCGAGAAGGTCGGCTCGGCCAGATGTGGATCGCGCTCCGGTAAAGCCTGGGATTTGCGCCTTGCGGGCGGTTTGCCGGTCATTCGGCCTCCCCGGCCGTGCGGGCTCGGGCCATCTTGTCGAGCTCCGATCGAAACTCGTCGATGTCGCGGAACCTCCGGTACACGCTTGCGAAGCGCACGTATGCCACCTCATCGAATTCGCGCAGCTTTCGCATGACGCGCTCGCCGATCTCTTTGCTGTGGACCTCTTTTGCCTCGCTCTCGATGAGCTCGCGCTCGAGCTCGTCGATGAATCGGGCGATGCCTTCCATGGCGACGGGGCGCTTGTTGCAAGCCAGGCGGATGCCTCGCAGGACCTTTTCGCGGTCGAACGGCTCGCGCACCCCGTCTTCTTTTACCACGACCGGAAGCACATCTTCGACACGCTCACGACTGGTGAAGCGCCGGCTGCACCCTTCGCACTCGCGCCGTCGCCGGATGACGTCCCCCGCGGTCGACACGCGCGAGTCGATCACCTTGCTCTCCGGGTGCGAGCAAAAAGGGCACCTCACCCCCGAGCCAATAGCACGGGTGACCGGCCGGCGGCACGGTCAGCCATCGAAGTGGGAGAGCACGAGCGTGCAGTTCGTCCCGCCGAACCCGAACGAGTTGTTCATCGCCCGGCGTACCCGTCGCTCGCGCGCCGTGTTCGCGACGTAGTCGAGAACGCAGCGCGGGTCTTGATCGACGAGATTGATCGTGGGCGCCACGCGCCCCTCGTGGATCGTCAGCGCGCAAACCGCGGTCTCGACGGCGCCGGCCGCGCCGAGGAGGTGTCCCATCATGGACTTCGTCGAGCTGACCCACAGAGTCTTGTCGGTGGCGTGCGCCCCGAACACCGCGCAAATGGCTTTGGTCTCCTCGACGTCACCCACCTGCGTCGACGTCCCGTGCGCGTTGATGTAATCGATCGCGTCGGGCGCGAGCTTCGCGTCTTCCAAAGCCATGCGAATGGCGCGCTGGGCGCCTTCGCCGTCGGGCGCCGGTTGGGTGAGATGATACGCGTCGCTCGAGGCGCCGTAGCCGCTGACCTCGGCGTAGATCGTGGCGCCGCGGGCCTTTGCACGCGAGAGCGACTCGAGAACGAGCATCCCCGATCCTTCGCCGCACACGAACCCGTCGCGCCCTTTGTCGAACGGGCGGCTGGCGTGAGCTGGGTCGTCGTTTCGCTTCGAGAGCGCGTGCATCGCCTCGAAGCCGGCGATGCCGACCGGCGTAATCGTCGCTTCGGCGCCCCCGGCGACCATGACGTCGCAGCGCCCGCGACGGATCCATTCGGTCGCTTCGCCGATGGCGTGCGCACCGCTGGAGCACGCGCTCGTCGTGCAATAGCTCGGGCCTCGCAGGCCGTGCGCAATCGAGACTTGGCCCGCGGCAAGGTTGGCGATGATCCCGGGGATCGAATAGGGGCTGACTTTCGTCGGCCCCTTGGTCATGAGGGTTTCTTTCGTTTTCTCGAGCGTGAATAGCCCGCCGATTCCGACCCCCACGAAGCAACCAGCGCGGGCCCGCTCCTCGTCGGAAAGCTCGAGCTTCGCGTCCGCGGTGGCGATGGCTGCCGCGCCGAGCGCGAGCTCGGTGAAGCGGTCCATCTCCTTCAGCTTCTTGCGATCGATCCAGCGGGTCGGCTCCCACCCTTTGACCTCACCCGCAATGCGCACGCGAAAGGCGGAGCAGTCGAATAGGGAGATCGGACCAATCCCGTTCTGCCCCGCGAGCAGCGCTCGCCAGGCCTCTTGGGTTCCGATGCCCACGGGGGTTACGAGGCCGATGCCTGTAATGACGACACGTTCCATGGAGAAGGCTTGCGTCGACGGCTCGGGCTGAGGTGCCCGGCTCGCGCGCCGTTGCCACTACTTCTTAGCGTGCTTCTCGATGTAGTCGATCGCATCCTGCACGGTGCGGATCTTCTCGGTGTCCTCATCAGGAATGTCGATCTCGAACGCCTCTTCGAATGCAAGGACGAGCTCGACGAGACCGAGCGAGTCCGCTCCGAGGTCGTCGATGAAGTTCGACTCGGGTTTGATGTCCTTCTCGTCGACGTCGAGCTGCTCTCGGATGATGCGCTTGACCTCGGTGGGGATATCGGTAGCCATGTGTTGGACCGCGTCCTATCGGAAAAAGGGCCTAGAGTCGAGCGGCAGACGCGCGTGAATGGTTCTCGCGCTGCCCAAGAGCCTCAAATGTACATTCCGCCGTTGACCCGCAGTACTTGCCCGGTCACGTATCCTGCCTCCTCGCTTGCCAGGTAGACGCAGGCCGCCGCGATGTCGCGCGCGACGCCGGTGCGCCCGAGGGGAATGATCGTGGCAAGCTGTTCTTTCTGTGCCTGCGACATCGTGGCCGTCATGTCGGTATCGATGTAGCCGGGCGTCACCGCGTTGACCGTCACATTTCTTGAGGCGTATTCGCGGGCGATCGACTTGGCGGCGCCGAGAAGAGCGGCTTTCGTCGCAGCGTATGCCGTTTGACCGGCGTTTCCCATTTCGGCGACCACGCTCGACATGAACACGATTCGACCCCAGCGCTTGCGCATCATGCTCCTGCTGCCCGCGCGCGCGCAGGCGATTGCCCCGCGCACGTTCGTCGCCCAGAGCTTCTCCAAGTCGTCGTCTTTCAGGCGAAGGAGCAGGCTGTCGACGCTGATGCCGGCGTTCGCAACGAGGATGTCGAGCTTGCCGTGGCGCTTGCTGATGTCCTCGATCGCCGCGTCGACCGCGTTCGAGTCGGCGACGTCGAATTTCGCGACTTCGGCGCTGCCCCCTCGAGCGACGATTCCCTCGGCGACCTCGCGCGCCGCGTTCTCGCCGTGGACGTAGTTGACGACGACCGTCGCCCCCTGTTCGGCGAGCGCCTCGCAACAGGCGCGGCCGATGCCGCGCGAGCCGCCCGTCACGAGGGCAATCCTACCGTCTACCCGGAACATGAACGCCGCCTTATAGACGCCGCGCGCCACCTCTTCAACTGCGGAGCGTCCTTCAGTTCGCTCCCGTGATAATTCCAGCACATTCAACGATGCGAGTGCGAGCCGTCGCGGGCGGGGTAGCGGTTTCGTTCGTTCTCACCAACGGCGCCGCCGAAGCACAGACGCGCGAGCTTCGCTGGGACCCGACGCTCGACGTGCCGATCACGCTCGTCGCCGGTGCTCTGTGGATCGCGACCGAGGCCTTCAGGCCGGAGCTCGCGCCGTCGGCTTGCCGCTGGTGCGAGGTGGACGCCGTCGATCTCGCGGCGAGGGATCGTCTCGTGTGGAGCTCAACGCGGACGGCGGCCTTCGCGAGCGACGTGGCCGCCCTTCTCGCTCCGGCCGCCGCCGCCGGCATCGACGCCCTTGCCGCTTCGCGCGAAGGGACCCCGAGCCGGGTGCCGGTGGATTTCCTTCTCATCGCCGAAGCCGGAGTCTTGGCCGCCGATCTCACGCAGCTTACGAAGCTCCTCACTGGCCGCGAGCGCCCGCGGGCCTACGTGCTGGGCGGCGACCGAAAAACCACCAAAGCGAATACGCCGAACGACAACCTCTCGTTTTTCTCCGGACACACGACCGAGACGTTCGTGCTCGCCGCCGCCACGGGGACTGTCGCGACGATGCGCGGGTACCGGTGGGCGCCCCTCGCTTGGACTTTCGGCGGCGCCCTCGCCGCGGTGACAGGGTATCTCCGCATTGCCGCCGACGAGCACTGGCTGACCGACGTGCTGGTCGGAATGGTCGTCGGCGCCGGGGTGGGCTTCGCCGTGCCGTACTTCTTTCATCGTCCGGCGTCGGAACCGGGCGGGACACTCGGACAAAGTGGAAGCAACCTGCAGGTGTCGGTCGCCTGGTAAAGTTCAGCGCCCAATCGAGGGGTGCCCGAGCGTCGCTCGCAGGGAGGTGTATTACGGGTCGCCGGAGGCGATATGGGTCGCGATCTCCTCGGCGCGGCGGGCTTCCTCGATGCGGTCTTCGCGGCGCAGCACGATGGCGAGGTTGCGATACGCGCGGGCGGACCGCGGATCGATCGCGAGCTCCTCTCGAAGCTCGGACTCGGCTTCGGTCCAGTGCGCCCCGGCCATGCGGATGAGGGCAAGGTTGTTGTGGACGCCGTAGGACGCGCCCAGTTCCAGCGCGGTTCGATACTCCGTGATCGCGCGGTCGCTTTCGCCGTCGACCTGGTACACCTGAGCGAGACAGAAGTGCGCCAGCGCCGAGTACGGCGCTCCCCCGACGGCGGCGCGCGCGAAGGCCCGTCTATCGCGAAACGTCCCTTCGTACGCCATCGTGACGACGGCGAGGGCCGCGACCGTCACGCCTGCGAACGCGACCAGCGCCGTTCGATCGCGCGCGGCCGCGCGCACGATCTCGGCGAGCGCGACGAGGACGCCGCACGCCGGCAAGTACAGTCGACTCTCGAGAACGAGATCGCCCGGCACGGCGAGCGCGGGCAGGCAGAAAATGGCAAAGGCCGAAATCCCGAGCGCGACGACGCTCCGGCGAACACCCGGAACGACGTAAGCGGCTCCCGCGACGAGCGCCCCCGCAACGGCCCCGGTCCAGGGATGCAAGTGATCGCGGACCTCGAGCAACGACGGATTGGCGGGCACCGCGATCCGACCGAAGCCCGCGGCCAGAGTGGGCAAATTGCGGAGGACGTCGGCGAGCGCCACGCCCGTCCGATACCCGTGGATCTCGAGTCGGCACCCGATGACCACGGCCCAGCCCGCGGCAAGTGCGAACATGGGGCGAGACCCTCGCCGGCCATCCCGGGGATCGCCCCTGACGACGGCGGCGTGGACCAAGCAGACGATCGGAATCACGCCGGCGGTCTCTTTCGTCATCAGGGCCAGCGCAAACGTCACCAAATGAAGCGCCCCCCGCGACCATGAAGGATGGTCCCGATAGCGGAGAAAGCAGAGCCACGAAGAGAGCGCGAACACCGCGCAGAGGGAATCGTTCCGGCCGGGAATCCAGGCCACGGCCGACGCGAGCGCGGGGTGCACGGCGACGATCAAGGCCGCGATTCGCGAGACCAGCGGCCCCAGTGCGAGTCGATGAAGGAGCGCAAGAAAGAGGACGCAGGCGACGGCGTGTACGACGACGTTCGTCAGGTGGTATCCGAGCGGGCGCACGCCGCTCCATCGCGCGTCGAGCGCGTACGACAGCGTGACGACGGGCCGGAAGTACGGGTGCTGCGCGTCGACGACCTGCATGTAGGAGCGACGAAAAATCTCGAGGAGGCCACCTGGATGGGAGAGAAATGCGCGGTCCTCGACGATGAGGTCGCGATCGTCGAGGAATGTGAAGTCGAAGGTGATCGAACGACCGTGCACCAATAGCGCGGCCGCGCCGACGAGCATCGCGTCGAAAACGCCGGAACGCGGAGCGGTCATTCCGGGTCCGAGACCGGACGCGCCGACTCCAGACCGCGCGCCGGCGCGTCGATCGGCAGGCGCTTGAGGTCGCGAGGCGTGCGCAGCCTCGTATCGTCGTCGATGATCGCCGCCAGCGCGCGATCGACCAAGCGAACGAGATCGTCCGCGGTCCGTGGCCGATCTTCCACGGTGATTCCGATCCCGGCGACGACGGCCGGCGCGACGCCCAGCACGAGACTCTCGCAAATCGCATGTCCGAACACGATCGTGGCGCCGTCGACCGAGCCTGCCTTGCGCGGGGGATCGAGCGAGAGCACGACGACCCCGCCTTCATCGAGGAGCGCGAGGGCGTCCAGCTCTCGCGTGCGCGCGGGAGGAAGCTTGCGCGCGTCGGGGGCGAGTCGCTCGGTGATGGCGCGGTGCTGCCTCGCATGCAACGCGCTTTTCGCAGAAGGAAAGGTGCCCCACACGAGCGCGTTCATGAAATCGTGCCAGCAGCGCTGCCGCGTCGGCACCTCTCGGTCGATCGCGATGCGCGCGTCGTAAAGCAATCGCGTGTCGACGGCGGCTCCTCGGCGTCGGCGCGGTGCGGCGGGTACGAAACGAACGCCCGGTTCACATTCGAAAACGTCGACGAGTGCCTCGATCGGCGGGAAGTCGTCGAAGCGTGCGAGCGCTTTGGCCGCCCGCGCAAGCGGCCACAGGAGGGGGCTCCTGGACAAAAAGCCGGGGTCGAATGCGGCCGCACGTCGCACCGCGACCAGAGGTCTCATGCGCCGAACCGGAAGCTATCACGCTTGGAACCCGGACAACGAAAGGCATCCGACCGCCTCTTCGGTGCGGCGGATGCATCTCCGTTATTCTGACCTCGTGAGGGACAGCGCGGACGTCGTCGTGATCGGCGCCGGGATCATGGGCCTGTCGGTGGCCTATCACCTCGCCGAGCGAGGCATCACCAACGTGACCGTCATCGATCGGGCCTATCTCTGCGGCGGCGCGAGCGGTCGCAATGGAGGCGGCGTACGCGCGCAATGGTCGAGCGAGGCGAACGTGCGGCTGATGCTCGAGAGCATCCGGATGTGCCGCGAGTTCGCTTCCAAAATGAAGATCAACGTCTGGTTTCGTCAGGGGGGATACCTGTTTCTCGCTCGCTCGCGCGGGTCGCGAGAACGGCTCGAGAAGAGCGTCGCACTCCAGAACGAGTGCGGTCTGGCCACCCGTTTGCTCACGCCCGCGCAGGCGACCCGTATCGTTCCGGAGCTCGACGCGAGCGGCGTCGACGCGGCCAGTTACAATCCGGACGACGGCGTCGTCTTTCCCTGGCCATTCGTTTGGGGTTACGCGCAAGCGGCCCGGAAGAGAGGGGTCGAGGTGGTTACCTGGCACGAGGTCGTGGGTTTCGAGACGATCGGGTCGAGGATCGAGGGCGTCCGCGTGCGCCCTTGCGGCCCGCCCGGGGCCCGCGTCTCACCGAATGCGGCTCCGCTTTTCGGCGAGACGGTCCTTCGCACGCACAGAGTCGTCAACGCTGCGGGGGCGTGGTCGCCGGCAATCGCAAAAATGCTCGGGGTAGAGCTTCCGAACACGCCGCGCCGACACGAGATTTGTTCGACCGAACCGCTCAAGCCGTGGCTCAAACCGCTGGTCGCCGATCTCGACGACGGGCTGTACTTCTCGCAATCGACGCGCGGCGAGATTGTCGGTGGGATTGGAAACGCGTACGTCCCCCCGGGCCTCGACCAAACGAGCTCCCCGGCTTTTCTCGGCAAGTACGCGAGAGCGCTCGTTCGTGCGTGTCCCATCCTCGGCAACGTGAAGGTCCTCCGTCAGTGGGCGGGCTGCTACGACCTCACGCCGGATTCGAATCCCATCCTCGGTCCGGTCGACGGGATCGAAGACTTCCACCAGGCGAGTGGCTTCATGGGCCACGGCTTCATGATGGCGCCGGTGATCGGCAGGCTTCTTGCCGATCTCATAGCGACGGGTGCTCGCGACCCTGTCTTCGAGCGGTGGGCGCTGCGGCGCTTCAGCGAGGGAAAGCTTCTCGACGAGGGGATGATCATCGGGTGACGGCGGAGCCCGCGGGGCCGGACCCGAAAAATGGCAAGTGCGAGGTCGACCGCCTCGGCTATCGTGCGGTAACGATGAGTGGCCGCCGCATCAACGGCACGACCGTGGGGAGCGGCGATCA
>CAZVPE010000056.1:0-27999 GCA_964628155.1 uncultured Polyangiaceae bacterium | reverse complement strand
CCGTCGCCCGTTACGTGCTCGGCGGTGACGAGACGAAAGAGTTCCTTCGGCGAACCCTCGCTCTGCTCGAATACGTGATGCCCAAGTACGAACGGGAGGGTAAGAGCTACTTGACCATTGCGGTCGGATGCACGGGTGGGAGGCATCGTTCAGTTGCGATCGCGGACGCGATCGCTCGAGAGCTCTCTTCCCACGCGACCGCCCGCATCGCGGTTTTGCATAGAGACGCGCACAGAGGAACTGTTGCGCCCCTCGACGATTCCGCACGCCAGCTGCCCAGCCACTACGAGAGTCAGTACGACCGGTCGAGCGCTTTCGAGCTAATGGGAGCGACATCGCCGCCCCCATCGAAAACCGACCGAGGAGGGAGGCAATGAGCGACGCCAGCAAGGCAGTGGGCCGCTTTACCATCGTCAACCAGCTCGGATTGCACGCGCGCGCGGCCACCAAACTCGTGCAGCTCGCGTCGAAGTATCCGTGTGACATCGAGATCACGCGCGAAGACCAGAGCGCGAACGGCAAGAGCGTCATGGGGGTTCTGCTGCTGTGCGGCTCGAAGGGCACCGTGCTCGAGGTGCGGGCCGTCGGCGATCGAGCGCAGGAGTGTGTCGAGGCCATCGGCGAGCTCATCGCCGGCCGTTTCGGAGAGTCGAAATGAGTCCGCACACGCCTACGCCCCCTGGGGGAACCCGACCGCCGCCGAGCGATCCCAGCACGCCGCACGGGGTGTTGCTCAAAGGAATCGCGGGCAGCCCCGGTGTGGCCGTCGGACCCGCGCTCGTCGTCGGGGACACGAAGGCCGCCTACGCGCGGCGTCACATCACCACCGCCCAAATCGACGGCGAGGTCGCGCGACTCCATCAAGCCGTCGAGGAAGCCAGACGCCATGTCCGCGAGGTGAGCGCGCGACTGCCGGCGGCTCCGCTCGAGACGAACGCCATACTCGACGCGTATCTTGCCATGGTGGGCGATCCCATGCTGCTCGAACGGGTCGAGCGAAAGATCCGGGGCGACAAGAAGTGCGCCGAGTGGGCCGTGGCGCAAGGCTGCGAAGAGATCGGCAAGATGTTCGGTCCGACCGACGCGACCGAGCGAGATGCCTACATCGTCGAGCGCAGACATGACATCGAGTTCGTGTGCGACCGCTTGCTGCGTGAGCTCACGGGCGACACCAAGCAGATCGTGCCCCGCCTGGACCAGCCCATGGTCGTCATTGCGAGGGACCTCTCCCCGGCCGATACGGCCGGGATGGTCCGCGAACCGGTCATCGCGTTCGTCACCGAGATTGGCACGCGCACCAGCCACACGGCGATTATGGCGCGCGCCCTGGAGATCCCAGCTGTCGTCGGCGCGGGCGAGACGCTCTCCATCATTCGCTCCGGCGACACCGTCATCGTCGACGGGCTGCGCGGCGAGATCGTGGTGAACCCGAGCGACATTACGATCGAAGAAGCGCGGGCCCGTGGTGCGAGGCACCTGGCTTTCGCTCGCGGGCTCCTCAGTGCACGCAACCAGGCGTGCGTGACGCGCGACGGAGAGCCCGTGAGTCTCAAGGCGAACGTCGAGCTCCCCGCGGAGGCGATACTCGCGCTCGATCACGGCGCCGAGGGCATCGGCCTCTATCGCACAGAGTTCATTTACATCGACCGAACGACGATGCCGACCGAGCTCGAACAGTACGAGCTTTACCGCGCCGTCGTCGAGGCGGTCGCCCCGAGACCCGTGACGCTTCGCACGTTCGACATCGGGGGTGACAAGTTCGCTTCGAGCTTTCAGCTCCCCGCCGAGATGAACCCGGCGCTCGGCCTGCGCGCGGTCCGGCTCGCGCTCTCGCGACCGGACGTCTTTCTCACGCAGCTCCGCGCGATGGTCCGCGCGAGCGCGCACGGCGATCTTCGAATCATGGTCCCCATGGTCGCGAGCGTCCAAGAGCTGCGCGAGGTCAGGAAGCTCCTGGGGCGGGCCATGCAAGAGGTGGTTTCCTCCGGGCACAAGCACGCGAAGCACATCCCGCTCGGGATCATGATCGAGGTTCCGAGCGCAGTCGTCATGGCCGACGTGCTGGCGCGCGAGGCCGAGTTCTTCAGCATCGGCACGAACGATCTCATTCAGTACACGCTTGCTATCGATCGCGGCAACCGATCGCTTGCCCCCCTCGCCTCGCCGTTCCACCCGGCGATCCTGCGTATGATCCGCCAAGTCGTGCGCGCCGCAAGCGTTCACGGAGTTCCCGTGGCGCTCTGCGGAGCGATGGCGAGCGATCCGCTCGCTGCCGTGCTCCTCGTCGGGTTGGGAATGCGGGAGTTGTCGATGGAGGCCGCCGCGATCCCGGAGATCAAGGAGGCCCTCCGAAGGGTGACGACCAGCGACTGCGAGCGGGCGGCCGAGGCAGCCCTTGCGCTGGACACGGCCGATGCCGTGGAGGAGCTCGTCGCCGGGACTTTCGCTCCGAGCCTGTACGACCTTCTCACCGGAAGCGCCGAAGACGGCACCTACGGGCGCGAGCCTTCGACGGACACCCAAATGCGTGGTCCCCTGAACACGATCCCAGACGGCCCGCGCGACGAGTAGACGCGGCCGCGGGCGGCTATTCGTTCGCGATGCGCTTGATGCGTGCTTCGCGCGCGGCGTCCGACGTCTGTCCGACTTTCAGTTTCTGGTTCTTGTAGCGGCCGGTCGCGTCTTCGAAGATCTTGTCGAGATTGGCCGTCACGTCGAAGAAGAAGTGGGCCTCCGGGCTCCAGAAGAGGTTATTTTCCCCGCCGTAGAAGGGTCCTCGCACGGTCCCGTCGGGCGCGATGACGTTCGCCAAGTTGTAGTAGCCGAGACCGACCGACATCTCGTCTAAGAGATCGTAGTCCAGCGCCGCGATGAACCAGGTCAGCTGGGTGTACTGCTGGTCGCTGGGCGAGAGCGGGACGTTGAAACTCCCGGTGGGGAGCGTGATCGGACCGTTGTTGGTCGGCGCGTAGTGCCACTGGCTTACCCACACCATGTCCGCTGTGAGCCCAAGCTTCGGCGTAATCTGGAGTCCGGTATCCAGAATGGCGTAGAGGGTGTCGTGAACGACTGTCAGGCCCGTCAGCTGAGGATCCGAGAAAGACGGCAAACTCAAGTCTACCTGCTCCCGCCGCTGGCTGAAGTTTCCGTAGTCGGTAGGTGTCGTGGCCGCCGTGAACGCATGCAAATAGCTGAAGGTCAGACCGAGGCGCGCCGCATTGAAGGCAGGCGCATCGTCTCCTTGGATGGGTATGCGCTGCGACACTCCGGCGCTCGTGCCGAGAATCACGTAGGTGCCATTGCCCTGGCTTTGCTTCGAAGTCGGCCACAGCGCCCGCCCGGCGAGGCTCACCCTCGTGTTCTTCCAGCGCCCCTCCGCTGCCAGCGGGCTGGAGTAAACGACATCGGTCCAGATATCACCGAAGACGTCCTCTCGGTAATAGGTCGACTCCTCGCTGTTGGTAAGCTCCTTGTAGTAATCGACGCGAGCCTGGACGCGCAGCTTGTCGTTGAAGTTCCACCGCGGACGGAGCGAAAGCCACCAGCCATAGAACGGCACGTAGGACTGCGGGGTCTCCCCGAGCCCCACCGTTTGCGTGGTGACGCTCTGATCGAAGGTCAACGTGGATCCACGCAGCGGGTCCTTTTCGCCGGACTGCCCTGTCCCCTGAGTCGGTTCGTCCTTGACCCGCGTGATCGACTGCGCGCGAGCCGAGCCACCGGCGACTCCGAGCGCAATCACCGCGGTTAGGAAGACGAGTCCTTTCATACGAATCCCTCGAGCGCCGTCTAAGGCGCGCAGATCGGACCAACCGTATCGAAGGTGCTGCAAAGTGAGTTGGGCGGGCACGCAGCGCCCGTTTGGCACGACGCACGGCAGATCCCCGCCATGCCGGTGTTCTGTACAGCAAAGCCTGGGAGCGCCCCGCCGTCCATGGCAAGACCGGAGATTTGCGCGGTCTCGCCCGTGTCGCAGAGGTAACCGCTGGGGCACGGCGGTCCGCCTACGATGCACGATTGCGTGCAATAGCCCTGATTGGTTGCCGCGCTGTAGTCGCAGAAGCAGGCGTTGCTGGTGGAGGCCAAGTCGGCGGAGCCGCAGGCCTGACCGATCATTTTCGTGCGCGCGTAGAGGGTCGTCACGCACGTCCCCTCGTCGACCTGACACTGGCTTCCGGACGGACAGTCCGAGTTCGTGGTGCAGCCCCCGAAGCAATACCCCTCGCCAACGACCGACCCCGTCGCGATGCTGATAGCGCCCACCAGGTTGCACGCGTTCTTGCCCTGGCACCCGGTCGGTGCACCTCCATCGACGGCGAACTCACATCGCGGCAAGCACGTGCCCATGTTCACCTGGGGCGGGCTTGTCGTGGGGAGGCAAATGCCGGGCGACGTAGGGTCGTTCGGCGGCCCGTCGCAATAGCGGATGCCCCCGTTACCCGACCCGACCGGGTCGCAGCGCATCAGGATACAAACGGGGGTCGGCCAGAGAGGTCCCACTCCGAACGCAGTCTTCGAGCAGATACTTGCGCCCGGGCCTCCCGGGGGCTCGCAGTCGGTGCTCAGCGTGCAAGGCATCCCTACGGTTCCGTCGTACGTCCGCGGTGCCGCCGCGTCGGTCGCGGCCACCACCGAACCGCTGCTCGAGGCGCCCGACCCCGAGCTGCTGCTCGACCCGCCGGCAACCATCATGGACCCGCCGGAGCTACCCGAGCCGACCATTGCGTCTTCTCCCCCCTCCAGATCCGGAGCGACGCCATCTCCGGAAGCGTCCGCTGCGCGACTGCCACCTCCGTTCGAAGCCGAGCAGCTCGTGATGGACAAAGCCGCGATCAGGACGCGGAAAATCCGTTTCCGCGACCCCCGAGACTCCGACCGCTCGAACAACTCGACCATGCTCGCCGCCAGCCGGAACTCAATGACCCAGCGGCCCGTAGCCGAAAAAGAGCGTGAGCTGCCGCACGACGTCGATGTTCGACGCGTAGTTCTTCAGCATCGTGGCGGCGTCTTGAGCGGCCTGGGTTGGCTTCGGAACGAGATTGCCCTGGCCGTCGGTGACGTACGTCAATTCCCCTGTCGCGTCAGGGGGACCCGTGACCTCGTATGCCAACTGGGCGAGATAATTCGCGTGTTGGAGCATTCGGGCTCCGATGGTCTTCTGAACCTCGAAGCCGATGCTCGAAGCATTGATCGCCTCGGTGCCGTATTCCGGACCGCCAGTACCTTTGGCTACGTATTCGATTCCGCTGAGCGGATCGCGATAACGCACCTGCTGATTGACTGGCAGAGACACCGTCGCGGCGTCGCCCGTCGAGAAAATGCGCATTTGATTCACGAGGTCCATGCTGAGCGACGTCGGCCCGAACACGAACAGGTTGATGAGCGCGGGGTATTGCGCCTCCCATCCCACCAACGGATCGAGAAGCACAGCGCCGGGCGGGTACTGTAGCTGCGTGGTCGACGGATCGGTCGGGTCGTATTTATCCCAAGGCAGATACTGCACGGAGGTGAGCGGATTGCCCGCGCCGCTGCTCGCGGGCATCGTATATGGCGCGAGCGTGAAGATCTGCGACGCCGTGCCATTGTCCAGCTCCGCCGTGGCGCTCTCCGTCGCCATCAGGTTCGCGAAGATGCGCCGCATCTGATTGGGATAGACCGAAAAGTAGCTGATGTTCTTGTAGCGCCCGTCGATGTAGTCGTCTTTGCTGTTGGATATGAAGTTGTTGTAGGCCTCCGTGAGGAAGTACGGCGCGATGGCCTTCTCGTACGCGCTCCCGACCTGCGTCTGGTAGTCGCCCCACCAGTACCCCTTCGTATAGTCGTAGTCGTTGTGAATGAAGCGACCTTCGCCGTCGCCGAGCGCCACGTTGACTGGCGACTTCGGCGGCGACAGGAGCCCGCCCTGACCCAACGTCCACGCGGCAGCCCACGAGTTGGGCGGCCCGCCCGGCACGCCGCCTTGGTTGACGACGTAGTTGCCCGGCTCCGGACGAGTCATCGCCCGAATGAACATCGAAAGCGCGTCCGCCGAGCCCAGCGCCAAGGGCATCAACGAGCCGGGATTGGTCGTAGGGTCCGGCGAACCCGGCTGGCCCAGCAACTCGACGCCGAGGCCGAGACTCTTGGTGATGAGGTGAATTTTGTCCCAGTAACGGCTCTCGAGACTTCCGATGACCTGGAACGTGTTGAACATCACCCGGTTGCGGCGGAAATTGTTGAATATGTACCGATTTTCGTAGGTGCTGATCAGAAACTGCATCTGTTCGTAAGAGTCCGCACCCGAATCGAACCGAAACACGGGAATGTTGCCGAAGTCCGCAAACTCGTCGCTGCCGAAGGCGTACGGGTGCCGCACACGATTCTTCGCATCGACGGCGAAGTTCGAGACGAGATCCGGGCGTGTTGCCGTCACCGCCGGCGAGTACTTGTTGACGGTCTGCATGTCGCGCTCAGCCACGTAGTCGAGATCGGCCCCGCTGCACTGCTGGGCAAGAGGGTCCTTCGGATCGCCGTTCCAGTTCGGCCTGGAAGTGCAGGTCCCGAGTAGCCCATAATTGTCGGCGTACGTGCTGTAGTGATTTCCACCGATGGTATTTCCCCAGATTCCACCGAAGCCGTCGAGCGCTTGCACGAAGTCTCCCCCCACGCCGGTGAGCGTGTCGCCCGCAGCGTCCTGCCTGAACGTGGCTTTGTTGTCCACGTCGACGAGGTCGGCGTAGCCGAAGCGCATGGCGGCCTTGTCGTAAAGGCCGATGTCGTTCATGTCCTGCGTCTGATCGCCGGGATAGTCCATGACACTCGTGGAACCCCACTTCCAAATGAGGTCGTTCGTCTCCTGGTCAGTGACCGGATCCACCCAGCGCGGCCCCACGCAGTCGGTTCCGTCGGTATGAGGCGTCGTCGCGTCAAGCTGCCCGGGATAACCGCAGTACTTCTCCGCACCGTTGCGGGTGCGAAGCTGCCAGTACTCCGTGTGATAGTTGAGCGCATCCCAGCTTCCCGCGAAGTTGTGCCTCAGTCCCATCGAATGGCCCATCTCGTGGGCGATGACCGACTGGTGGAATTGCTCTCGAATCCATTGGTGGAGAGCCTGGTCGTGCCTATAAAGATCCGTCGAGTAGCTCGGTGCGCTCGTGTTCGACGGCAGCGGGAACAGCCGCTGGGCTTGGCGCGCCAGCCCGACCAACGAATCGGGCTCCGGCATGTCGTCGAGGACGCACATGTCCTTCTGGACGATGCCCGATTCGATCGCGCTCCTCCCCCACTTCATGAGCGCAGGGTGCAGCGCTCGCAGGGGTGACGCCAGATTGAGTGTCGTCGCGTCGCCCGCAAAAGGCTGCTGGGGGTTCAAGCCTGCCATTTGCAGGAAATTGGGCGTGACGAGCCGCGCCTCCCAGGTCGAGCCCAGCAGCGATTGCCGCGTGCCCTCGAGCTGAGAATCGAACGAGGGGCCCTGCAGCGACAGATTCTGCGCCGCCATCGTGGCCGCGATCGGGGGCGGCAGTGCGCTGCCGGCCGGGAGCCCGTTGAGACGAGCCATTCCGCGTACGCCTTCGGCCGTCGGATCGATCGAGTTCAGCCTCGATTGAATCTCTTGCGTGGACAGCACTTTCGGGAGGTACTGCGAGACTCCGAGCTGGCTCGCCGAGACCCACTGCTGCATATACTGGCCGTTGGCGATCTGGTTGTTGGAGATCTCTCCGTTGATCCAGCGGACCAGGTCTTCGACGTTCTGCGATGCGATGTCGAGTACGTAAGCCCATTCGTTGATGCTGGCCTGCACCTTCTCGCCAGTCAGCGGATCGTTGAAGTCGGTCATGATCCCCCATGCCGAGGGCGCCTGCGGCGTTTGAATGATATTGATGGAGTGATAGCGAAGATCCCCAAGACGCGCGGTCAACCCCGCCGGACCGCACGCCGCGGCGTCCCCCTGCATCACCGGGTTGTGGCAGAGGACGAAAATATCCGGCACCGTGGCGCCGCTTTGCTGGTCGGCGATCAGGTCCGCCTCACTGGTCAGTAACGTCGGCTGAGGAATGCCCTGGTTGATGACCCGCTTGGCCTCGGCGACCTTCCCGAGCTGCGTCGAGCGCTTCACGGCGATGTTCCACGAGTTGAGCGCCTGGGCCGTAGACGAGAACAAGTCCGGCGGCGACGTCGGCCCGTAGTAGAGCGGTGTGGTCTTGGTTTGCCGCGCATAGAGCGGGATGTCGCACTTGTTCTTGAACGCGTCGCAGCGCGAGCCCGGGGTCACGACGTTTCCCTGAGGGTCGGTGAACTGGCACTCGTCCTCCGTGCCGTCGTGATCGGTGTCCCTGTGAACGTCCGCGCCCGGCACGCTCTTCGAGAAGGGCTGGCCGTTCGCGTCGGGAATCGGCAGCCCCGTTTGCCCGTCGGTGACGTACAAACCCTGCGCATTGACCTGATAGTTCTGAACATTGCCGTTCGCGTCGCGCCAATGATCGATGGCGCACTGGGTGCCGTCGACGTGGCTCTTCTGCCAAATGTTGAACTTCGTCGCGAAGCGGTGCCAATCCTGGTCGAGGATTCCGTAGTTGCGGTCGTATCCGAAGCGGTCTTGCGTAAACCATCCGAACGCGTCCATCTTGTTGCCGTTCCAGTCCTCGGGCTCGTAGTCGTCGTCGACGACC
Source organism: uncultured Polyangiaceae bacterium (assembly GCA_964628155.1). Lineage (GTDB taxonomy): Bacteria > Myxococcota_A > Polyangia > Polyangiales > Polyangiaceae > Palsa-1150. The sequence goes on along the minus strand of CAZVPE010000056.1, from coordinate 19,348 downwards.
TTTTTGAACGAGAGCCGAAGTTTCACTTCGGCCGGGTCACACGTGATGGATGGAAAGCTTCCGAAGAAGAAACAAAGGGGGTAGGTGCCGTACGGGGTACTGACGAGCTGCGGCGTCGCGAAGAGCTTCGTCGTCACGTCGAAATACCCGTCTTGCGCACTGAAGACAGGCGCGTCCGGGCTGTTCGGATCCTCGACGTAGTACGAGAGCGGATCGAAATGGATGCCGTCGAGCGCTGAGCCCAGGGAGAAGATGTCGATGTCGTACGCGTCGGTGACGAGATTGGTCGACCAGTCGACCCGGAACGACTCCCGCTCGTACCAGGGCCGGTCGGTCGTATTCTCGACGATGATGTTGAGTTCTTCTCCGGTCTGCGGGTTGTAGTCGCGCTTGATGTCGAAATGGCTTTGAATTCGGAACATCGCGACGACCTGCCCATTGTCGGTCGACTGAGACCCGAAGCCGTCGCTGTTCTTGACGCGCTCGTACGTCAGCCGTCCGATGAGCTCCGTCTCTTGGATCTCCCACTTGATGCGGGCGAGGGATCCGAGCGACTGGAACAGCCAAAAGCCCTGCCCGACCCCCAGCGGTTCGTCGATGATGCGGTTCCCCATGTAGAATTCAGGGTCGTCCGTCGTATCGCTTAGGCTGGGTCCTACGAAGAAGTGCTTGTCGAGGGCATTCGCTTGAACGCGGTTGATGGGGTCGCGAGCCTGCGCGCAGCCTGCCGAAACACTCCACGTCGCGAGCGCCAGCGAGACAAGACCCAGCCAGCGGAAGAACCTCGACTCCATCCGATCCTCCAGTGCTGACCACGTTACGCTACGGCTACGCCGCCGCGCCAGACGAGCTGCAGGTCGAACGGACGAGCCGCGAGCGCCAACTGACCAGCTGCGCGTTCGAAGAAGAAAGCAGGACAAGGGCGCCTGGTGACGCTTCGCGCGACCCGAATCAGCCCGGAACACCCGCGCGTGCTCGGTTCTTCGGGACGTCGCTGCCGTCCTTGCGGTTTTCTTTCACGCCCGTTCGACCGTTTGGACGGCGGCAGCAGGGATGGAGCGCAGGCCTGAACACCCGCGGCGGCGGCCGCCGATTGACGAAGCAGGGCGCATGCCTATACTGCGCGCCGCACCCAGCTGCCGCACATACAAAACAGATGCCCCTAGATACCGACCGAAAAGCCGAAGTCGTCACCAAATTCCGCACGCACGAGCACGACACCGGCTCGCCGGAAGTTCAGATCGCGCTGCTGACTGAACGAATCGGATATCTGACCGATCACTTCAAGACCCACCTGAAGGACCACCATTCGCGCCGAGGCCTGCTGCGAATGGTGTCGAAGCGACGTCGCCTTCTCGACTATCTCAAGCGCGTCAGCCTCGAACGCTACAGGGGTGTGGTCGGCGCTCTTAGCCTCCGCAAGTGAATTTCTCTAGGCTCCGTCATCGACCTTTTGCTCTTCGATTCGTGAGCGCCAATTCGCACCGATTGGCGTTCACGAACCGAGGATCAAAGGCGGACGGTCGGCTTAGACGTTACGCCGCACGCACGCGGTACTGCGCCCAGGAGCGCTGGCAGCCATGTCATTCGTCCGCGAATCCGTCCTCATTCACGGCAAACCGCTCGTCTTAGAGACTGGGCGCCTCGCAAAGCAGGCGCACGGCGCGGTACTCGTCACCTACGGGGAGAGCGTTGTGCTCGTCACCGCAGTCAGCGGCGACGAGCGGCCCGGCATAGATTTTTTCCCCCTCACCTGCGACTACGTCGAAAAGACGTTCGCCGCCGGGAAAATCCCGGGGGGCTTCTTCAAACGTGAAGGCCGCCAGCGCGACGAGGAGATCCTGACGTCCCGCCTGATGGACCGCCCCTACCGGCCGCTCTTCCCCGAAGGATATCGAAACGATACCCAAGTTATCGCGACCGTTCTCTCGAGCGACAAGGACAACCCCACCGACGTCCTCGCAATGACCGCCGGTAGCGCGGCGCTCCACATCTCGGACATCCCCTGGCAGGGTCCAATCGCCGCCGTGCGCGTTGCTCGGGTGGACGGCGAGTTCATCGCGTTCCCCACATTCGAGCAGCAGGCGCGCGGGGACATCGACATGGTCGTGGCGTGCTCGAAAGACGCGATCGTGATGGTGGAAGGAGGCGCGGCGGAGGCGCTGGAGAGCCACGTCATCGATGCGCTGATGTTCGCTCACAAGACCGCCCAGCCGATCCTCGAGCTTATCGAGGGCATGCGCGCGGCCGTTGGAAAACCGAAGCGCCATTTCGAGCGAAAGAAGCTACCCGCGGACGTCGCCGAGCGGGTCAAAGAACTCTGCGACCGCGAGATCTTGCAAGCCTCGCTCATCCTGGAGAAGAAGGCCCGCTACGACGGCTACAAGGCGACCAAGTCGAAGCTCGTTGCTGCGCTGACGCAGCAGCTCGGCACCGAGCGCTTCGCAGAGCTGGAGAAGCTCGTCAAAGAGGAATTCGAAGAGCGCAAGTACAACGTCGTCCGCGAGTACGTCCTCACCGAGGACAAGCGCATCGACGGACGCGACATGACGACGATCCGGCCGATTGTATGTGAAGTGGGGATTTTTCCCCGCACGCACGGCTCGGCCCTCTTTCAGCGCGGCGAGACCCAGGCCGCGGTCGCCGCCACGCTCGGTACGTCGAGCGATGAGCAAAAGATAGACGCGCTCACCGGCGAGCGGTGGAAGCGCTTCATGCTCCACTACAATTTTCCGCCCTACTCGACCGGAGAAACGAAGCCGCTCCGCGGCCCGGGCCGGCGCGAGATTGGTCACGGAGCGCTGGCTGAACGGGCGATCGCGCGCATGATGCCGGACGAAGACCGCTTTCCCTACACGATCCGCGTGGTCAGCGAGATCCTCGAATCGAACGGTAGCTCTTCGATGGCCAGCGTCTGCGGCGGAACGCTCAGCTTGATGGACGCGGGCGTACCGATAAAGGCGCCCGTCGCGGGCATCGCGATGGGCCTCATCTCGGACGGGCCGCTCACGGAGTCGAAGACGCGGATCGCCATCCTCAGCGACATCCTCGGTGACGAGGATCACCTCGGGGACATGGATTTCAAGGTCTGCGGCACGAAAAAAGGCATCACCGCGATCCAGATGGATATCAAGATCGCGGGCCTTTCGCGCGACGTGCTCGTTCGGGCCCTCGAGCAAGCCCGAGAGGCGCGCCTATTCATCCTCGACAAGATGATCGCGACCCTGTCGCAGCCGCGGGCGGAGCTGTCGAAGTGGGCTCCTCGAATCACCCAAATCAAGGTCAAGCCTGACCAGATCCGGCTCATCATTGGCCCCGGCGGCAAGACGATCAAAGGGATCATCGATCAGACTGGCGTCGCAATCGACGTCGAGGACGACGGCACCGTAAACGTGGCGTCGAGCGATAGCGACGCCGTCAAGCGGGCGCTCGACATCATCAAAGGCCTGACCACCGAGCCGGAGGTCGGCGCCGTCTACAACGGAACCGTGACCCGCGTTGCCGATTTCGGGGCTTTCATCGAAATCCTCCCGGGCACCGACGGGTTGCTTCACGTCTCCGAGATGGCGCACCACCGCGTCGATCGGGTGACCGACGTGATGAAAGAGGGCGACCGAGTGGAAGTGAAGGTCCTCTCGGTGGACCGTGAAGGCAAGATTCGCCTGACGCGGCGTGAGCTCCTGCCCCTTCCCGAAGGTGAAGAAGGAGAGCGTGCCAAAGAACGAATGCAGCAGGCGCGCGAAACCGGGGCGAGCGGACCGCCGCGCGGAGGGCGCGATCGCGACCGGCGCGATGGCCCGCCACGAGGCGGCGAGCGCTCAGGCGGCGGACCGCGAAGGTAGCGGCGAGACGGCGGAGTCTACGTGTCTCCGGCCGCTCGGGCTCTGAGGAGCACGTATCCCGCACCTCTTGTGCCCAACGGCAGCCACGAGGCGGCCGCAAAGTGCCTCGCGACAACGGGATCGCGCGCGAGTCGCGCCTCGACGACGCGCGAGTAGTTGGCGACGGGCCAGTCCTCGAGTTCAGGCAGTCCCGAAGGCACATAGAGAAGGAGCGCATCCGGCTCTCGCGAAAGCAGGAACATCGAGTCGACTCGCTTCGAGGTGTGCCCTCCGGGCAGCGCGGCGATCTCGGGATCGGTCAAGCCCGCGAGATCCACGATCTCCGCCTCGGTAGCGGCCCCAACCCAGCCGACGTCGAGTGCGGCGACGCGACGAACACCCGAGAGGGCCGCCCTCGCGCGCCCTACGAGCGCCGCCCGATCCGCACCGACGCGGCGTCCTTCCGTCCCCCCTCGCGCGATCAGGGTCGCACCAAGCACGAGAGCCAGAAGCGAACGCGCCGCCGTGGCCACCGGTCGGGCGACCTCACTCGTGAGAACGCCCGCGTAGGCAAGGGTCGGAAGCACCGGGACCATCAGACGCGAGTAAGGCATCCAGTCGCCGCCCACGAGGACGATGGCTCCCAGGTGGGCCAGCGCAGCCAACACGATGACGAGGGCTCGCGGCGAGGCACGGAGTGCGAACGGGGCAGCAACCAGAATAGGCGTCAGCGTCACGACGCAGGCCGCTCCTGCATACGCGAGCCCGTGCGCCACGTCGCCAGGCTTCGCCATCAGCGCCAGAGGCGCGGGCCGACCCCATGCGATCGCCCGCGCTACGGCACACGAGGCGAACGGGATCAAGGACAAGCACCCGGCCGCCGTAAGCCGAGCGCTGCGTGCGCGCGACGCAAGGGCCGCTCCGATGGCGAGTACGCACGCCCAAACGGCCATCTCCGGCCGCAGCGCGGCGGCGAGTCCTGCGACGCACGCCGCGGCGAGGGGTCGCCTGACCATCAGTGCCGCGAAGGTGGCCAGCGCCGTGGCCAGCCCAGTCTCCATTCCGCTCGCCGAATACGCCGCAAGTGGGATCGACAAAGCCACGGTCGCCAGCGCGAGGACGCGTCCCCACCACGCCGCGGCATGACATCGACCAATTCCGGCACCAAGTGCCGCCCCGGCGCCGGCGGACACCAGAAGGCCCAGCATCTTGGCTCTCGCCAGCACAACCATGGGATCGGCCCGTGCGAGCGGCGCGAGGATCAGGGGCCAAACGAGCGGGGTCACCCCATCGGTGCTCGGACCGCGCGCGTTGAACCGCCACCCGAGGCCAGCTGCAATGTGGCAAGCATACCGGACGGAGATGAGGGCGTCGTCGACGGTGAATCCCCACATCCACAGGGCAGGGCAAGCCACCGCGATCGCGCCCAGAAGCGCCCAACGCGACCGCGCGGCTAGCAGCCACCTCGCGCGAAGTCCAATCCGCTGCATGTCGCCGAAAACTACGTACATCCGCCGATACATTTCTACGATTCGGTCCGAGAGCTCACCGCGAAACCAGAATGCGCTTCGAGATCGTCGTCGCCGCCCACCCCTCGGACGCCGAGGCCATGGCGGACTCCCTGTCAACCTCCCGAGGGTCTGGCCTTCAGCTCCTCCCCCGAGCGCCGTACCGCCACGCCCGCGAGCTCCTCGACGTCTTCATCGATGGTGCAAACGTTACCGCGGCCGTCGGCGAGACGCACGGCAGGTTCGTGCTGCGAGACCTGGCGCTCGCGCTGGTCGACCTCGCACGACGCACACGCGCGAAGGCGACGGTCGGCTTCTACGAGGAACCCTGGGAGATGTGCGTGGAGCGGTTCGGAGCCACGGCATGCGTCAGCGTTTACCAAACCGGTGCGGACCCCCAAGTCGCGGTGTACGATCGGGCCGTTCCCTTCGACGACATCGTCACGGCTGTGCGCGAGGCTATGGACCACCTCCTCGCGAGCGGCGACCGACTACCGGCAGGAGGGCTCGAACTCGCGGCGGCCGCTGAGCTCTTGCGTGGCGTTGCACCGGTCGCGGGCCAAGACGAAACGGGGGCCGGGGTGCCTGCGCCCGTCCTCGTCCTCGTGGAAGCGGATCGGGACGCTCCCCTGGCGTTCAGCACGGAGTTCTCGATGCGTAGTGGGGACTGCGCCAGTGATTCCACCTCACCGCGCGCCGGGACTCGCGGTCGAAGAATGGACGGGCAGGCAATCGAGCGGGCCGACCTTCACGCCCTCCTATTCCCGGGACGGGTGCGCGCCGAAATCCGCGGTCACGTGGTCGATCTCGGCCACTGTCATCCCCTTCTCGTCGCCGAGCGACTCGTCGACCTGGCTCGACGCGCGTTCGATGCCTGGGAACGCGGCCTCGCCCTGCATGCGCGCGGAGAAACGGCAGGCGTCTTGATAGGCGTGCGAGTCAGGACAAGCGGCGAGCTGGCCCTGACCTTGGGCTCTTCGCGCGTAGAAGCGGGTGCCCCCGGCCGACGCAGGGTGCAGACCTTCCCGGCCCTCGGCGCCGCCGACCTCCTCGACGCGGCGCACGCGTTTGGGCGCTCGCTCGTCCGCGCGATTCTGCGGCACGACCGGGCCCAGACGAACAACCTGCGTTTGGGCCCGCTCCGCCAAGCATTGCGGCATGCAACCGAGTCGCTCCGGGAGGCAAGTCAGACCGACTCGAAGGTCAACGCCGCGCCCGAGCCTTATCGTGCGTATGCGGCCGCTATCGACGGGGCTCGCGATCAAGCGCCCGCCACCCTTCCAGCCTCGCGCCTTCGGTATGCTCCGCGGTGGCGCGCGGTCGTCCCCGGCATCGACCTCCGAGCGACCTATCTCTGCGGAGACCGGCTCGTCGTCGGTTCCGCGACGGAGATGTGGGCCCTTGATCGCACCACCGGCCGCGTGCTCTGGCGCACGGACGCACTGCGCGGCACGAGCGTCGTGACCCCTGGGGGCATCGCGAGGCTCGCCCCGGACGGCGCGCTGCGCGTCTACGGCTTCGAATCCGGAGAGATCATCCTTCGCACGCGAATCGCTCCGCGGACCGGCGGTCCCGTGGCCGGCGCGGTCGTTCATCTTCCGGGATTGCCAAAGCTCGTGATTGTCACCGAAGGCGACCACCACCTTGTGGCGGTCGACCTCACGAGCGGCGAGTCGCGTTGGCGCTGGTCTTGGGGAAGAAGGTGCAGCTCGCAAGGTCGCAACCTCCCGACCCCGCGCATGAAGCGCGCCGGCCGGCTCGCCTACTTCACCTGCGGCGACGGCGCGCTCACCGCGCTCGACGTCATGACAGGCACCGTCGTCTGGCGGCTGCGCGATCGATTGCGCTTCCGCACCCCGCCTACGGTCGTACACGACGCCCTCTTCGTCGTCGCGGGCGGCGCACACGGCCTGGCTCGCATGCACTGCGTCGACCCATACTCGGGGCATGTTCGATGGTCGAAGCCTCTCGGCGACGAGAACGCGCCCTGCACGGTACAGGGGGGCCCAATCGCCACTTCGGGAGCGGTGGCTGCGGCTCTCCGTCACAAGGGCGGGCTTGCGCTCGCGGCGTTCCGCCGCGAAGACGGCGCTCCTGTCCCCTCGCATACGCGTGTCGTTGCACCGATCGCGACCTCTTGGATGGGGGTCGACGACGCCTTCATCGGCAACGCCCCGACGGGCGAGCTCGTCGCCATCGACGAGGCCAGCGGCGACCTTCGCTGGCGGCAGGTCCTCGGCCCCTGCCCGCTCGAATCGGACGTGCCCCGCCGACTCGAACCGGTGCTGCGCTGCGGCGCTCTCTTCGTGCCCCACACGGAGGTGGTCGTCGTGCGTCCCCGCGACGGCAAGGTTCTGGGAGCCATCTCACCAACGGAGGCAATCCCCGATCTTCTCCGGGTCGACGAGCGCTGCGACGTCTACGTCGCCGAAGAAAGCGGACACCTGATCGCATTCGGAGCGCTGCCGAGGTTGGCCCTCGTGAAAGACTCATCCTGAGCGCCGGCCTGCCCGGGCTCCGCGCGCCGAGGCCTTCCGAACGGCCGTTATCCGGCCGACGCCACCGGACGCTCGTCCCTCAGGTGGGTCTTCTCGCGGTATAGGGCCGCTACGAAAATGAAGAGCACCCCGACGCAGCTCATGACGAGCGCGAAGAAGTTGAAGTACTCCGGCCCGACGAGCTTGTAGGTCGAGACCTCTGCCTTCGCGGCGTCGAACGCTCCGGAGCTCGGTACCGGCTTGCGCTCCACGACGTCCATCAGCTTGACGCGCTTGCCCTGGTCGTCGGTCTCCGCCACGAGATACGTGCCCGCGAGCGGCTGTGATTTTCCGTCTGCCTTCGAGACGAAGAGACCGGAGTGACCCCCGAAGTCGATTTTCTGACCCGAGACGATCCCCGTGACGTCCGCGAGCTTCACCCACGTTTCGGGGCCCACTTGAGCGCCCTCGCCCTGGAGCGGCCGGACCATCGCATGATTCACGGCGGCCGTCATCAGATTGCCGACGCTCGTCGAGAGCAGAAAGAGTGCCATGATGAAGCTCTTCATCCGGAGCGGCGCTTGCGTGTAGCTGAACTCCAAGGCGGTGATCGACACGAGCACCTCGGAGGCCGTGAGCACGACGTAGGCCAGGATCTGCCACCACACGCTGACCCGATTCCCTCCCTGGATGCGCGACTCGATCCAGGAGACGATGAGAAACGAACCCGCGATCGTAAAGAGCCCGATACCGATCTTCCGCAGGGCGGTGACCCGAAAGAACCGGGCCATCAACGGGTAAATCGCGAACGTGAAGACCGGAACCATCGCCAAGATGAGAAGACCGTTCACGACCTGAATCTGCGCCGGAAGAACCCGGAGTCCGAAGCCCAGATCCTTGTCCATGAGGGAAGACTCGGCCTGGAGTGTCCAGGTCTGCCCGTTCGATTGGTCCCATAGGGCCCAGAAAACGGCAACAAACAGATAAATGACCGCCAGGCTGCCGATCGTCCTCAGCCCATCGGGCGAGAGAACGTCGCGGAGCCAGGCCTTTCCGGCGGGCGGAACGATTGCGTACTTTTTTCGTCCCAGCCAAAAGATGACGACGGCGACGAGCATCATCGCGGCGGGCAGCCCGAACGCAAGGCGCGGACCGAACTTTTCCAGGAGCACCGGGCAAAAGAAAATCGAGATGGACGACCCGGCGTTGATCGCGAGATAAAAGTAACTGAACGCGCGCTCGATCAAATGTTGGTTTTTGCTCGTGAACTGGTCGCCTACATTCGTAGAGACCACCGGCTTGATTCCGCCGGTGCCGAAAGCAACGAGCATCAGCCCAAGGAGGAGCCCCGCCTTACCCGGTACGAAGGCGAGGATCGTGCACCCGACCACGTAAACGACGGAGAAAGTGATGACCGTTCGGAACTTGCCCCAGAAGACGTCGGACACGATGGCCCCGAACAGGGGGCAGAAGTACGCGCCCGACTTGAAGAGCGAGTGCCAGGTCGTCGCATCCGCGTCCCCCATACGCAAGAAACGCGTCATGTACACGGTGAGGATTGCGTTGATGCCGTAGTAGCAGAATCGCTCCGCGAACTCGTTCGAGACGATGAAGGGAATGCCGGCAGGCATTCTATCGTCGCGGCTCTCGGCCGCTGAACGTTCCGCGTCTGGGCTCATACCGCGCCAGGTGAGCGCGCCCCAGCCTGGATTGTCAAGCGCGAGAGGCAGACCGCACGACCCGAATTTACTCCGCGAGGCGTCAGGGACAGCTCACCCAAACGCTTTTCATGTGCGATTCGCCCCCCGGCGGCACGGGATAGTCCGCCGGGTCTTGCAGGTCCTTGACCTGAGCCACGTCGCGCTTCGCCTCACGCGACGCGTCGAACAGCATTCGGCGGAATCGTGCCCGAGAGATGCCGCGGTGGTTCGTGCACGCCAGGAGGCGACCGCCGGGGGCCAGAAGAGCGATCGCGGAAGCGGCCAGTCGCACATAGTCGTCCTCGGCCACGAAGCGGCCTCGTTTCGTGCTGGAGTAGCTCGGTGGGTCCAGCACGATGAGATCGAGGCGCTCGTCGCGACGGCTCGCCCGCTGAAGCCACGAGAAGGCGTCGTCGGCCACGAAGGCGTGCTCCGCGCCTTCCGCGACCCCGGCGTGCGCCAGGTTCGCCTTCCCGCGTTCGAGTATCGCCGCGGAAGCATCGATACTGACGGTGCGCCTCGCGCCGCCTAGAGCGGCTGCGACGGTGAAACTGCAAGTATACGCGAATAGATTTGCGACGCTCTTGCCTTCCGCGGCGGCGCGCACGCGACGGCGGTTGCTGCGCTGGTCGAGAAAAATCCCCGTCGAGAGGCCATCGCCGAGACGCGCGAGGAGGGGCACCCCCTCCTCGGAGATCGACACGTCTCGAGGCGCGGATGCACCCCGGACTGGCTCTGGGGGAGCCAGCTCGCCGAGCTGTGCGCCGGGGGACCGCGTGAGCTCGTTGGCCTGCTGCGGTCGCACCTTCAGGTAGACCCCCTCGAACCCCAACCCGTGCACCGCGTCGAGCAGCCGCTCGCGACGCGCTGCGTCCGCCCACGGCCCGTCGGCTCCGTAAAGCTGCGTCACCAGCCAGTCTCCGTAGACGTCGATGGCGAGCCGCGGCAACCCGTCGCCCTCTTCGTTCACCAGCCGGAACGCGGTCGTGGCCCTCGGTCCGGAGTACCCCCGCCCGAGGCCCCACCGTCGCTCGACGGCGCGCGCGAGGGCGCGAGCGAGCGCCGACCCGTCGTCGTAGACGCCATCGCCCGGGTTGCCCGCGGTGAGCCACGCTTCGAATTCCACCGGAGCGGGGCACACGAACCGTGCTGCCTTCCCCGTGATCGGGTGCTTGAGCTCGATCTTGCTGGCGTGGAGCATGAGCCGAGGTGCGGGCGCTCCACCGTAAAGGCCGTCGCCCGCGATGGGCGCTCCCACGTGGGCGAGCTGCACACGCGCCTGGTGGGTTCGTCCGGTTTCGAGCTCGAGTTCGAGCAGCGCACGCTCCGATCGCCGGTGAAGCACTCGGACGTGCGTCACGGCCGCTTTGGCGCCCGGCCCTGCCCGCGTCGACACCCGCATCCCTCCGCCGTCGCCCCGCTCGATCGCATCCCGCAGCGTCGTCCGGTCGCGCCCGGTCGGCCAGTCGGTCACGCAGGCAAGGTACGTCTTGCGCACCGACCGCCCTTCGAACTGCGACGCGAGCGACGGGTTCGCCTCGCGCCGGCGCGCAAAGACGAGAAGGCCGCTCGTATCCTGATCGAGACGCTGGTGCACGCCGAGGTAGGCGCCGCCGAGGTGAGCGCGCAGCCGTGTGACGACGTCGTCGGGGATTTCCGGATCGGCCGATTGCGACGCCACTCCTTCGGGCTTGTCCACGACCACGATGTCGCCGTCGTCATGGACGATCCAGTCGTCGCGAAAATCCGGCCAGACGGCGATACGGTTCATGGGCCGGTGGAAGCCGGGCCTCGCCTCGCCCGAAAGCAATCGGTAACGCCCATGGAAACGGCAGTGTACTACGAGCGGCGGGGCCTCGAGATGCGTTGACAATTTCGGGCAAAACGCTAGTTGCAAGGGTGCACCATGCCGAGCCCGGACTCGATCAAGTCGCGCTTGCTCGCCGCCTTCCCGAACGCCACGGTCGAGGTGGCCGATCTTACCGGCACGCACGACCACTTTCAGGCGCTCGTCGTTACGAATGCGTTCGAAGGCAAGTCGCGCGTAGAGCAGCACCAAATGGTCTATTCGGCGCTCGGCGAGCTCATGAAGAGCGAAATTCACGCGCTCGCGCTGACGACGCGAACGTCGTAAAGCCCCCGGAAAGCGAGACCGTACCCATGGCCGAAGACCTCCGCGCACGCATCGACGGACTTGTTCACTCCAGCAGCGTGATGCTGTTCATGAAGGGCACCAAGCAGTTTCCTGCGTGCGGCTTTTCGAACGCCGTCGTGCAGATCCTCAAGAAAGAGGGCGTTTCGTTCGAGACCTTCAACATCCTCGCCGATCCCGAGGTGCGCCAGGGGCTCAAGGAGTACTCGAATTGGCCGACGTTCCCGCAGCTGTACCTCGCCGGAAAATTCTTGGGAGGCTGCGATATCGTTACGGAGATGCACCAAACGGGGGAGCTTGCGGCCCAGCTCACTGCCGCAGGCGTCAAGTAGCGGTTACCACGAGAGCAGGCCGAGCCGGGTCGCCACCAGAAGGACGGCGACGGCGACGGCGACTTCGAGCGCGAATCTCACCGTTCGCTTGAAAATGTGCCACGAGGCGACCAGCGCGATCGCCGCCACCACGATTACGGGAAGCCCGGTGTGATGAGAGGCCCAGGCCAACCCGTTACGGACGCCCCCGCCGAGCAAAGCGGCCCAAGCGAGCAAGCGAGTCGGGTGCAGCATCGACCGCGCGATTGGAACTTGGACGGGGGTGAAAGGCAAGCTTCTCGCACGGCGGCGCTTGCACCGTGGCTTGCTCTTGGCGCCGCCCTGGCGGCCGCTACGCTCGTGTTCTGGCTGTTCGACTCCCTCCCCTTTCAGGACCTTCCCGCGCACGCGGGCTTCATCGCTCTCCGACACCGATTCCACCATTCTCCTTTCGATCAGCGGTTCTTCGTCCTCGCACCCCACCTCGGGCCCTACTCCCTCTTTCGCACCCTCGGCGAAGCGCTCGTCCCGCTCGTCGGTCCGGTCGGTGCCGTGCGCGCGATCGCCAGTCTCCCGGTCGTCGCCATTCCGCTCGCGCTCCTCTGGGCACGCCGGAGGCTCCACGCCGACAACGCGCCTACGGCCGCTTACTACGGCCTGTCGCTCAGCTTCGGATTCATGACGTTGCTCGGGTTCGCGAGCTACCTCTGCGCCGTGGCGGCACTCGTCGTGACGCTGACCGTGTGGCTCGAGCTTCTCTGGGCCGTCGACACCGCGGACCGGCGCGCGCTCTGGCTCGAGGCGGCAGTCGCGTGCTTGACGCCCCTTCTCTTCGTCGCCCACGGACACGCCTTCGCGATCTTCCTCGCCCTCGCCGGCATCAGCGCCGTGGCGACCGGGCGGCGGTGGGCGCGCATCCTGCGGCTCCGGGCGCTGGGGCCGGCGCTCGCCTTGGCCGGGTGGGTGGCGTGGTCCCAGCGCGCTTCCGTGATCCCGCCAGGGTCGGCGCCGCCTCCGAACCCTCCACTCGAGCCGCATTTCCAGGGGCTCTACGACAAGCTCAGCTTGCTCGTGACGCCCACGCTCCTGACGCGCACGGGTGCGGACGTGGTCGTCGGCCTCGTTCTCTGGGCGATCCTTCTCGCGGCGGTCATCGCAACTTCGCGCGCTACAGCCGGCGAGGCCTCATCGACCGCGCCGTTCGCTCATGTCCGAGCGCTCGTCGCGTGCATGGCTGGGCTTTTTGCCGCCTTCCTCGGGATGCCGCACACGATCGGCTGGTTCGGCTTCGTCGACGGACGCCTCGTTCTCGTGCTCCTCCTGCTCGCGGTGATGACCGTGCGCAAAAACGTGCTCCGACCACCCCTTGCCGGTCTTTACGCTCGGGTCGCCCCCGCAGCGGCGTGGACGATGACCGCAATCGCCATCGGAGCCTCTTGGCTGTTCCAAAGAGAGGCTCGCGGTTGGCGCCAGGTCCTCGCGCACGTCCCGGCCGAGTCGCGGCTGCTGAACCTGCCCCTCGAGCCCGACAGCCGTATCTTCACGGCTCACCCGTTCGTCCACTACGACAAGTTCGCGCTCGCCGAACGCCCCATCGTCGTCAGCGACGTTTGGTTTCATCAGGGGTCCGCGCTCTACCCGACGCCCGAGAACCCCGCGCTTCGACTTCCCCCGAGCTACAGCGAGAGCGATTTACGCTTCATCGACTGGCCCGCGTACCGGATGGACGACTGGGACTACGTGCTCATTCGCACCCGGCCAGAGTCTCTCGAGCCGCCGGTCCCCGCCTCCGTGAAGCTCGCCGCACACGAGGGTGGCTGGTGGCTATTTCAAACCCACTGAAGCGTGCAGGCTTGCGTTACCGATGGCGCGGCGTACTGTCAGGAAACGTGAAGCGAAGGCCCTCCCGCCTGTTCGCCCATGCGCGTGAAAGCTGATGGCGGCCGTGTCGCGAATCCTCGTTACGGGCGGAGTTGGATTCATCGGCTACCACACGTGTCGGGCCTTGCTCGCTCGAGGCCACGAAGTGGTCATCGCCGACGATTTTTCCGACGAGCCGTATCCCGAGGTGGAGAAGCGCCGCAACGAGCAGGATCTGCGCGCCGAGTTCCCCAGCGTGCGGATCGCCACCGCATGCGTCACGGATCGCGTCGCGATGAAGCCGCTTTTCGACGGCGCGGATCGGGTTCTGCATCTCGCCGGAATGGCCGGCGTGCGGCCTTCGTTCCGCGACCCCGCCCGGTATGCTCGGGTGAACATCGAGGGAACGGTCATCGTTCAGGAGCTCGCCGCCGAGCGGTCCATCGAGCGTTTCGTTTTTGCCTCGAGCTCTTCGGTGTACGGAAACGCGACCCCGCTCCCGGCGAGCGAAGACGCGCCGGCCACCGTCCCCGAGTCTCCCTACGCGGCGAGCAAGCGCGGCGCCGAACTGATGGCCAGCGCCGTAGGTCGGCGCGTACCCGCGATGCGCTGCGCCGCGTTGCGGTTCTTCACGGTTTACGGTCCACGCCAGCGACCCGAGATGGCCATCACCCGATTCGCCCGGGCCCTCTTGGCCGGCAAGCCAATCACGATGTTCGGGGACGGCTCGATGCGCCGTGACTTCACGCACGTGGACGACATCGTGCGGGGCGTTCTCGCCGCATTGGACAACGCGCCGGCGGGCTTTCGATCCTACAACCTCGGGTCGGGCGCACCGGTTGACCTCGAAGCCCTCGTGAGTGCCCTGTCCGAGATAGCCGGTGTTTCGCCGCGCATCGAGCGCGCGCCGGTTCCGCTCGGGGACGTCGACGCCACGTTTGCCGACATAACCCGCGCGCGCACCGAATTGGGTTGGGAACCGCGCATCCCGCTGCGCGAGGGGTTGAAGAGCGTCGTCGAGTGGGTGCGCAGGAATCCGATCTCTGGTTCCCGTCTCTGAACACCAGGCCCGATCGGTTCGGTGCCTCGGGGCGCGCAACGGCGACGTCCACGACGGCGTTCGATAGGCCAGCGGACAGAGGGACACGCCCGAACTATGGCGCAGACCACAATTATCCCTGCTTCAGCGACGGGACACTGGAGGGCGCTTGCTCGCGCTCTCGGCTATACCCAAGGAATGCATCGCTTGACGGCGATCGCGACACTCCTCGCATGCGGATGCTCGTCGACCGATCGCGCCGCGGCAGAGGCGAGCGACGCGATGGGCGACGGCGGGGCGCCTTGTACGTTTTCGTGCTTGGACGCGTCGGGCTCAGACCGTCCGCTCGCCCAGCAAGTTCGCGCGACGCTCGATACGTGTGCGGGCGCTGACTGCCACAACATCGGCGTTGGCGGTATGGCCATTGCGCCTGGTGGGGAATTCGACGCGATGATTGGTGTGCGCGCCTTCGAACGACCCGACCTCTTCCGGATCCAACCCGGCGATCCAGTGAGCAGCTATGTGTACATCAAGCTCTCGTGCGAGGGAGGCGTCGTCGGAAACTGCATGCCTCCGGGCGGGGCAACGGCCGGAATCTTAAGAACCTTCCACGACTGGATCGAAGCGGGCGCACCGACGATGTGAACGTATACTGCGCCATGCGCCGCACACGCTTGCGCCTCGCCCTCTCCGCATTCTCCGCGTGCGGGATCGCCCTTTGTGCCGCCAACTGCGGCGAGCGCAACCGCGCATCGCCGGCCCCCGTGGCGGACGCGGCGGCCATCCCCGACGCGGCCCCGGAGTACACGCGCATCCCGTACACGGGGCTTCCGACTCCAGAGGCAGGACCGCGCACGCCGGTCGGCGCGGAATTCACGTCGACGCCGGTTCGCACCGACACGATGCAGCTCATGTTCGCCGCCGGCGAGATGCAAACGAGCGGCGAGCCGTTTGCAAGCAACTTCGCCGGGCGCGTTCTCAGTTACTACATCTTCAGCCGGTACTCGGGGACCCCGGACCAGTATTACGAGCCCTGTACGGGATCCAACCCCAATTGCCTCATCGCGCCGGTGATCGACCTCTTCGGCTTCAGCACGGCTGTCGAGTCGTACGAGTATTCGAAGTACCACATGAACATGATCGCGAATCAGAGCGGCGCGGGCGTTTCGCTGATCAACGGCCCGCTCATCGCGAGCCTTCAGGGAGCAACCCCGTTCGACAAGCTCCAGACGCGCATGGAGGCTCTCATCGCAGCCACCGGGGCCGACGTCGCGCAATACGCTTCGCTTCCGCCGCCGCTGAACAACCCGATGAACGATTTCGGGTTTCCGGGCCTCTGGCCCAACATGGCCGCGTATCGGAGCTTCGATGTAACGATGACTCCAGGAACCGACGCCGTGATCACGTGCAAGCCGGGCGCTCCCCCGCGCGGATACGGAGGTGTGGGCCAGTACGGCGGACAAGCCGTGCCGCGCTACGAGTGCGACTACAACCCGCTCCGCCTGAACGACGTCGCCACCCAGGCCGAGCACGTCATCGGCCCCGGCATTCTCGGATACTCGACCTGGAAAGAGGCGCTCTGGGCGATTGATTTCACCGGGCGCATCCACGACGCGGGAAACAATCCGGTGACGGCAGTCGCCCCCCAGGACGTCACGCGTGTCGGCCAGCCTGCCAATTCCGTGCAAGGAGTCGGCTGCCCAGCCGACTGCACGCTAGGGCAATGCCCGACCGGATGCGAGCATGGCGTGTACGTCGGATCGACACCGCTCGAGGGTATGTGGGGATTGTCGATGGTCGAAGAGATGGACAACGCAGGGGCGTGGTTGCTTTCGTCGCTGGCGACCCGCGACGGGACCACACTGACCGGTGTCCCGTCGGTTTTGGCCGCCATTCAATACGATTACGATTCACCGCTCCTCTGGTTCCCGACCGCCATTCAAGTCACCGAGCAACCAAACAGCGGCGACGGCGGCGTGAGCGACCGGTACCCATCCGTGGCAGGCCTTGCGATCGGCGATCCGACGAGTCACTCGGTGGATCTTGCCGCTCTGGCCCAGGGTTACGCCCTCTTTTTCGGTATGACCGACGGCCGCAACGCGGCGGTCGGTCAGCAAGTCGGGATGCAGATCGAGTTCGGCGGCTCGATTTTCGCCGCCGACGATGGCTTGCCCGACGGCGAAAACACGCCGCACGACCGTGCGCTCGGAATCATGCGGCTCGCCTTCGTGGATCTCGACCGCATGCACGTCGACCCCGCGACGGGGATTGTGGTCGACACGGCCGCCGTTTCGGGCGGCACCATCGTGCCGGCGACGGCTGTCACGACGACGGCGCTTGGGCACGTGGTCGTGGGGCTGCGTCATCTACTCATGGCGTGCAACGCGTCCGTTTCGCAGTACGGCGCGCCAGACGGCGACCCGACCAAGGATGCTCTCGGAGTGCTCAATGCCGTCTCGATCCACCCGCCGAAATCGGACGGCGGGCCGCCGCCGAGCTTCAGCGCCCGCGTGCGACAGGTGCTCATGAATCAGGCGCAGTTCGTTCGCGACACGCTGACCTCGAGCGACGGCTCGGTTCGCAATGGGGCAGTGCTCGCGGGCGGACAGTGGGTGGCCTCCACGGACGCGGCGGCGCTCGAAGCCCAATCCGCCGCGCTTCGGGTTCTGGTCGAAGCCGGCTTTTTGAATCCGGGCGACACGAGCTATGCCGATCGAGCTCGCGCCGTAGCAAGGACGCTTCTCACCGCGTTCTGGAGCGCCCCCGCGCGCATGTTCCGTGGGCAAGCCGGCGGGGCCGACGACGTCGTGATGACGCCGGAGCGCTTCGCTTGGCTCCAGCAAGCTTTGCGCGAGACCTACGAGGCGATTTGGGTCCCGGGCGATCCCCTGCTCGATCGGGCGGTTTTGGAGGACCGGATCGCGCGCGTGAACAAGCTCTACTTGAACGGCTGGGACGATCTGAACGGCGACCAGAAAGTCGACAAGCCGACCGAGTGCCTTGCGGCGAGGTTGCAGCTCGGAGAGCAAGCCTTGACCGGGGAGGTCGCCACGAACAACAACGGATTCCCGATCTTGCAGGGCCCCGATGCTGAGAAAGACTGCGTGCTGAACGTCGCGTACACCAACACCGCCAGCGTTCTCGCTGGCGAGGTGCATTTTCACAGCCCTTGATCGGCCCGTCGTCCCTCGGACCGGCCGAACGCGCCAGCTATAGCTAAGCTCATCATTCGTCACATCGCGCTCGGCCTTTACCTCACCCCCGGCCCCTCTCCGCAAGCGGAGAGGGGTGTCTTCGGGCTCGCGATAACGGAGCTGCTCTCCCTCTCCGCAAGCCCGCAAGCGGAGAGGGCGTCGGGGGGTGAGGTTTAAAATAGCTGGACCAGCCGGTTCACAACACGATGTGACGAATGCTTCGTAGCTAAGCGCCCATCGACGGGTGAAGCCGTTCGCGCTTCCCAGCCTTGGCAGGGCGAAGGTGACCGCTCAGGTAAACCATGCCGTTGTACGTCGTCCACGGCCTGGCGTGCCTGAGCGACGTGAGCCACTGCATCGCCTTTGGACGCTCGATTGCCGGGCGAAGGGCGCATGCCTGCGCATGGTCTTGCGCGTGCTGGAAGGCGTCTGCCAGGCGCGCCTGGACGGCCGGCGGCGAGCATCGCTCTCTCGCGCGTTTGGCGGCCGCACCGCCGATGCGGGCGCGCAACTGGGGATCGCGGATCAATTCGACCACCGAGCGGCCGAAGGCGGCATTCGCTTCCTCCTCGCCTCGTGGCCCTTTCCCCGGGGCAAACAGAAGACCGTTCACCCCGTCTTGGATTTGCGACGACACCCCCATGCCGTCGGCAAAAGCGAGCGTGGGCGTACCGCACCAGAGGGCTTCTCCGAGAACGTTTCCGTACGTCTCGCTCAGCGAAGCGTGCACGAAAACGTCGGCGTAGCGGTAGAAGTCCGGCATCGTGGTCCACGGAACCTCGCCCGTAAAGAACACGCGGTGCTCCGCATCGAGCTCGCGCGCGACGCGCCTATAGTACGCCGTGTCCGGACCCTCGCCGACCAGCGTGAGGGTCGCGTCCGGTTCGCGCGGGAGCACATGCTCGGTGAAGATCCGGATGACGCGATCCTGCGATTTTTCACGCGTGTGCCGGCCCGCGCAGACAAGGCGAGGCCCTCGCTGCGGCAACCCTTCGCGCTCGATGAGATGCGTGTACGGGTCCACTCCAAGAGCGCGGTCGAAGACTTCCGGCTGCACCGTCCGCGGAATGACGTGGATCGGCGCCGTGACCCCCCGCTCCCGCCAATAGGTGCGAAGGCCCTCGCTGAGGACGACCAAGCCGTCGCTTTGGTTGTACATCCCGGCGAAGAGCCTCTCGCAAGGCCGCTTGAGCGCCAGGTTCACGCCGGCCTGCACCCAGTCGTTCTTGGAGAGGCGCTCGGGCAAAAGGACGTCGTATGCGGCCACGAGATGCGTCGTGTTAACG
>CAZVPE010000055.1:5184-28100 GCA_964628155.1 uncultured Polyangiaceae bacterium | reverse complement strand
CTCGATTGACCTTGCGGACCGCGATCGTCACGAGCCGCGGCCGGAGCCGGGCCGCCTGTTCCAGGGTGTCGATGCCCTCGACCGCGTCGACGAACGACTCCTGGAGCACGTCCTCCAGCTCCTGGTCGCTCCCGAGCAGACGGAAGACGACCCCGGCCAAGTATCGCGCGTGCCTCGCGTAGAGAAGCCGGTACGCGTCCGCGTCGTGTCTCCGGAGGCGTTCGACCAGGTCGAGGTCGTCGACGGGCGCCTGTCCCGGCCCTGGTCGCGGCACGTGCACAGCATTAGGTACGTTGTCAGGGAGCCAAGAGCTCAAACTTTCTGGCTCTTGCGCGGGCGACCGCAGCCTGGAAGACAGCGGAACACCCCGGTGGGCGCACTGCCTCTCTTACCGTGGTGGCAGACAAAGCCGTTCCTGCCGCAAATGCCCGACTTTCCTCGGTTCCCGGTGAGCTCCGTCGACCCCGACACCGCACGTATGGGAGGAGACGGAGAGGAAACACGCATGAACCGACGCCGATATGCTGCGAGCACGTGTCTACGCTTATCGTTGATTGCCACCGCAGGTCTGCTGGCTACCGGGGCCGAAATCCGCCCTGCGCGGGCAGCGACGCCACTCAAAGTGTCGTGCATCGGGGAACAGACGACGCACAGCGACCTATTCCCGAGTCGGACGAACCAACCCGTCGGAATGCAAGAGTATCCGGCGATGCTGCAGACGCTCCTCGGCTCCGGCTACAACGTGCAAAACTACGGCGACTGCTGCGCGTCGGTCATCTCGGGATACCCGTCCTCCGAGACCCATCCGTACATCAACGGCAATCAGTTCGGGCCGAGCACGATGGCTCCCGACATCGTCATCATCGGATCGTGGGGGCGTCACGATTGGGGAATGTCGGCCAAGACGGCGCTCGCGGCCTTCACGGCGGGCGACACGATGACCACTTTCACGCTCTTCCAGACGGACTACGAGGTTCTCGTCTCGAAGTACCTCGCGCTCAGCCCGACGCCGAAGATCTACTGCTCGACGCCGATCCCCATTCCGTTCGGGAACGATGGTCCGGACGACGGCTACAAGACGAGTCCGGCGGCGACGGCGATCAAGAACGTGTGCAATATGCACAACCTCCCGATCATCGATCTATTCACGATCTTTACGGGCCACAAGGAGTACTACATCAATCCGCCGGACAAGGACTCCGACGGCGAGCACTCCAGCCCGATGGGCGCGATGGTGATCGCCCAGGCGGTCTACAACGCCATCACGGGGGCCGACGGCGGCGTCCTCGCGCCGGGCGGGTTTGACGACGCGGGAATGCCGTCCAGCGGATCGGGCGGCCCAACCGGGGCCGACGGCGGGGCGCCGGGCAAGGGCGGGTCGGGCGGCAGCTCGAGCGGTGCCGCGGCCGGCAGCAGCAGCAGCGGCGGCACGGCCGGGAGCAGCGGCGTTGGGGCTGGGAGCAGTGGAAACAACGCGGGAAGCTCGGGCAGCAGCAGCGGCGCCGCGGTGTCCACGTCGAGCGGCGGCAACGGCTCGGCCGCGAGTACGTCCACGGGAACGGACACCGGGACGGGGACCGGAGCCTCGTCCGGCGCTTCGGGAGGCGGCGGAACGACGGCGGGCGGCTCCATGGGCGCGGCAGGCGGGAACAACGGCACCGACACGAACGCATCGGCCGGCTCCACCTCGTCCGGCGGCGGTTCCGGTGAAGCGCCGAGCGACAAGCAGGGTGGTGGGTGCAGCACGGCCTACGGATCAGGCACGGGGACGCCGTGGAACGTCGTCGCCGGCATCGTCCTCGGCGGGGTAGCGCTGGCCTCGCGGCGCAGCCGTCGTCGGTCGGTGAAAGAAAACACGTGAGCAGAGGGGCAACTTCGTTCCTGGGTCGAGGGTTCGCGAAAGGATCGCACTCGCATGAAACCGTTTAGAGACATCAAGCTTGCGGAGCAGGAGAGCATTCGAGCGCACGGCTCGACCATGCGGAGCGGTCGCCTCCGCAGCGCGGCGTGGCTCGGCGGCGGGCTTCTGGTCGCGATCGTCGCCGGATGCAGCGCCGGGAAGATCGGGACCACCACCGGCGGAGGCGGCGTTGCCGGCACGGCGAGCGGCGGTGCAGCCCCCGGCGCGGGAGCCGCCGGCGGTGGCAACGGCGCGGGGAACGCCGCGGGCGGGGGGGCCAACACGCCTGCGACGGGGGCCACGACCGGCACGACCACTGCCGCATCGCCACCGGGTAGCACCACGAACACGTCGACCTTCTGCACGGGCTCGCAGGGGCTCACCACCCGCCGCGTGCGGCGGCTCTCGGAGCGCGAGTACCAGAACGTCGTCAACGATTTGCTGGGTGCCACGGCGGCGGCGACCGTCGCCTCCACGTGGCCTTCGTCCGACGAGCTGACCGTCGGCGGCTTCGACAACCAGGACGGCGATCTCTTCATGTCCGATTCGCTGACGGAGAGCGTCTCGGACATGGCCGCGACGATCGCGGCCGCCACCGATCCGACGACGGTTGCGCCGTGCGCGACCACGGGAGGTTCGACGGCCTGTCTCCAGTCCTTCATCAGCACGTTCGTGGCGAAGGCCTACGGGCGGCCGCTGACGACCGCCGAGACCACGGAATACGGGACGCTGGCCGCCCAGGGGCAGGACTACGCGACGCAGGTGCGGATCATCGTGGAGATGGTGCTCCAGTCGCCGTACATGATCTGGAACACCGAGCTCGGTCCGACGACGCTGACGACGGCGTCGACCACGCCGGTGCCGCTCACGCAGTACGAAATCGCCTCGCAGATTTCGTTCTTGCTCACTGGGAGTCGCCCGGACCCCACGCTGACCGCAGCGGCCGCGGCCAACAGTCTCTCGACGACTCCCGGGATCCAAACGCAAGTGCAGCGCCTTCTCCCGACGGCCGCGGGCCAGGCCTCGCTCGCGCGATTCATCGGCGGCTGGATGGAGATGGGCCCGCTTTCGACGGTGCCCAAAGATTCGACGATCTTCGCCGCGTTCACCCCCGCGATCGCCACGGCGATGCAGCAGGAGTACAACCAGTTCGTCACGGCACAGCTCAACGGCGGGAACGGAACGCTCTCCGATCTGCTGACCGGCGTGAGCACCAAAATTCCCGCCGCCCTCTCCGCGATCTACGGGGCGGATCTCCAGGCAGACGGGACGCTGAATACGGCGCACCGAAAGGGCATTCTGTCGCTGCCCGCGGTCTTGACCTACACGTCGTCCGATACAAACTCGGGGCCGGTGGAGCGGGGACTCCTCGTCCGTCGCGGGCTCTTCTGCCAACCCGTCGCGCCGCCGCCGGCCAGCCTCGCGGCGCAAATCGCAGCCACGGCGCCATCGGGCGACACCGCGATGATGACGACGCGCGAGCAGTTCGAGGCGCACGTCGCGAATCCGGTTTGCTCGGGATGCCACAACGGCTTCGATCCGATCGGGTTCGGCATGGAAGACATGGACGGCATCGGCCGTTACCGGACGACGGAGAACGGGCTGCCGGTCGACGCGTCGGGAGCGCTGTCGGCCACCGACGTCAATGGCACTTTCACCGGGACCGCGCAGCTCTCGGCCTTGCTCGCGAAGAGCACCGACGTGCAGCAGTGCATGGTCCAACACTTCTTCAGTTTTGCGCAGTTGCGTGATCCGACGGCCACCGACCAGTGCGTCCTCAACGACTGGAGCAACCAGTTCGCGCAGAGCGGCGGGAAGATCGCCGCGCTCGTGACGGCGCAGGTCGCACACAATGACTTCATCTACAGAGAGGATGACCGATGAAACCGGGCGCTAATTTTCAGTTCTCTCGCCGGTCGCTGATGAAGGCCGCGGGGTCGACGCTCTTCGTCCCGACGTTTCTGAAGCAAGCCTTCGCGCAGACGCAGCCGACGATTCCCAACCTGGTTCTCTTGATGCAGACCAACGGGACGCATCAGGCGAGCTTCTGGCCGACGCCCAACACGTGGACCTACGCGGGCGGGGCGACGGCGACGAGCGCGCCGATCCTCTATCCGATATTGTCGGACACGACCGTCGGTCCGCTGACGACGCTGATCAGCGGTCTTTACCTTAAGAAGGCTGGCAGCCCCGGAGGCGACGGCCACGACTGGGGATGGCACGGTCTCTACTCGGGAATGGACAACATCGCCGGCGGTGGTGGGCAGTTCGGCGGCGGGCCGTCGGTGGACCAGATTCTGATCAAGAATCTGAAGTTTACGACGCCCTTCCCGAACATTCACTGCGGGATCAACGCGGCGAACTACCAGCTCATCAACGCGGGTCGCGCGTCGTTCTCGTGCGTGACGGCGGGGACTCAATACCCCTGCAGCACCGAGATCTACAATCTCTACACGACGACCTTCGGCAATCTCACCACGGCGCCGGCCGCCGCGACTCCGACCGCGAGCGCCGCGGCGACGATGGCCGCGACGCAGCGCCTCGCGCAGAGAAAGTCGATCCTCGACACCGTGGCGGCCGACCTGACCGCGCTCGAGGGGCGCCTCGGCACCGCCGAGCGCACGAAGGTCGACGCGCACCTGACCGGTATCCGCGATTTCGAGAACCGACTGACGTCGAACCTCGCCACCGGAGGGACGAGCGGGCGGCCGGCGAGTTGCAGCTCGGTGAAGCCGTCGATGGCGGGCGTCCCCGACACGGGTCAGGGAAACGAAGCGAACGCGCCGGAGCTGTTCATCCTCTGGATGGAGTTCATCGCGAACGCGATCGGTTGCAACATGACCCAGATTCTAACGTGGCAGGCGGGTCGCGGTGGAGAGCACTTCCACTACAGCTGGCTGAACCTGCCGGGCATGGCGGCAGACTTCCACAATGGAATTGCCCATACGGACACCACGAACGGGAACCCGCCCGCGGCCGCGAGTTCGGGTAGCGTCATGGTGGGCGTGGCGCAGTACCAGGCGAACATGGTGCTCAGTCTCGCGAAGCAGCTCGCGGCCTTCCCGACCGCGACGGGCAGTGCGCTCAACAACACGCTCATCTGCTACGGCAATGAGCTGGCCACGGGTCCCCACGGGACGACCGACTACCCGATTGTCTTCATCGGTGGTGGCGCAGGCAGGCTGACAAAGACCGGGTACACGGTGGCGACGGGGTCCACGGTGCACCAGACGTTGGGCTGCACCCTCGAGAACATCATGGGAATGACGTCGGTGGGATTCGGGTCGCAGCCGTCGTGCGGTCCGATTCCGGGGCTTGCGATCGCGTAGAGCCTACCAGGCAGGGGTTTCGACGGGCGCGTTCAGGCGCCCGTCGGCGTTTAAGCGCGTGGCGCCGCGGGGCGAACCATCGCGGAGAAAATGACTACGCGCGCGGAAGAAAGCGTCGTTTCTTCTTCGGGGCCCGACGAGTATGGCTGCGGTTACCACACTCGTTATCGGGGATCAGTACATGTAACTCGCTCTCATTGCGTTTGCCGGCTGGGCATTTGCCACGGGATGCAGCAGTTCGAACACGGGCGCCGGTGGTTCGGGCGCCGCCGTCGGGGCAAAGGAGCAGATGTCGAGCGGTCCGCCGAGCTGCAAGGCGAGCGGCGCGGGCACGACGTCATGCGGCTCCGGCAGCGAAAGTTGCTGCACTTCCCTCACGGTAATGGGAGGAATGTACGATCGAACGTATACGAACAACGGGACGGGCGCGACAGGGCCTGCGGACCCGGCGACGATCAGCACCTACAGGCTCGACAAATATGCGGTGACCGTCGCACGATTCCGGCCGTTTGCCGTAGCGGCCAACGGCGGCTGGACGCCTGCAATGGGCTCCGGCAAGCATACGCACCTGAATGGTGGCAAAGGGCTGGAGGATAGCGCCACGCCGGGCGGGTACGAGCCGGGATGGCTCACGTCGGACAACAGCAATATCGCGCCGACGGACGCAAACCTGATTGGGAATGCGAGCTACGCCACTTGGACGAGCAAGGCAGGAAGCCAGGAGAACCTGCCGATCAACTACGTAGACTGGTACGAGGCCTATGCGTTCTGCATCTGGGACGGCGGCTTTCTTCCGAGCGAGGCCGAGTGGGAATATGCGGCCGCGGGAGGCAGCCAGGAGCGCGAGTACCCTTGGGGATCGACCGATCCGGGGACGGGCAGCAAGTACGCAATCGATGGATGCAACTACCCGGGTGGGATGGGAGTGTGCGCGATGGGATTGGCGAACATCGCCCCGGTCGGGACCGCGACGCTCGGCGCGGGGTTGTGGGGCCAGCTCGATCTGGTCGGCAACATGCAGCAATGGATGTTGGACTTGTCCAACCAGTACGTAGACCCGTGCACGGATTGCGGTTACATGACGGCCCCGCCGTTCACGAACCGAATGATCCGGGGCGGCAGCTTCGCGGACGGCGCGCCGAACCTTGTCTCCAGCGCGCTCGACGACGACGAACCGGAGAACCGGCGCTACTACATCGGCTTCCGCTGCGCTCGCACACCCTAGAAGCCTGGGATTTTCGCCGATAGCGGCGCGATCCCGGCGTCGAGCGTGCTCGCGTACAGGAAGTACGCTCCGCGCGCTCGCCACCGGCCTCGCTTGCTCTCGGCGAAAATTCCAGGCTTCTAGGCCGTTGGCAGGCGATGCGGCTTGCAGCGGATGCTCAGAGAGGACGGGGGCCCTCCGCTCCCTGACGGTCGCGGTGCTGAACCCGTCGCGAGTGAGCCGGGGCCGTCATCGTTAGAGCGAGCGACGGTGGTCGAGTCGTGGGGGCCGTTGTTCGGGGAGTGAAGCTCGTTGTTCGGGGAGTGAAGATCGTTCGTGTGCGAGTGAAGCTCGTTCGCGAGCGAGTGGGGCTCACTCGTAGGCGAGTGAAGCTCGTTGTTCGGGGAGTGAAGCTCGTTGTTCGGGGAGTGAAGCTCGTTAGTCGGAGAGCGAGCCTCGTGCGCGTGCGAGTGAGGCTCGTTGGTCGGGGAGTGAAGCTCGTTGGTGGGCGAGTGGAGCTCGTTGGTGGGCGAGTGGAGCTCGTTGGTCGGGGAGTGGAGCTCCTTCGTCGGCGAGCAAAGTTCGTTCGTCGGTGAGCGAACCTCGTTCGTCGACGGGAGGGCTTCGCTCGCCGCCCGCTGCGCTTCGTTGCCCGGGCACGGAACGGCGGAACCAACCGAACGTGCAACCGAACTCGAGGATCCGCCTTTGCTCGTGGGCGAGTGGAGCTCCGTGGGCGGGAAGTCCCGCTCCACGCCTACGAACCGATGCTCATCCCGCCGCGACCGCGGGTTCGTCGTGACCGCCCGCCGCAGGGGTCACCGTCTCGCTCTCGGCCGGCTCTCCGGCGGGCCGCTTGTAGCCGCATTCCTTGTTCGCGCACGCGATCATCGGTTTGGCGCGCGTTCCCGCGGTCACGAGGAATGTGCCGCCGCAGTTCGGGCAGGCCTCGGGGATCGGCTTCTGCCAGATCTTGAAGTCGCACTTGATGCGCTCGTCGGCGTAGTTCGAGCATCCGTAGAACGTCTTGCCGCCGCGCTTCTTTGGCCGGATCTCGATGATGTCGCCGCCGCACTTGGGACACTTCACGCCGATCGGCACCGGCTTGGCGTTCTTGCACTCGGGGTAACCCGTGCAGGACAAGAACTCGCCGAACCGCCCGCTGCGAATCACCATCGGTTTGCCGCACTTGTCGCACGCGATGCCCGTTTCGCGCGGCTGGGTCGGGGTGCCGTCGGCGCCGAGATCGCGCGTGCTCTTGCACTCGGGGTAGTTCGAACAGCCGAGAAACCATCCGTTGCGCGACCAGCGCTTGAGCATGATCCCGCCACAGAGCTCGCACTTCTCGCTCGTCGGCTCCGGCTCGGGGTTCCAGCGCTTTCCTTTCTTGCTGATGTCGAGCTGCGCCCGGAACCGCTTGTAGAAGCGCTTCAGGAGGTCGACGCGCTCCTCTTTGCCCGCTTCGACTTCGTCGAGCTCTTCCTCCATTTTCGAGGTGAACGCGGGGTCCATGAAATCGAGTTCGCTCCGGACCAGACCATCGACCACGAACTTGCCGAGGAGGGTCGGACGAAAGCGCGTCCCGTCCATCTTCTCGACGTAGTCGCGCGCCTGCACCTTGCTGATGATTTCCGCGTACGTGCTCGGCCGGCCGATGCCTCGCTCTTCCAGCTCGCGGACGAGCGACGCTTCGGTGTAGCGCGGCGGCGGTTGGGTGAACTTCTGCTCGGTGATGACGCCGGGCGGTACGAAGAGCTGGAGCACCTGCCGCTCCGAGAGATCGGGGAGGGTCGCGTCGCCGTCGTCGGCCAGCAGATCCTTCGCCTCGCGCTTGCCCGCGCCCTCGTCGTCGTCGCCTTCGCCCGCGAGCGGTGCGGTGCCGCGCACCGGCTCGCCTTTGCCGTACGCTTCGAGCCAGCCGCTGAACCGGAGCACCCGCCCGCTGGCGCGGAGCCCGTACGACGTCTTGTCCGTGGCGAGCGCTTCGATGTCGATGCTCGTCTGATCGTAGAGGGCGGGGGTCATCTGGGACGCGACGAAGCGCTCCCAAATCAGCTTGTAGAGCTTGAACTGGTCGTCCTTCAGGTGGCGGCGCACGCTCTCGGGAGTCAGCTCGAGCGAGGTCGGGCGGATGGCTTCGTGCGCGTCTTGGGCGTTCTTCTTCGACTTGAACACGTTCGCCTGCGCGGGAACCCACTCGCGGCCGTACTTGGAGGCGATGTGTTCGCGCGCTTCGTTCACCGCGTCGGGCGACAGGCGGGTGGAGTCGGTGCGCATGTACGTGATGAGACCGACAGGCCCGCCGTCTTTTCCGAGGTCGACGCCCTCGTAGAGGCCCTGCGCGATCTGCATGGCGCGCTTGGCTCCGAACCCGAGACGGTTCACCGCGTCTTGCTGCAGCTTGCTCGTCGTGTACGGGGCCGGTGGATTGCGCTTGCGCTCGCTCTTGGTGACCTTCGCCACCGTGTAGCGCGCACTTTCGAGGTGCTGGCGGATGACGGCGGCCTCGCCCCCGTTCTTGACCGCGAGTTTTTCTCCCTCTCGGGCGACGAGGCGCCCGACGAAGGGGTGTCCGGTCGAGCCGTTCGTCGCCGCAAGCGCGGCGCCGCAGTTCCAGTACTCCTCGGGGACGAACGCCTCGATCTCGCGCTCTCGGTCGACGATGAGTCGCAGCGCCACGCTTTGAACGCGGCCGGCGCTCAGGCCGAAGGCGAGCTTGCTCCACACGAGCGCCGAAACGTCGTACCCGACGATGCGGTCGAGGACCCGGCGGGCGCGCTGGGCGTCGTAGAGGTGCTTGTCGAGCTCGCGCGGATGGGCGACGCCGTACTCGACCCCCTTCTTGGTAATCTCGTGAAACTCGACTCGCTTGGTGCTTTGTTTCGACGACTTGAGCTCTTCGGCGATGTGCCAGGCGATCGCTTCCCCCTCGCGGTCGGGGTCGGTTGCCAGAAGGACGTGGTCGGCTCCTTCGGCCGCGTCTTTGAGCTCCTGGAGAACTTTCTCCTTACCGGGTACGACCTCGTAGGTCTCTTGGAACCCCTTCTCGATGTCGACGCCGAGCTTCTTGGGGAGGTCTTTGATGTGCCCTTTCGATGCCACCACGTCATACTTGGCGCCCAGGTACTTCTTGATCGTCTTGGCCTTGGCCGGCGACTCGACGACGACGAGCGTCTTTCCCATCGGTATGGATTCTCTTTAGGATTTCTTATTCGTTTTCAGGCTTTGTGGTGGTCGCTTCGTCGGAAGGAGCCCGGCGGGTCTTCTACTACTACGGCCTCCAAGGCGAGCGTCAAGAGCGCAGCGGCGGCCGCCTGTACGGGGACGTGGGCCTTCTCGGCGATCTCGTCCAGGTGAATCGGCACACTCGAGGTGGCACATAAGACCGCGGATTGAATGGGATCCAGGGTGGTCCGGCCTCGGGTCGGCTCAGCCGCGGCCGAGCCCGACCGAAGCTTGGTCTCGAGCGCGAGCGTTTTCATGAACGTCCGAACGTCCGCCAGAGGTCGAACCCCCTGCTCGAGGAGCAGGCGCGACCCTTCGAAGCCCGCCGACCACGGCGAGGCCGGCACCACCCAGAGCGCCTTCTTCAGCCCGCGCGCGCATTCGGCGGCCCGCAGCGCGCCCGACCGGGACCCCGCCTGAGCGACCACGACCGCGTCGGAGAGGGCGACGAGAACGCGGTTTCGAAGGATGAACCCGCCCGGACGGGCCGCGCTCGACGGTGCGAACGGCCAGACCATGACGCCGGGCCCGGCGCCGATCGCTTCGAAGAGCGACGCGTGCGCGGGCGGAAAGCAATGCTCGCACCCCGTGCCGGCGATCGCCCAAGTCCGTCCGCCTTCCTCGAGCGCGCCTCGGTGGGCGGCCGCATCGATGCCGAGTGCGCCGCCCGACACGACGACGGCTCCGCTCCGCACGAGCACGCCCGCGAGGCGGCGCGCGAAGTCGATCGCGGATCCGGAAGCCCGGCGCGAGCCGACGATGGCCACGGTACGGGCGGCTTCGAGAGAGCCGCCCCGGACCGTCAGAGAGGCGGGGGGACGGGCGAGCGACCGGAGCCGCGAAGGGTAGGAGGCGTCGAACGGGGAGAGGTGGCGAAGGGGCGTCACAACGCTCCCTTCGGTCCCGGGGAGGCGGCGGTTGTGCCGGGTGGCTACTTGCTCTTGGAATAGAGCTGAACGGCGACCTCGCCCGCCCCCTGATCGGAGACGATCGCAAGCTTGTACGTCACCGGAGTCGTCGCGACGGGACACATGGGCTGGGGGGCACCGCCGATGACGGGCGCGTTGTCGTCGGTCGTGTCTTGGCCGGATAGAATCCCCGGTGCCAAGAGGAGGTAGAGGTCGAGATCTTTCACCTTCTTGGAAAAGCCGACGATCGTGTAACACTTGCCCGGCGCGAGGGTGACTTCGGTCTGGAGCCCCTGCTTTTCCTTCAGCTTTCCGGTGGCGAGGGGCCCGTCGGCCTCCATCTCGGGAGCAACCTTCTTCGCGAGCTCCCGGACTCCTTTGGCGATCGGGTCGTCCGCGGCGGCGCCTTTTGCCTTGAGAGCTGCGGACGAAGCGTGGCTCGTGTCGTCGAAGAGCTTCTGAATCGTCGTGGGGTCGGTGGCGATCACGCTGGCCAGCGGTGCGGGCACGCTCGGCGCGGGAGGAGGCGGCTCGGGCGTGCTCGGAGATGCGGCGGACGCGGCAGGGGTCGCGACTGCGCTGGCCGGTGCGCTGGGCGCCTCGGCGGACGAGGCGCTCGGCCCCGGCGTGGCGGGGGCCTCCGCCGGCTTGCCGCCGCACGCGGCCGCGGCCACGAGTGCGGCAAATCCTGAGATCGACAGAGAGAAGAAAGGACGCGCCGTCTTGGTCATGGGCGCGAGTCTACTTGGTCTTCGAGTAGAGCTGTACGGCGACTTGGCCCGAGCCGCTCTTGGCGAAGACGTCGAGCTTGTACTGAAGCGGGAAGGGGACGACCGGGCACATCGGGTTGGGCGAGCCGCCGATGGAAGGGGTATTGTTGTGGGTCAGATCTTGGCCGGCCAATGTCATGTAGAACGGTGGCGCGAGCAGATTGAGGTCGAGATCCTTGACGGCGCCCGGCGCGGAGAACCCGATGATCGCGTAGCACTTGCCCGCTTGAAGCGTGAGCATCATGACCGCGTGCTGCCCCTCGGTCAGGTTCTGTTTGAGCTCGTCGCCCTCCGGCTGCATTCCTGGGGCGGAGCGAGTCGCCAGCAGCTTGAGCCCCGCGTCCGTCAAGTCGCCCGAGGCGGCCCCGCCCGGCACGACGACTCCGGGAAAGGCGCTCTGGATTCCTTGCAGGATGCCTTGGAGGCTGTTTGGGTCGGTCGGCGCGAGCGGAGGAGGCGCCTGGGATGCGGCCGGCGCGGGCGCGGTGCCCGGCGCGGGGGGCTGCGCTTGCGGGTAGGCCGTTGCGTACGGGGCCGCGTAACCGGGCGGCGGGGCGGCGGCGGGCACGGGCGCGACGGGCTGCGCGGGAGCGTATCCCGCGGGCGGCGCGCCGGGATATCCGGGAGGCGCAGCCCCCGGGTATCCGGGAGGGGCGGCGGTCGAATAGCCGGCGGCGGTCGAATAGCCGGGGGGCGGAGGCTGCCCCATTCCCACGGTCGCCGCCGGAGCGGTCGCGGTGGCAGGAGGCGGATTGCTGCTGCCACAGGCCAGGAGCGGCAGAATCGCGATTGCTCCCAGCGCGGCCAGCGCGCGCGCGCGGTCCTTTCGATCGTCGTTCATGGCCAAGCCTCCTAGGGTTTGCCGAGCGGAGGGAAGGCTAGAGAATTCGGAGGCGATTGAACAGAGCGCGGCCGGGCCGCCCCTGAGGGCGCACCCGATCCGCTGCCCCATCGAATTGGGTGCGCCGCCGGCAAAGCGTTGCGGCCTACTCCTTACTGCCTCACGAATTTGAGCGAGAAGTTGGTCCGCTGCGACGAGCCCGTGGCCGGGAAGCGCCAGGTCCGCACATCGTTCTCGATGCACTTGGCCACCGAACCTTCGTCACCCGTGGCGCTGACGTTTTGAGCGCTGCCGTCGCCGCCCACGGTCAAGAGGACGCTCACGTTGACCGCGTTCTTGCTCGTCGGGTTGCGCTCCCAGCAAACTCGCCCGATCGCCGTCCTGTGGGCCGCGATCACCTGCTGCACTTGACCTTCGGTGAGGCTCTGCCCGCTCGAGCCCTTGGGGGCGTCGCCGCTCGGTTCGTCGGTCGGCGTGATGGCGGGGGCGCTTTGCGCCAGCGAGTGAAGATCGAGCGAACGGCCGGGATTCGAAGCGGCCGCGTTCGGACTCGGCGCCGCGGTCGCCGTTGCCCGCGGTGCCGCGGGCGCCTTCGCCGCGGGCGAGGCTGTGGGGGTCGCCGGCTCGGGGGTGTCCGCGGAGATTGGCGCGGCGGTGGGCGCGGCCGTCGCGGAGGCCGCGGCGGCGGATGCCGAGGCGCTGGGGGAGGGCCAGGTCACTGGCGCAGGAGCGGGCTCCGACGGGCGCGAGAGCCAAATGAAAGCGGCGGTGATTCCGAACGCCGCCGCGGCCGCGACCATGGCAAGCTGCATCCACGGCGGTGATTTCTTGGTCGTCGGCGGGGACGACGAGACGGGCGACGGTCGAACGGGAGCCGGAGCGACCGCCGGTGGGCTCGCGAACGGGTCGGGGACGACGGAGGGAACGACCGGTTTGGCCTGCGACAGGGGCGGCCCGGGCAATGGGCTCGCGTCCTGTTGAACCGGCTCGAACTTTTCCGCTGTGGCGGCGCGGGACACGAACGGCACGACGTTGCTGCGCGCGGCGAAGGGAGGCGAGGGCGGGGGCAACATCCCGCGCGGCGGCGCCAAGCGCGGCGCGAATCCCGCCGGTGGAGACGAACGCGGCGATGTACGGGGCGGCGGCGGAACGCTGGGGCGCATTTCGGGCGGCGGGCGCGACGCGCGTGCCATCGCGTCGCGCACGGTGGCCGCGAGCTCCGGGAAGAAACGGAGAGGCCGCCACTCGTCCAGTCCTTCTTGCCAGGCGAGAGACTCTTCGGTCACGGCTCCGAGCGCGGCCTTTCGCCGCACTTCGGCGACACGAATGGGTCCGACCGGCACGCCGTTGATGGCCACGTACCACTCGTCGTTCGGCGAAAGGTCCGCCATGTCGAACGGCGCCGAGCCCTCTTCGTTTTCCCGGTGCGTGGTGCGGCGGGCGGGACTCATCGAGACGCTGTCGTTTTGGACCGCGGTCTTGAACGCACCCTCCAGCGCTCCGGGGACGCGCTCCGGCTTCGAGATTGCGAGGGCGTTTCCCCCCGCATCGGCAGGCGCCGGCTTGAGGCGAGGGGGAGGCGGTCTCGCGGCCGGCGGGGCCGGCGGCGCTAGCGCGGGCGGCGGCGCGCTCGCGCGATCGTCGCGCGGAAGGGCCGACGAGACGCTCGTCTCCGTGACCGCCGCGCGGACTTCAATCAAGTGACCGCACTTGCGGCACTTCATCCGTACCGTCTTGCCGACGGCCTTTTCGTCGGCGATCTGGTACTTGGCTTTGCACTGTTCGCAGAGGAATTTCACTCGTGTATCCCCGCCTACAAAACATCAGCCTAGCAAGCAAGGGCACACCCGGGCGAGCGGTCAGATCAGCTTGAGCAACCGGTCCTTTATCGATGCCCGAGTGGTGTCATCCGGCGCCGCGGCCGCGCATCGCTCCCACATCTCGATCGCTTTGTTTTTGAAGCCAGCCTTCTCGTAGAGCACCGCGAGGTTCTTGAGCGCCGGAAAGTGTCTTGGATTCAAGTCGATAGCGCGCTCGAGCTCTTGGATACCCTCGTAGACCTGGCCCTTCTTGCCATAAAGCAAGGCCAGGTGGAAGTGCAGGCGATACGCCAGGGGATCGATTCCAACCCCGCGCTTTAAATGTTCGATTGCCGCGTCCACTTGACCGCTCTTGTAGGCGGCTATGCCCTGGCTGAGGGCCTTCTCGGCCTCTTCCGAAAGCTGCTCCGAATCGCGCGGCGGGTCCGCGGCGCCCGGCTTCTTGGAGAGAAGTCGCTGCACGGCATCGACGACCTCGGCGATTCGGAACGGCTTTTCGATGTACTGCTCCACTCCGTAGTTTTGCTTGAGGTCCTCTGCGATCCGCCACCCGCGGTAGACCGCGCTCACCATAATTATCGGGATATGCCCGTACTTGGCGCTCCCCTTGATGCGACGGGCGATGTCGAAGCCGTGCAGCTCCGGCAGCATCGCGTCGAGAATAATGAGGTCGGGCACGTGCTCTTTGACCAGCCTCAGGGCCAGAAGACCTCGGTCCGCCTCGAGGACCCGGTGGCCCTTCTGGGTGAGCAATCTCTTGAGAAGCTTGCGGATCTCGTCTTCGTCGTCCACGACGAGGACGAGCTTGCCGTCTCCGCCTGCAACCGCGTCGGCTGCTTGGGTGGCCCGCACGCGGAGCTCCTCGGGAAGGCTCGTGACGCTGGAGACCTCCTCGTCGACGGTTCCGAACTCGCTCGTGGAGACTTCGCTTGCGCCGAACCCCACGCTCTCTTCCACCGTATCGAGGACGATCGCCGGCTCGGAGGGCGCCTGCGCCTCGGCCGGGGGGGGCGGCGGGGCCTGGACCGAACGGCGCGGCACTGGAGGAGGGGCGGCGCGCGAGGGCGGCGGCGGTCCCTTCGTCGGCGGGGCGGCTGTTGGCGGGGCCGGCGGGGCCGCGGTGGACCCGACGAGGCCGAGCTGGCGGAGCGTTTCCTGGGGGACACGCGGCCCGAGGTAGTGCCGGTCGCCGCGCGCCTTGCCATCGTACGCGGCGGCGATCGTATGGAGCAGCGTCGTGTGCACCGCGATGTAGGGGTAGACTTTCTTTCCCGTGACGAACTCGAGTTCGTCGATGACCCGCTTGTCGTGAGGGTCGGCCATCGCCAGGAAGAGTCGATCGCCGCGGACGAGGACCGGAAGAATGCGTCGCGTTTCCGCGACCTCGCGCGGAACGGCGTCGAGCTGCTCGAGGACAATCGCGATTTGCGTCAGATCGATGCCCGGCACGCCGTGCTGCTCCGACAGGGCGCGCAGGGCTTCGATCTCATCGAGCTTTCCTTCGCCGACGAGCTGCGAAGCGAGGGGGGCGGGAGTGGGCGATTGCCTCTGCTCGTGCAGCGAATCGTCCAACTCCTGCTGCGAGACGAGTTTGCGCTGCAGGAGGATCTTGCCGAGCGGCCGCTTCTCGTCGCTGGACATGGGGGCAGATTACGCGCTGCGAGCCGTCGTGTCAGGTTGGTCCTCGGCTCGCCCGTCTCGACGTCGAAGCCGTTTCACGCGCTTGCCCGCGCCCGCTCGCCTTGGCCTCGGGCGTAGATGCGCTCGAGAAGCGGGCCGTACACCTCGACGACCTTGCGGCGCTTGAGGCTCATTTTCGGCGTGATCATCCCACTTTCGACGGTGAACTCCGCCGCCACGAGGGCGAAGTCCTGGATCCGCTCGAACCCCTTGAACCCGGTGGAGCGTGCCGCAATTTCGCCCGCGAAAAGCGCGCGAACCCGGTCGTCCTGGAGCAGATCCTCCGGGCCACCCGGCAGCGCGAGGTGGTTTTCGTCGGCCCACTTCCGGAGGGCGGTCACGTTCGCGACGATGAGGGCGACGTTGTACGGCTTGTTGTCGCCGTACACCATGGCATTGGCGATGTAGGGGCTGAGCTTGAGCGCCTCCTCGAGCGGACTCGGGACGACGTACTTTCCGTTCTGGAGTTTGTACTGCTCTTTGATCCGCCCCGTGATGAAGAGAAACCCCTCGGCGTCGAGGAATCCCATGTCGCCGGTGCGAAAGCCGCCGTCCGAAGTGAACACGGCGGCCGTTTCCTCCGGACGGTGAAAGTATCCCTTCATGACGTTCGGGCCGTACACGATGACCTCGCCTTCCGGCGGCGCCGCGCGGCCGGGCGCCGCGTCGAGATTGTGCTCTCCGCTCCCGGGATCGATAACGATGCGGACTCCGGGGAGGGGGAGACCCACGCTCCCGATCTTGCGCGCGTCGGGTCTGTTGGCCGTCGCGACCGGGCTAGTTTCGGTGAGCCCATACCCTTCGAACACGACGATCCCGATGGCGTCGATGAACTCCGCGACGTCGCGCGAGAGCGCTGCTCCGCCGGAAATGGCGTACTTCAAACGCCCGCCGAGACGAGCGCGAACTTTGTCGAAGACGATCTTGTCGACGACTTGGAGGACGAGCCGCTCGTCCAACCGCGCCGCGACGCCTCGGCGCTGCTTTGCCTTGATGCGGAAGGCATAGCTCACGAGCCTTTGGATGGGCTTCGGCCGGTGCGCGAGCTGCTGCTGCACCGCCGTGTAAACTCGGCTGAAGATGGTCGGAACACAGGCGATGATCGTGGGCCGAACTTCGGCGAGGTTGTCGAGGATTTTGTCGACGCCTTCGCAGATGGCGATCGACGCCCCGCACGCGAATAGGACGTGCAGGTCCGCGGTCTGCCCGAAGGCGTGCGCCCAAGGCAAAAACGAGAGCGAACGATCGGTCGGCTTGATGGGAAAGATCTCGGTGGAGCCGCTGACGTTCGAGGCAAGGTTCCCGTGGGACAGCACGACCCCCTTGGGAACACCGGTCGTGCCGCTGGTGTAGAGCAGCGCCGCCAGGTCGTCGGGCGTGGGGCGAATCGGCGCGGCGGCTCGGGCCTCCGCGAGCATGGACGTGTAGCTCGACACGCGCGCGTCGCCCGTGCTGCTTCCTTCGAGGAGCACGATGTGCTCGAGCGTCGGAATCGCGTCGAGCAGCCCCATCGCCTTGGCGAGGACCATCTCGTTCGCAACGAGCAGGATCTTTGCTTCGCAGTCGCGGACGACGAACTCCCAGTCCTTCGGCGACTGGGCCTCGTACATCGGAACGATCGCCGCGCCGAGGCCGTAGCCCGCGTACGCGGCGACCGCCCACGCCACCCGGTTGTTCGACACGATGGCGATGCGGTCGCCGCGCCCCACCCCTTTGGAAGCGAGGCCGGCGCGGAACTTCTCGACCCGCTGCCCGAACTCCGCGTACGTGATCCAGACCCAGCGGCCGCCCTCCTTCGTGCCGAAAAGCTCGCGCGCGCCGTACGCTTCGATGCTTCGCTCGTAGATGTCGACGAGGGTCTTGTAGCGCGGCTCCACCTGCATCTCGCCTCCCGATTTACCAGCCCAGCTTCGATTTCAAGGCGCTCGCGAGAACGCCTGCCATGATTGAGTCTTCGGCCACGTTCGGATGGTAGTCGCAGCCCGTCGCCGTCGCGTCTTGGGGCGCGATGTCCACCGCGGTCACTTTTGGATCGGCCATCCGCGCAACCACGTTGCTCAGGTGGGTCCGCATTTGGGTGAGGGGCGGGTCGGTCGTCATCGGTCCAATCGCCAGCACTACCCACGCGCTGGGGTACTTGCCGCGGACGGTTCGGATCAGCGCGACGTACGCGTCTTCGTAGGGTTGCCCCGGGTCCCCTTGGGCGCTGTCGTTGGTGCCGAGATTGATGACGACCGCGTCGGCCTGCCGCTTGAAATCCCATTGAAGCGTGTTCTGGGTGCCCAGGACGTTGGCATAGACGGACGACAAAACGTTCGCCGTGTCGCCCGAGGCGTCGCGGTACACGCCCCAGCCGGATCGCGCGACGATGCTGACCTCGGCGCCGAGCGCGCGCGCAACGACCGAGCCGTAGGCCTGGTAGGCGGACTCGGTGTCGAGCGAGAAGCTGCAGGTATTGTCCCAGGGCGGGTGCGTTTCGCTTCCGAGATTCCCGTATCCCGCGCTGATGGAGTCGCCGATGATCTCGATGAGTCGCCCGCTGCTGAGAGGAGCCCCTTTCACCGTGCCGTCGACGAATCCGAAGAAGATGCTGTCGCCGTACATACCCTCGGTCTCTCGGTACAGCTCCACCGTATGGTCGCCCTCGGAGAGGCCCGTTCCGAGTGTCACGGTCTGCGCCGGGCCGGCCGCGACCTGAAACCGTGGGAGGGTCGCGCCGTCGATCAGCGCCTGGAAGAACGTCGACGCGGTGCCGCCTTCGGTCTCTAGCCGAACGGAGATTTTCGACCCGTTCACGGTCGCCGCGACTCCAGCTCCAGACCACGCGAACTTCACCGCATTCGGATTGCTCGCGTCGACGCGCCCGATCCATCGGACACCGGCCGTCGTCGCTGCGGTCCCGGCACCCGCGCCGAGGGCACTCGCGGGGGCCCCGTCGTCGCTCGAGGCGGCGACGGCCGAAGTCGCGCGTACCGGGGCGGGTGCGTGCTGCGTGCATGCGGCGACCGCCGGCGCGGTCGCGAGGACGACCGGCGCGAGTGTCACGCAGCGCTTCGAGGTCGCGGATCGTCGCACGGTAGCCGCAAGCTTATCGCGCGCGGCGAGACTTCGAAACGCTCAATCCGGCCCGTGCGCCTCAGCATGCTATCGTCGCCGTCACCCGCGTGCACTTTCGCTACGTCCTTCGAACGTTCGGCTGCCAAATGAACGTGCACGACTCCATCCGAATGGAGTCCGTGCTGCAGGCGGCCGGCGGGGTCGCCGTCGATGGGCCCGAGGAGGCCGATCTCGTTATTTTCAACACGTGCAGCGTCCGCGAAAAGGCAGAGCAAAAGCTCCGGAGTGAGGTCGGAAAGCTGGCGGCCGTCAAGCTCGTGCGCCCGGAGCTCGTCGTCGCGGTCGCTGGTTGCGTGGCGCAGCAGGAGGGCGAGCAGCTGCTCGGCCGCGTGAAGCACATCGACCTGGTCGTCGGACCCGACAACGTATCCGAGTTGCCCGCGCTCTTGGCGGAGCAGATGTCCGGGGCGCCGCCGACGGCGAGAACCGAGTTCGACGTGGCGTCGCCACGCTTTCTCACCTGGGCACCCCACGGCCCGAGCGCGCACGCGCCGGTCGTCGGGCTCGTCACGACCATGAAGGGGTGCGACGAGCGCTGCAGCTTCTGCGTGGTCCCGTACACGCGCGGGCCGGAGCGGTATCGCCCGGCCCGTGAGATCGTCGAAGAGATCCGCCGCTTCGTGCTCGCGGGGTCGCGCGAAGTGCTCCTCCTCGGGCAAACGGTCGACAGCTTTCGCGACCCCGCCCTGGCCGCCGCCGACCCAGGCCGAGGCCCCGGGGGCGGAGACCCGACCCATGAGATTGATGAGACCCAGTTTCCTCAGCTCTTGCGCCTCATCGCGCGAGAGGCGCCCCCGGGTCTGGCTCGCTTGCGCTACACGAGTCCGCATCCGCGTCACGCGACCGAAGGGCTCGCGCGGGCGCACGCGGACCTCGACGTACTCGCGCGACACGTGCACTTGCCCGTGCAATCCGGGAGCGACCGCGTGCTCCGCCGCATGATTCGCCGCTACACCCGCGCGGAGTACGTTGCTCGGGCGGAAAGGTTGCGGCGCGCCCGCCCCGACATGACCCTGTCGACGGACGTCATTGTCGGGTTCCCGGGCGAGACGGAAGACGATTTCGCGCAGACCCTATCGCTCATCGCGGAGGTGGGCTTCGTGTCGCTCTTCGGCTTCAAGTATTCGCCGCGGCCCCATACCCCCGCCCTGCGCCTCTCGGACGATGTCGACGAAGCGGTGAAGAGCGAGCGGCTCGCACGGCTCTTCGAGCTGTCCGAGGCCATGGGCGCTGCGCACCTCTCGTCGCTGGTGGGCACGAGGCAGCGAGTGCTCGTCGAGGGCGCGAGCAAGAGCGAGAAGGGGGATCTCTCGCACGATCTCGTGCAAGGCCGCACCGAACGAAACGAGATCGTTCACGTCGAGGCTCCGGGAGCAGGGTCGCTGGTCGGGCACGTGGTCGAGGTCGAAATCCGGCGTGCGAACCGCCACTCGCTGCTCGGGCTGCCGGTGGATCCCATCGTGCCGCGCCCGCGGGCCGGCGGTCGCTCGCTCCCTGTCGTCACGGCGTGAGGCACGGGGCCAAGGTTTCGTATGGCGGTCTATGAGCTCCTCGGAGTGCGCCCGGCGGTGGGACGCGACGTCTTCATCGCGGACAGCGCGGTTGTCGTCGGAGATGTGAGCCTCGGCGATCAGGCGAGCCTATGGTTCGGCGCGGTCGTGCGGGGCGACTGCTACCCGATTCGCATCGGAGCTCGCACGAACGTCCAGGACGGGGTCGTGGTCCACGTCCTCGGAGGCAAGGCGAGGACGATCATCGGCGACGACGTCACGATCGGCCACGCGGCCGTAGTGCACGGGTGCACCATCGGCGACCGCTGCCTCATCGGGATGGGAAGCATCGTGCTCGACGGCGCCGTCATCGGCGAGGATTCGCTCGTCGCCGCGGGGTCTTTGGTGACGCCCGGTACGGTCGTCCCTCCCCGGAGCGTCGTCATGGGCCGACCGGCTCGAGTCACCCGGGCGACCGGCGAAGACGAGCTCCAGCGAATCCGCGAGAGCGCGGCGAACTACATCCGGTACGCGCTCGACTTCATGACGTCGTGCAAACGCGTTCTCTGAATCGTCTTTGCCGTCTCAGGGGCCTTCCACGACGCGAAGCTGCACTTTGGTCACCCCGCGGCGGAGCATTCCGATCCTCTGGGCAGCCGCACGCGAGAGGTCGATGATTCGTTCCTCGTGGCCGAACGGGCCGCGGTCGGTGACGCGGACACGCACGGCGGCCCCGGTGTCGAGGCGCCTCACTTCGAGCCACGTTCCGAACGGCAAGAAGCGGTGGGCCGCGGTCAACTCGTTCGGATCGAAGCGCTCGCCGCTCGCCGTTCTTCGTCCTGCGAGCCTGCCGCCGTACCAGGTCGCGTAGCCGACTTGCACCTCTTCGCGCGGCGCGGCTTCGGGAGGGCCAGCGAGGAGCTCACCGGGTGGCTCTCGCGGGGCGCGCTGCGACTCCGAGTGGACGCACGCCGAGAGAAGCGGGACGATCCATGCAGCGGCGCCCGCGCGACGACCGAGTGGCGAGAGCCAGCGCCGGCAGCCCAGCATCGGCGCCGACCTGCCGTCAGGCGGCGGCGAGCTCGGAGGTGCAGTGGGGGCAGCGCGTAGCCTTGACGGGAATCGCCTGAAAGCAGCGCGGGCAGTCTTTGGTCGCCGCGGCTTTGGGCACGAGCCTCTCCGCCAACTGCACCAAGAGAAAGACGACGAACGCGACGATGAGAAAGTCGATGACCGCGTTGATGAAGACGCCGTAGTTGATTGTCGGCGCGCCGTCGGCCTTGGCGGCAGCGAGGGTGGGGTGGGCCTTTCCCGATAGGTCGATGAACAGGTTGGAGAAGTCCACCTTGCCGAGGGCGAGGCCGATCGGCGGCATGATGACGTCGCCGACGAGCGAGCTCGTGATCTTGCCGAAGGACGCGCCGATGATCACGCCGACCGCGAGGTCGACCACGTTTCCGCGTGCGATGAATGCCTTGAAGTCCTTGAGCATGGGAGATCCTGGGGTGCGGCGGGGTTCGAGCTCGCTCGGTGTTCGACTCGTTCAGGGCGAGGGTGCCGTCGCGGGCGGGGGGGCTGCCGGCGGAGGCGGGGGAGCCGCCGCTCCCGGGGGTGGAGGCGGCGGGGGTGGAGGCGGCGGAGCAGACGCGCCCGGCGGCGGGGTAGGAGGGGGCGGCGGGGGCTCCGGACAATGGCAAGGCGGCGGGGGCGGCGCCGGGATATCGCTGAAAGCGTAAATGAGGCTCACGGTCGTCGTCGTGTCGACATCTTTCTTGCCCGGCAACGGGTCGTGATCGAAACGCGCGCTGAAGCCGAGGCCGAGCGAAAATCCCGAGCCGAGGCTCGAGGCGAAGAGCGCGTCGTAGTTGATGCGGTACTTCGTCGAATGGACGAAACTCTGGAGGTATTCGAGCCCCGTCGAGAACGTCACGTCTTTCGTGAACGCGTGGCGGAATCCCGCGAATACCCGCGCGGAATGGTCGCTCTGGGTTCTGTCGAGCACCACGGCCGCCGTGGCGGGCATCGTGGCCGTTGCGGCCGTGGCCGGCGTCACCACGAGCGCGTCGCTTCGACGGATATCGTACTGGAAGTCGTAGCCCAACTCGCCCCAGAGCTTGGTCTTCTCGGTGTCCAGAACGAGGTACTTGGCCCCCGGGTCGACGTTGAAGCGCTCGTCGAGTCCCTGAAAGCGATCGTGTCGCAACGTGCCAATCACGAAGGCACTCAGCCGTTCGTTGAAGTAGCGGTCGTAGCGCAGTCGCCCCTGCAAGTTCTCCGTAGTCACCTGGATGCTCTGGCCCGCGGCCGCGCCCTCGCCGAAGTTGCCGACCAGCGAGGCACCAAAGCCGTTGGACCCGCGCCGCAAGTCGAGCTTGCCGTTCACGGTGCCCGCGATGAGCTGCGAGTTGCCGGTGGCGATCTGGCCGCCCGCGGATACGGTCGCCGTGGTCTCGTGAGCCGGTGCGTCGATCTTGGGCGGCGCCGCGTTCGCAGCCGGAGCAGCGACGAGCACTTTGGCGTCCGGAGGCGGCGCACCAAGAGGAGGACCGTCCGCGCGGGCGGTCTGCGCGACGAGAAACGACAGCGAGAAGAAGGAGAGGGCAAGAGAGGATCGCATTGGTTCGCCTCGGAA
>CAZVPE010000055.1:0-5084 GCA_964628155.1 uncultured Polyangiaceae bacterium | reverse complement strand
TAGTGCGCGAGCGCCCAGTTTCGCGCCGAGCCGACGTCGACGACCAGCGGGACCGAGAGCTTCATCGCGCCCTGCATCGATCGGCGAATTCTCTCGCCTTCCTTCGCGGCGTCGCCCTCCGGCACTTCGAACACGAGTTCGTCGTGCACCGTCAGCACCATCCGCGCGGTCCCCGACGGGCCCGCGTCTTTCCCGAGCTCCACCATCGCGAGCTTGAGGATGTCCGCCGCGGTCCCCTGGATGGGCATGTTGCGCGCGATCCGTTCGGCCTCGAATCGGAGCGCGCGGTTGGCCGAGTGAAGATTCGGCAAGAACCTCCGGCGCCCGAGGAGCGAGCGCACGGCTTCGCCCTGACGCGCAGACTCCACGGTCTTTTCCATGAAGCGCGCGACCCCCGCGTAGCGGTCGAAGTACGCCGCGATGAAACGAGCCGCCTGGTCGCGCGGGATGCCGAGCTGCTTCGCGAGCGCGCTGTCGCCCATGCCGTAAATGACCCCGAAGTTGATCGTTTTGGCCGCGCGCCGCTCGTCGGCGGTCACTTGGTCCTGCGCCTTGTCGAAGATGAGCGCCGCCGTGCGGGCATGAACGTCACCCGCCGTGGCGAAGGCGTCGATGAGCGCCGGGTCTTGCGAGAGATGCGCAAGAACGCGGAGCTCTATCTGCGAATAGTCTGCGCTCAAGATGAGGTGCCCCGGCGGCGCGACGAACGCAGCGCGGATGGCGCGTCCGAGCTCGGTGCGGATCGGGATGTTCTGGAGGTTGGGATCGCTCGACGAGAGCCGCCCGGTCGCGGCGACCGCCTGATCGAACCGCGTGTGGATGCGCCCCGTGGCGGGGTTCACGCACTTCGGCAACGCGTCGATGTACGTTCCTTTGAGCTTGTCGAGCTCGCGATACGCGAGGATGCGCGCGGGCAGCGGGTGCCGCTCTGCGAGCGCCTCGAGGACGTCGGCGTCCGTGGACCGCCCGCCCTTCGGCGTGCGCTTTCCGACCGGAAGCTTCAGGTCGTCGAAGAGAATCTTCTCGAGTTGGTCGCGCGATCGCAGGGTGAAGTCGCGGCCCGCGATCTGCTTGCAATCGGCCTCGATGTCGCGAAGTTGCTGCTCGACGTCGCGACCGATCGTTTCGAGCGTGGGGACGTCGACGAGGACGCCGTGTGTTTCCATCGCCGCGAGCACGCGGGCGAGCGGCATCTCGACGTCGCGCATGAGCCCATCGAGGCCCTCGGCAGCCAGTCGCGGCTCCAGGCGCTTTCGAAGCGCCAGCGCGATCTCGGCGTCGACCGCGGCGAACGGCGTGGCCCGTTCGAGGTCGATTTCGTCG
This sequence comes from uncultured Polyangiaceae bacterium, assembly GCA_964628155.1. Classification (GTDB taxonomy): domain Bacteria; phylum Myxococcota_A; class Polyangia; order Polyangiales; family Polyangiaceae; genus Palsa-1150. Next base: position 3,761 of record CAZVPE010000055.1, on the reverse strand, counting down.
AACGCCGGATGCGGCGCTCGTGCCTTGCCGACCGCGTCGTCGTAGCGGGCGACGCGGACCCCGAGCTCGCGCTGCGCCAGTTCGGGGAGGCGGTTTTGGGCCTCGGGATCGATGAGGTACGCGGCGATCATCGTGTCGAACAGGGGACCCCCGAGCGGCGCGCCGGCGCGCCCCAGCGTGACGCACATGCGCTTCAAGTCGTGCCCCACCTTCGCGATCTTCGGGTCGGAGAGGACCGGAGCGACGAGCGCGCGCACGCGCTCCCATGGAAGCTGCGCGGGGCAGCCGAGGTACCGGTGCGAGAGCGGGACGTAGTGCGCTCGGCCGGGGTCGGTCGCGAGCGAGAGACCGATGAGCTCTGCGCGCACGGCGTCTTCGGTGGTCGACTGCACGGCCAGGCCCATTTCGCCCTTCTGGCCCGCCTCACGGGCGTGGCGCTCGAGCGTGTCGCCGTCGAGCACGCAGTCGTAGACGGGTGGCGATTGGTTCGCTGGGTGCGCCGATTCGGCCGCGCCCACCACTTGGCGCTTCGAGCTCTCGGCTTCTCGAGCGGCTTCCCCGAGTCCGTCGAGCTGCTCGATTTGCCGGCTGAATTCGAGCTCGGTGTAGATGCGGCGGAGCTCCGCGACGTCGGCCCCGCCCCAGAGGAGCTTCGTGTGCTCCCACTCGATCGACGTGTCCGAGGCGAGCGTCACGAGCTGGAGCGAAAGGCGCGCGTCCCCTTCGTGCTCGCGCAGGCTCTCCCGAAGCTTGGGTCGGGCTATCCGGTCGAGAGACGCATAGATGCCGTCGAGCGATTCGAACTGCGCCAGGAGGTCGGCCGCCGTCTTGGGTCCGATGCCTGGAACGCCGGGCACGTTGTCGCTGGTGTCGCCCGTGAGCGCCAAGAAATCGCGGACCTGGCTGGGGGCGACGCCGAGTTTTTCGCGCACCTCCTTGGGACCGTAGACCCGGTCGCGCATCGAGTCCCAGAGCACGACGCGCTCGTCTTCGTCGCGCACGAGTTGCATCAGGTCCTTGTCGGCGCTCACGATGACGACGCGCCATCGCTCTCGGAGGGCGTGTCGGGTCACCTCCGCGATGAGATCGTCGGCCTCGAGGTTGGCCTCGGCGAAGCACGCGACGTCGAGCGCCCGGACGATTTGTTCGACACGCGACATTTGCTGCGACAGGTCCGGCGGGGGCGGCGGCCGGGTCGCCTTGTAACGAGCGTCCAAAGCGTGGCGGAACGTCCGCCCGGGGGAATCCATCGCCACCGCGAGGAGGTGCGGGCGCCGCTCCCCCACCACCTTCTGGAGCATGTTGACCGTGCCCAGCACCGCGTGGGTGGGTTCGCCGCGAGAATTGGAGAGCGGCGGCAACGCGTGGTAGGCGCGAAAGACGTACCCGGACAGATCGACGAGGTAGAGGACATCGCCGGCCCCCGGCTCCGGCAGGCGCGCGCCCGGCTTGTCGTTGTCCGGGGTCCGAGCGGGGCGAGCCATCGCGGGAGCTGTTAGCATTCCCACGGCGCCAGCGTGAGGGCCCACGAGGTGGCGTTAGCCGCCGCGGGGAGCCTCGTCTAATGTAGAGTGGAAGTTGCCCGATGAACGATCCGCAGCCGCCCCCTGCTCGCGGTCTCGTGGCCGGCAAGTATGAACTGCTCGGTCTCATCGGCCGCGGCGGGATGGGTTCGGTCTGGGAGGGGCGTCACGCGACCCTGGGAACCCGCGTGGCGATCAAATTCATCGATCCGGAGTACGTCGGCAGCCAAGAGGCCCAGTCGCGCTTCGCCACCGAAGCGCGTGCGGCGGCGACAATCCAGAGCAAGCACGCCATCCAGATCTTCGATCACGGCGTCACCGAGGACAGTCGCCCCTACATCGTCATGGAGCTCCTGGTAGGCGAGACGCTCGACCAGCGAGTGGAGCGTTTCGGCCGCATTTCGCTTCAGGAGACGGCGCGAATCCTCGGACAGGTCGCGCGCGCGCTGCAGCGGGCGCACGACGCGGGAATCATTCACCGCGACCTCAAACCGGAGAACATCTTTCTCGTGCGCTCCCCGGACGACGACGACGAAGTCGCGAAGGTGCTCGACTTCGGCATCGCGAAGATCAAGGGGCCACCCGGCGATTCGGGGCTTTCGAGCAGTACGAAGACCGGCGCGGTCCTCGGCACGCCCTATTACATGTCCCCCGAACAGGCTCGCGGTTTGCGCACGATCGACCACCGGTCCGACTTGTGGTCGCTCGGAGTCATCGCGTACAAATGCGTTACGGGCGTCTTGCCGTTCGAGGGCGAGAGCGTGGGGGATTTGCTGGTGAAAATCTGTACCGCGCCGCTGCCGACGCCGTCCGAGAACGCACCCGGTCTCGCCAAAGCGTTCGACGGTTGGTTCTTCCGAGCCCTCGAGCGGGACCCGGCGAGGCGCTACGCGACGGCGACCGAGTTGGCCGAAGCGCTGGCGCTCGCGGCCGGGATTAGCGCTCGCCGCGTTCCCGACGAGCACACGTTTCGCGGACCGGTCCGCCCGACGCTGCCCTACGCGCCGATGCCGACCGACGGAAGTACGTCGGCGCCGCTCACGACTCCGGCGGTCACGATGCGGCGCTCGTCGCGAGGCCTCCTCCTGGCGGTGCTCGCCGCGGCTCTCGTGGGCGGTAGCGTGGGGGTGTTGGCCGTCGTGAAGCTCATGGCAGCCAACCCGCGCGCCCCCACCAGCGCGGCCGGTCCTCCGGCGAGCGCACCTCCAGTGGCCACCGTACCGACGTCGACGGCGGCGCTCGTCAGCGCCGCCCCTGTCACGCCGCTCAGCCAGGTCGCCCCCGTGCCCAGTCTCACGCCGATGGTGCGGGTCGCACCGAAACAGCTCCCCGCGAACCCTCCGCCCAAGCACCTGCCGGTCGCGGTCCCGAGCGCGCCTCCGTCTCCTGCGAAGCCCACTCCCGCGAAGCCCACCCTTCCGACCAGCGACCCCGGCTACTGAGTCAGGGGCCCGATTATTCATGCGAACCAAACCGCTCTTCGTGACCACAATCGGTCTCCTTGCGTTCCTCGCGTGCTCCGCTCCGCTGCTCGCGCAAGTCAGCGACGCCGAACGCGCGGCCGCCCGCGACCTCTTCAAGGAGGGAGACGAACTCCAGCGAGCGGGGAAGTTCGCGGACGCGCTCGACAAGTTCCAGCGCGCGGAGCGCGCTTACGACGCACCCACCAACGTGGTGCGGATCGCGGAGTGTCAAGCGGCGCTGGGTCGGCTGGTCGAATCGGCGGAGACGTACCGTTCCGCGCTTCGTGCGCCCCTGCCGCCCGGCTCCCCGCAGGCCTTCCAAACCGCGATGGACCAGGCGAAGGCGGGGCTGGCCCAGGTCGAACCGCGTGTTCCCAAGCTCCTCGTGCAAGTTACGCCCGCCGCGGCAAACGCCCAAATGCAAATCGACGGGCAGAGTGTCAGCGCGGCGCTCATCGGCGAACCGATCCCGCTCGATCCCGGCGCGCACAGAATCCGGATCGCGGCGCAGGGTTTCGCCGCCTCCGAGCAAGACGCACTTCTGAAGGAGCACGAAACGACCAACCTCACGGTCAACCTGAAGCCCGCGGCAGGGCCTCCCGCGAGCGCGCCGTCCGCCTTGCCGGCTCTTCCGGCGGCTCCGGCCAATCCCGCCCCGGTCGCTCCGCCCGCTCCCCCGGCGCCGCCGCCCGGCGCGGCGGCGGGGGCCCGCCCCCCCCCCCCCCCCCCCCCCCCCCCCCCCCCCCCAGAGGCCCGCCGCCCCGGGTTGGGGCGG
>CAZVPE010000054.1:14873-28298 GCA_964628155.1 uncultured Polyangiaceae bacterium | reverse complement strand
TGAGGTGCCGCAGCAGTATTCGATGAGTCCGTACTCTTTGACGCCTTGTTGGCAATTGAACGAGAACCCTCCGTCGATTCCGCCGTCGGACTGGAAGTAGGCGTCGGGTCGGTTCGTCCCCATGCACGAGTAGCCGACGAGAGCGTTGGTGCAGGGGACGGTTGGATCGTTGCATTGATTCGGGCAGATCGCGCTCGGATCGACCGCGCACGTGGTCGTGTTGTTGGTGCAGCAGTAGGGAGCCTTCCCGTTGGGCATCGTTTCCCCGGTGCTGGCACACAGAACGCTCTCCAGCGCCGAATTCACGCTGGCGACTTCGTCCGGACGATTGGGTCCGCTGCACGACCAGCCGACGAACGTACCGGGACAGAGGACCGACGGATCGGTGCTGCAGCCGCCGGAGACGGCCGCCGTCCCGCCGCATCCCCCCGCTTCGACGGAGAACACCAACGCCGCGATCGCCGCGACCTTCGTCCAGCCCTCACGCATCGGGCCGTGCTCCGACGAGCAGCGGGCGGATGTGGCGATCCCAGAGGTTCTCCGTGACGCACGCCTCTGCGATCTCGCGCGATGCGTCGAGAGCGTCGCGAAACTCGCCACCCATCTCGGCCGCGACCTTGAACGCCACGTGCATCAGTTGCCGAACGTGGAGACTGAAATCGGGGCAAGCCGGATCGTGACGAATGCGCCGGACGAATTGCTCGGCCGTCCAGGTCTGTGCATCGGACGGCGCAGGGAGCTTGGCGCGGTCGATCTCGACGACGGTGGCGTAGGGTCTGCACAACTCTTCGAGCCGAGCGTGGGCCTGCGCGTAAATCGCCTTTGCGACGCGGAGGCCGGTGGCCCCGGAGAGTGCGACGCCGATGACCTCTTCCAGCCACGTCGTCCCGGCGGTTTTCAAGTGAACCCCGGCGGCGTGCTTGCGGAGCGTCCGATGCATGGCGGGGTACAGCGAGAACTTGTCGCTGCCGGTGTGCACGCTCAGCTTCAGCGTGCGCGGTAAGCCGAATACGCTTCGGGCGTGTTCGACGACCAGGAGATCCGCCTCGAACTCCCGCTCGAAAGCGGCGACGTTTCCGACGTAATCGACCCCCTTGAGGAACTTGCCGGAGAACTTCGGGGCGATGGTGTCGATGGGAATGCCCTCGCGGGCGATCGCTCCGAGAATGAAGAAGAGCTCCAAAGGCGACTGGGGCTCTGCCGCCTCGTCGACCGATACTTCGGTGACGAACGCGTCCGCTCCCTTCGCGGCCGCGATGTGCCGGTAGGTGCGCCCCGCCTCGCTCGCGGCATACGCATACCGGCCTCCGATCGACTCCAATACGGCGTCCGTCACCGAGTAGGCCGCGTCCAATCCGGGAATCCGTAGCGAGCCGCGGAACGGCGCCATTTCGCGGACGAAGGAGGCACCGAGGTCGTCGGGGCCTTTTTGACCGATGAAGTCCGCGACGTCGAGCGTGAAGAAGTTGCAGAACGGGAGAAACGCCCCGACCGTCTTCATTCCGATGTGGTCCGCGTCGACGTAGTAGGCGCCCTTCCATCCGACGGCCCGGACGGCCGCGTCGGCCTCTGCCCGCACGTCCGCGGGCGTCGTTCCGATGAGCGAATGCTCTCGGTACGACTTGTTCCAGACGGGGACGACGGCGACGCCGCTTTCCTCGGCCTTCTGCAGAGCGCGCAGCTGCGCCGGCCCTTCCCTGCCGAAGCGGTCGCCTATTCCAATCGAATATCGTTCGATGTTCATTTCATGCCCGCTGCTGGTTGTCCCAAGTCACGACGCGCTCTCTCCCCTGTCAGCCCCGTCAGCGCTGCACGCGCGCCGAACCGCCCTTGGCGAATGCGCGCACTTGTTCGAGCGTCGCCATCGTGGTGTCGCCCGGAAAGGTCGTCAGCAGCGCGCCGTGCGACCAACCGAGCTTCAGGGCGTCGTCGACGGGCTCGCCGGCCAATAGGCCGTAGAAGAAACCCGACGCGAAGCCGTCGCCTCCCCCGATGCGCTCGAGCACGTCGAGCTCGCAGACCGGCGCGGCATATCGGGCCCCTTCGACCCAGCCGACGGCGCTCCAGCTGTGCCGATTGCTGGAGTGGACCTCCCGCAGCGTCGTCGCGACGGCCCGCACGTGCGGGTACCGAGCGAGGACCCGGTCGATCATCTCGAAGAACGCCTTCGGGTCGAGCGACGACCGCCCCGCGACTTCGGGCCCGGCGATGCCCAGTCCTCGCTGCAAGTCCTCCTCGTTGCCCACGATGACATCCACGTGATCCACGATTGGACCGATGACGGTCGCCGCCTTTGCCTGGCCACCGCGGACGTTCCAGAGCTTTTCGCGAAAGTTCAGATCGAAGCTCGTGACGGCGCCGGCGGCCTTGGCGGCTTTCATGGCCTCGAGGATCAGCGCTCCCGTCGTGTCGGAGAGCGCTGCGAAGATCCCGCCGCTGTGAAACCACCGGACGCCGCCCGCGAACAAGTTTCCCCAGTCGAAGTCGCCTGGCTCGAGGAGGGCGGCGGCTTCGTTGGCGCGGTTGTAAAAAACGACGGGGCCGCGAACGCCGAAGCCGCGGTCGCTGTAGACGGTCGCCATATTCGGCCCGTGCGCCCCGTCGTGGTCGAAGTACTTGTAGAAACCCCGGACCCCCATCGCCCGGACGCGTTCGGCGACGAGGTCTCCGATGGGATACCGCACCATGGCGCTCGCGACGCCGGCATTCAACCCGAAGCAATCGGCAAGGTTGGCCGCGACGTTGTACTCGCCCCCGCTCACGTGGACGTCGAAACGGCTCGCGCGCCGGAACGGCACGACGCCGGGATCGAGCCGGTGCACCAAGGCGCCGAGGCTCACGAAGTCGAGCCCGCCCGGCGGCGGGACGCGGAAACGCTGGCTCATCGGCCCACCGCCGTTCTCGGTTCGCCGGGCGGCGCGCCAGGCGCTCGATCCGCCGCCGCCAGCCGGTAGAGCGTTTCGCCCGCCTTCGGGACGAAAAGACGGCCCTCCGCCTTGCGCTCCTTCCAATCGTTGACGTCGATCGACCGGAAGTCGCGGTAGCCGAGGTTCATCGCCTTGCACTCCGCCTCGCCGATCTGGGTCGCGAGGACGACGTCGATGCGCGGGAGCTCGACGCCCCCCTCGTAGGTGCCGACGCCTTTCACGTGCGTCGAGTGCGCCATCACGCCCCGTGGAACGCCTGCGAAACGAGCCATTTGCTTCGAGAAGTAATCTCGCACGTGATACCCGATGCGACGAATCGTATCGCCGTGGGTGACCGATATCGTCCGGACGTGCGGCGCATACACGATGAGCTCACCGCCGTCGGCCACCACCGGCTCGAGCTTGTAGACGCACTTCCCCCCGACCCAAAGATCGTCGTACATCGCGGGCGCAGAGCTCAGCACCGAGCGGAAGGGTGCGCCTTCGTATACGACGTGCACTTGCTGGGAGAGATCCGCCGCCTCGCTCCAGCTCTCTTCCGGCGTGCCGACGTATAGGCCTGCGAGGTCGACGCCCTCGACGACGAGGCTCACGCACTTGCGCTCGACGGGAACCATCGACGCGGCGAGGTCGACAATCGCACGCACCGGCGTGAGCTTCGTACCAATGATCGCGGGGTTGGTGATCAAGGCGCCCAGCCAATGGAACATGTCGATGATCTCGCTCCCCGACACACCGGGAAACAGGTACTTGTTTCCGCCCGAAAAGCCGACCACCTCGTGAGGAAACACCGGGCCCACGATGAGGAGAAGATCGGACTCGAGCACGAGCTTGTTGATCGTCACGTCGACGCGCTCGCGCATCCGTCCGCCCGACAACTGCGCGACGTCGTCTTCGGAGATGGACCCGATCGACGCGAGCTGGGCCGGATTCCGCCACTCGTGGTTGTGGAACTTCGTCCCGCGATAAAGGCCGCTCCGGTCGCCGGGCGTGATGCCGAGCCTCCGATTGATTGCCTCGTCGCTCATCGGAGGATGCGTGCCGAGCGCGATCAGCACGTCGAACGCCGCGGCGCCGTGGGCCGCCATGAGCTCGTGCAAGACCCGAAACAAGAGGTCGATCGGCGCGGTTCGCGTGTGGTCCGGCACGATGGCGAGAACGCGCCTGCCGCCGACACCCCACGCCGCCACTTCGCGGGCGCACAGCTCGCGCACGGCCGCTTCGTCCAGCTTGAGTCCTTTGCGCCCGGCTCCGGTCATGGCCGTGTGCGCCATCGCGCGCGGAGCGCTCGGATCGCGGACGTCATTTCGGGACCGGAAGCGTCGGAAAGGCGCAGGTCTTGGGGCCGCCCTCCGTGGAGGTGGAGGCAAGCGGCGTGACGGTCACGTGAAACCCGGTGGGCATGAAGTTCACGTTCGGGGCCCGGAGCACACTCGAGTACTGACCCGCGACCCCGAGCGGGGTAATGCCGTCGATGACAACGTTGTCGAGCGTGATCGGCCCGGCCGAATATTGGTCGTCGAACCCCTGGAGAATCACAAGCGGTTCGCCCAGCGCCATGCACGTGACGTCGCGCACGTCTTTCAGCGTGATCGACCGAAATACGGGGTAGCTCGTTCCCCCGTACAAGGGATTGTAGCTCGAGTCGATCACGATCGGGTTGAGGACGTCGCGCATGCAGACGTCGCTGAAGTGGATGCGGTCCACCGGCAATCCGCCGCGGCTCTCGTCGGACTTCACCCGAATTCCGTTGAAGTCGGCGGTATCCGAGCCCGGCGCGCCGTTCCAGCGCGAGTCGGCGTCGATGGTCAGATCGTGCACGTCGACGTCGGTCGCTCCACCGTTCGTCTCGCTGCCGAGCGACATTCCGTGCCCGGAGCCGAAATGGTTGTGCGCAATCACGATGTTCTGAAGACCGTGCGCCGCCTTGAGCGCGATTTGATCGTCCCCCGTGCTGATGGTGCTGCACGCGATGACGCCGCAGCTCGTGGCGGCGAACTCTCCCGGGTCGATTCCGTCGGAGTTTCTCGAGTAGTAGGGCGTCGGACGAAACCCCGTGCTCGTTCTCGTCACGGACGGCGTCAAGATCGTCACTCCCCACACCGTAAAGCCGCTACCCGGAATCGAACAGTCGGTCGCGGGGACCGCGGAGAGCTTGACGTGGAACTTCGGCGAGTCGTGCAGGGTGATGCGGTACATCAAAAATCCGGTCGCCTTTTTGACCTCGATCAAAGCGGGGTTCGGGCCGCTGCCGTTCGACGTACGAAGGGCGTTCGAGAGGTCCCACCACGAATACGCTTGCCCGTAGATGGGCTCGCCCCCCTGGCCGTCGATCGTTCCGTCGCCGACGATTCCGGGATTGGTCCCCGTCGCAGACAAGAGCGGCAGGCAGGCGTTGCTGTCGCTGATTCCGGTGAGGCCGCAGTTGCCGGTATTCTGATAGCTCTTGGGATCGCGCGACGCGTACAACGTCGTTCCCTCGTCGATCCAAAGGACGGTGCTGTCGACGACCAGGTGTCCCGCTACGAACGCGCCGTTGCCGCCGCTGCTGGTCAGTCGAACGGCGCCCTGGCCTTTGCATGCGCTCAGCGCGGCCTGGATTGCCGTCTCGTCGGAGTTCGTCTCGTCCGGGGTCGACTTGTTCGCCACGAGCGTTTTGCAGACGTTGGTCGGCAGGGTGGGCTCCGGCGGCAGGCTCGGATCGCCGGCGCCGCAGGGAGTGGACACGGACGGGGGCGCAGCGGACCCGCACACGAGCACCGGAAAGGCCGGGTCGCCCCCGCCGCTACACGCGGAAGCGCCCGCCCAGAGCGCGAGGGCACCCAGGCGCAAGGTCGGTCGACGCCCGCTCACCAGGGCACCGTCCCCTCGGCCAGCGCAAGGCACGAGCCCATCCAAAACGGCGCGACCGCGTTGCGCATGTCCCTTCGTGAAGGGAGGTTAGGAGGGGTTGGTCGGGGTGTCAAGTGGCCTTACCAATCGTCGTTCGCCGCAGCAGGAAGCGAAAACCTCCGAGCGGCCCTGCCCCGATCCCGGTGGTCAGGCCAGTTGACAGTCGGATCTCGGACTCGTCACGATGTGCCTCGGCGCAACGCCCCCCGCCGAGACGGAAATGGATCCACCTGGACGACCCATCGGAGACCGGGCCGCGCCCCGCGGCTTTCACGCCAGGGGTCTGCGCTGGTGGATCGCCGTTCTCTTGATGGGCATGACGGTCGTCAACTACCTCGACCGCACGTGCCTCTCGGTGGTCGCGCCCACGCTCAAGCACGATCTCGCGATCACCGAGATCGACTTTTCCCATATCGTGATCGCCTTCCAGGTCACGTATCTCGTGATGCAACCGTTTTCCGGGCGCATCGTCGACTGGCTCAACATCCGCGCCGGGCTCGCGCTCTCCATCGCATGGTGGTCTCTCGCGCAGGTGTTCACCGCTTTGGCGGGAGGTTGGCAGGCATTCGCGGTATTTCGAGCGTTGCTCGGTATGGGGGAAGCCGCGAATTTTCCGGCCGCCGCCAAGACGGTGTCCCAATGGTTCAGGCCCGAAGAGCGAACGGTCGCGATTGGAATCGTCAATATGGGCGCCGGAATCGGCGGCATCATCGCGCCGATTCTCGTCGCCTATCTCATCTTGCACTACGGGTGGCAATCGGCGTTCGTCGTCACCGGAGCGGCCGGAATTGCCTGGATGGCCGTGTGGCTGGGGGTCTACCGCGCGCCGGAGCGCCATCCGTGGATGTCGCCCGCCGAATTGGCCCTCATCCAGGAGGGGCAAGAGGACTCGACCGCCGAGGGGCACCGACCGGGGCACGGCGTGTGGAGGACGGTTCTCGCGCAGAGGAACTTTTGGGCGATCGCCGGCGCGCGCTTCCTCTCCGAGCCGGCCTGGCAGTTTTTCACGTACTGGATCCCGCTCTACCTCGCCACCGAGCGCCACTTGAACTTGAAGCAGATCGGGTACTTCGCGTGGCTCCCGTTCCTGGCGGGCGACGCGGGGAGCCTGTTCGGAGGGCTGCTGTCTCCCTTCTTCATCCGGCTGCGTTGCTCGGTGATGACGGCACGCAAGGCGTCGGCCTCGGTGTGCGCCGTCCTGATGGTCTTCGCGATTTTCATCGGCCGGGCGCCAACGGCCGAATGGGCCATCGTATTTTTCTGCATCGGGGCATTCGCGCACCAGGCCATGTCCTCCACCCTCCTCACCCTCCCCGCGGACCTCTTCCCGAAGACCATGGTGGCTACCGCGAACGGCTTGTCGGGAACGGCGGGCGGCCTCGGGGGAATGTTCTTTACGATGGCGGTCGGGATCGTCGCGCTGAGAGTGGGCTACGCGCCGCTCTTCGTCGCGATCGCGTTCTTCGACCTCGCCGGCAGCGCGCTGCTCTGGGGCCTCTTGCGCGAGCCGGTCCGCCAAAAGAGCCAACAGGGCCAAAAGAGCTAAAAGAAGTAGAGCGCCTGCCCCATCCAGCGGAGGTTCCTGGGCATCGTTCCGTCGACATACTCGGTGGCCGTATACTGGAACGAGCCCCCGACTCGGACCGCGGGCGTGACGTCGAAGAATACGTTCGCGTCGCCGTAGTACGAGAGCTTCGCAACCCTGCTAAAGAGCATGATTTCGCGGCCGCCCTGGGGGAAGAGCTGGGCCATGTTCCTCGAGTAGGCCTCGGTGAAGTTCGCGGCGACGACAACGCGCCCCGTGGGCGGCAGGTAGTACTGCAGTCCCACCATGAACGTCTGCCAGTCGATCGTATGCAGAACGCCCGACGTGTCGAACGTCACGAGGCCGTTGTCGATGTCGGGCGTATAGACCGGGGGCGGACTGATCATGGCTGGGTTGGGAAGCGTCGGAAAGCTCGCCCCTCCTCCCGCGTTCACCAGATCGGCGATGCCGCTACCGACCACGAACGACCCGGTGAGCGTCAATCGGTTGCCCCGGTCGCTCCCGTCTTGCGCCGGAATCACGGGAAGGAGCGCGTCGACCGAGAGGCCCCACCCCGTGAGATGGTTGGAGCTCTGCGTCGGCGGCTGCGTGAAGGAGTCCACGTTGAACGCACGGACCGCCCCCGAGACGCCCAGCGAAGCCGGAAGCGCGGTCGTGCCGCCGTTGCCCGGCGTGGTGATTCCCTTCCAGCGGTTGACGCTCAACTTCAGCCCCGCGTTGCCGTCCGGTATCTCGGAGTCGCGCTGCGCGGGACGGAGCGCCGCGATCGCAACGTCGACGCTCACGGCGTCCGACGCGAAGGTGTGCGAGATGCGCACCTGCGTCGTGCGGCCGAACGCCTCGTTCGGGAGCCCCAAGAACTCGAGCGAACATGGGAAGAAGTAGTTCTGCCAGCCGAACAGATAATACGTTTGCCCCGCCCAGACGTCGACGACGTCGCTCTCCAGCTTCAGGTAGGCGTGCCGGAGGCGAAGCGTCGGGCTGTCGAAGTAGGACGACTCCGAAGTGGCCGGTGGCTTGCCCGGTTGATTGCCGAAGAAATCGGTCTCGACGACCGCCGAGGGCTTGATGCCCCCAATCGCCGGAGACTTCATCGCAAATCCGATACGTGTGTTTCGGATCGAAAACTGCGTTCTTCCGTGCTGGCCCTCGTAGACCTCGTCCCGGGCGACGATCGCGCTGCCGATGGAGTCGCCGTAGCTGCGCGTCGAGTCGTTGATCACGTCGGCTTCTACGAAGCCGTAGATCGTGAGCTGCCAGGTTTTCTTGCCCTCGCCGACCGTGACGGACAAAGGAGGGCGCGCGAACCAGGAGTCGCGCTCGCTCGCGACTTCGGCTTCGCGCGTGGCGAGCCCGATTGGCGTTCTCTCTCCCTTGGGCTTGGGCGCCGAGGCCTCCCGAGCCGGCTCCAAAGGCTCGACGGTGGGAGGGCGCGGCTCCGGAGATCCGGGTGGCGGGGAGGTCGCGTCCACGCCGGCCCCGGCATCCGGCGTCTGCGCGCGGACTGCCGCGGACGAGAGAACGATGGCAATCCCCGAGACTGCACGAAGTCGGTTCTTCTTCATGTCCCTGACTTTCCCCGGCTCCCGGGGATCACTGGTTGACGCCACTCGCCAAGAATCCACCGTCGACGACCAGGATCTGGCCGTTGACGAAGCTCGCACTCTCGGACGCGAGAAAGACCGCCGCGCCCGAGAGCTCGTCGACACGACCGAATCGCTTCATCGGCGCGCGCAAGAGAAGTTCGTGCCCACGCGGCGTTCCGTCGAGTAGCGAGGCGTTCAGCTGCGTTCGAAAGAACCCCGGAGCCAGCGCGTTGACGCAGACGCCCTTGGGCCCCCACTCGATCGCGAGCGACTGGGTGAGCGACGCGACCGCAGCCTTGCTGGCGCCATACGCGGCGACCTCGAACAGCGCGACGAACGACGTGACCGAAGCGACGTTGATGATGCGGCCGTACCCGCGTTCGAGCATGTGGCGGCCGAACACCTGGCAGCCGCGGAGCGTCCCGGTCAAGTTCGTCTCCAGAATGTCGTTCCAATCCGTCTCGCTGAATTCGAGCGTGGGAGCTCGCTTCGTCTTGCCCGCGCAATTGACCAGGATGTCGACCTTTCCGAGCGACGAAACGACCGCGGCCAGAAGCTGCTCGAGCGACGCCCGGTCGGTCACGTCGGAGGTCATGCGCAGCGACCGGCGCCCGAGTCGCTCCACGTCGTCGGCCGTCTGTTCGACGTGCTCGAGCCGGCGCCCGCTCGCGACGACGTCCCCGCCCGCCTCGGCGAGCGCCAAGCTGAGGGCCCGCCCGATGCCGGTCGTGCCCCCCAAAACCACCGCCACCCGCCCCGCGAGACTGAGCGTGGAGGCGATCATCGGGACCCCCCACGATCGGTCGATCGAACGGCGCCTGCCGCCGCCGAGCGCGACTCGAGAGCCCAATCCATTGTCGACTCGTGATTCATCCAATGCTCCACCGAACGACCCGGACCGGGCGGCGGCGCGACCACCCGAGCCCCGGCGGCGCGGCGGTGCGGTACCGCCGTGCGGAGAGCCGTTCGCTGAGTGGTAAGGCCACTTGACATCCCGACCAATGGCCCGTAGCTTTACACCGAAGCCGAAGGATGTGTCCAACTCTGATCTCCGCGGGCCTCGAGGAATGGTGCCGGCGGTACCCCGCGGCGCCGGCGGGCCGTCTGTGCGCGCGCCCGGTCCGGTTTAGGAGCCCGAATGCCGATACAAGCCGTTGAGAGTCTTCGACTCTATCGCCAGATTGCGGATCAGCTCTCGGCCTTGATCGCGTCTGGCGAGTTCGCTCAGGGCGCGCGGCTCCCGTCGGAGCGAGACTTGGCCGTGCAACTTGGCGTCTCGCGGCCCTCGGTGCGCGAGGCGCTGATCGCGCTCGAGATCGAAGGCAAAGTGGAGGTCCGGGTCGGAGCCGGAATCTACGTCGCCGCGCCCAGGCCGGTGGCCGTGAGCGATCCGTCGACCGAAGGTCAGGGCCCGTTCGAGCTCCTGCGGGCGCGCTGGCTCATCGAGGGCGAGATTGCCGTGGAGGCCGCCCGAAACGCGACTGCGGACGATCTGGACACCGTTCGCGCCGCCGTCGCCGAGATGCAGCGCCGCCAGAGGCAAAAGCGCGACGAAGATTCGGCCGACCGCGACTTTCATCTCGGTATCGCGAAGGCCGCACACAACAGCGCGCTCGTGTCGGTCGTTCACAACCTATGGGACCAGGGGCGCGGCGCAATCTGGAAGCGGATGGAGCACCACTTCCAGACGCCGGAGCTTCGCGCGGCGACGTTGCGCGATCACAAGGCCATCCTCGACGCGCTCGACGCTCGCGACGGGCGTGCCGCGCGCACGGCCATGCGCCAGCACATCGAGCGAGTCGACCACGAGTTCAGCCGGGGCTGGGAGATGCTGAAGGAGCGGGACTCGGCGCGCCCGGCCGTCGACGCTGGGTCGACCCAGCGACCTTCGCGCGGACGCGGCTCGCGGTGACGCCGATGGCGAGCGCCCGACTGCTTTCCGAAGACCGGCTGTTCCCGGCGGATCCTTCGCTGCGAGGGATCGCTCGACGGCTCTACGCCCAGGTCCGCGCTCTGCCCATCGTGAGTCCGCACGGGCACACCGACCCCGCTTGGTTTGCCCGGAACGAGCCGTTCTCCGACCCGGCCAGCCTGCTCATCGTCCCGGACCACTACGTCTTCCGGATGCTCTACAGCCAGGGTGTTCCTCTCGAGTCTTTGGGTGTGCCGGCTCGGGACGGAACGCCCGTGGAGACCGATCCGCGCAAAATTTGGCGCCTGTTCGCGCGGCACTGGCACCTCTTCCGGGGGACCCCCACCCGACTCTGGCTGACGCACGCGCTGAGCGACGTGTTCAAGGTCGACGAGCGGCTCACTCCGGAGTCCGCCGATCGAATCTACGATCGGATGGCCGACTGCTTGGCCCGCCCCGACTTTCTTCCCCGGTCGCTCTTCGAGCGATTCAACATCGAAGTGCTCGCGACCACCGAGTCTCCGCTCGATCCTCTTTCGCATCACCGCGCGCTCCGGCAATCCGGCTGGACCGGCCGGGTGATTACGTCCTTTCGCCCCGACCCGGTCGTGGACCCCGAGTACGAGGGATTCGCGTCCGGCATCGTCGAACTCGGCCGTCTCACGGGCGAGGACACGAGCGGCTGGGCGGGCTACTTGCGGGCGCTCGCAAGGCGCCGGCAGTACTTCGCGGCCCTCGGGGCCACGGCGACGGATCACGGACACCCTTCGGCGGCGACGTTCGACCTCGGACAAGCGGAGTGCGAGGCGCTCTTCCGGCGCGCCATCGCGGGCGACGTTTCGCCGGCCGAAGCGGAGCAGTTCCGCGGCCAGATGTTGACCGAAATGGCCCGAATGAGCATCGACGACGGGCTGGTCATGCAAATTCACCCGGGGGCCTGGCGGAACCACAACCCGACCGTGTTCCGCAGGTTCGGTCGGGACAAGGGCGCCGATATCCCCACGCGAACCGAATACGTTCGTGCGCTCAAGCCCCTGCTCGATCGGTTCGGAAACGACGCCCGCCTTTCGCTCATCGTA
Organism: uncultured Polyangiaceae bacterium; assembly: GCA_964628155.1. Lineage (GTDB taxonomy): Bacteria > Myxococcota_A > Polyangia > Polyangiales > Polyangiaceae > Palsa-1150. The sequence continues at coordinate 16,356 of CAZVPE010000054.1, read as the reverse complement.
TTTTCTTTGGACGAGTCGACGTATTCGCGCGAACTCGCTCCGCTGGCGGGCCACTACCCCGCGCTCAAGCTCGGGCCGCCCTGGTGGTTTTTCGACAGCCCCGAGGGAATGAAGATTTTCCGCGAACGTACGACCGAAACGGCGGGCTTCTACAACACGGTAGGGTTCAACGACGACACGCGCGCGTTTCTCTCGATTCCAGCGCGGCACGACGTGGCCCGCCGGGTCGATTGCGCGATTCTCGCCGGGTGGGTCGCCGATCATCGGCTCGACGAGGATGAAGCGAGAGAGCTGGCCGTCGACCTCGCCTACAATCTTGCAAAGCGAGCTTACAGGCTTTGATCGATGTTTTCTGAGCAAACCGAGCTTCTGATTCGTTCGTAGAGAATACTTCAAAGAAACGAAGCAATCGACGCGCACTCTGTCGTGCGTATCGTGAAATCGCGCTTTCTCGGAATATGCAACATTCGTCGGAGTGCTCGGAGGTGCCGCATGCGTCGATTTGGTGAGTGCACGATGATGGGAACGGCGCCGACCGTTTCGCCGCCATGATGGACGTCCACGCCAGCTACGGGGAGGGCTACACGGAAAGGCACCTGCCGACGCTCGGCGGTGTCCGCGCACTGGTCGACAGGGGGCGGATGTCCGCCGCCGACGGCGTCCGGTGCCGCGATGCCATGCTCGAACACTACGCGGGCCTCTTGCGATTCGTGCGCCGCATGGGCCTTCCGCCCCATCGGGCCGATGACGTGGCACAGACGACGTTTCTCGTTGCGATCGAGCGACTGCCGCGGATCATGGTCGGGAGCGAGCGAGCTTTTCTCTATGCGACCGCGATTCGGGTGGCTCACGGCGTCCGGCGGCGCGCCCAGAGAGAAGTTTTCGGGACCAACCTCGATTTGGACTCGTCGCCCTATCCGTCTCCCGAGGACTTCGCGCATCAAAAGCGCGCGCGCGAGCTCTTCGATGCGCTTCTCGACAGTGTCGATCGCGAGTCGCGAGCGGTCTTCGTTCGTTTCGAGGTCGACGGATTGACGATTCGCGAAATCGCGCGGGACCTTGGTATTTCACGCGAAGCCGCGACCTGTCGCCTCAGGCGCGCGCGCAAGCAGTTCCGTACCCTCGTGCGCCACTTGAAGTTGGTCTAAGGGCCGGTGCCTAGCGCGGCGGGACCAGCTCCGGCGGCCGTCGCAAAACTCATTCCCGGCCGGCGTGGCGTTTGCTTCCAGAAGAAACGATGGTCGATCTCGAGAAAAGACCCGGCGAACGCCCTCCCAAGACGATCGCCCGAGCGTCGTCGGCAACGACGTGGGCGGCCAGCCTGTTGGCTGTGCTCGGGATCGGCGCGACGTTGGTCCTTTCGATGGGCCTCGCATCCGTCGTCTGGCTCCCCCTTTTGCTGTTCACCGGAACCGCGATGTTCGGCGTTTGGGCAGCACGAAGACGCCGTGAGGCGCGAGAGGGCCGCGACGCGGACGACCGC
>CAZVPE010000054.1:13020-14773 GCA_964628155.1 uncultured Polyangiaceae bacterium | reverse complement strand
GAGCGTCCTTGGCCCAAGACAGGGATCACCGACGATAGGCTCCCGGAACCGTAGAGTCGCGGCTCACCACCGATGAAAGGCGGGATGCCCCTCTTTGACCGCCACAAAGACTCCGCGACACGCTGCCGTGACCTTCCCACCCGCCTCGATTTGGGCGTCCACGGTCGCGCGATCGCGGTCGGCACCGAAGATGCGCGCGCGCACGACAAGGTCGACGTCGAGCGGCGTTGGCCGCCGGAGCGTCACCGCGAACTCCGCTGTCACGGTGCAAGGCAGCAACGGAGCGCCGTCCCTCCTCATGAGGTGCCACGCTGCCGTCCAGTTGGAGTGGCAATCGAGCAGGGCCCCGCAAATCCCGCCGTTTAGTACTCCCGGAAACGCCAGATGATGGGCCTCCGGCCTCCAAACACACACGCACGCGTCGTCGCTCTCGGCGAAGCTCCGAATGCGCAGTCCCTTGTCGTTCTTCGGGCCGCAACCGAAGCAAACGCTCTCCGGCGCGAAGGTCTCCTGGAGACTCCTCGAGTCCATCTCCGCGGCTCGGATTACGCCTTCTTTCCCGATGCCTCGACCGGCGACTCGGTCGAACCGGGGTTCTTGTCGCGCCAAGCGGCCAGTTGTTTCGTTCGGCGCGCCTTCTGCCTGCGGCGCCGCCGGGGGTTCTGCGGTGTGCTCATGGGGCGGCGACTCTAGCACCGGTCGGCGTCTTCCGGGAGTCGCTCGAAGGCGCGCAACCCAATTCGCAACGGCCGCCTGCCGCAAGACATCGAACCGCGACGATCACCGCCCATTTTGTCCAAGCGGGCGGATCGCAGGGGCGAAGATGACGACCAAGCACTCGCTCGAGCCGCCGATCGTCGCGCAGAATCGAGAGCAGCTGGCTTACCTTTTGACCGAAGCGGCCGAGATCGAGCACGGCCTGATGTGCTGCTATCTCTTCGCCGCCCACAGCCTGAAGCGAGGGACGGTCGACGGCCTTTCGGCAGACGACAGCGAGGTCGTCGGCCGTTGGCGGTCGGCCATCGTCGATGTCGCGATCGATGAAATGCTCCACCTCGCCCTCGTGAGCAACCTCCTGGCCGCGATCGGATCGCCGCCGCACTTGCAGCGCCCGAATTTCCCGGTCGCGCCGGGTTACCATCCGGCCGGCGTCGTCGTTTCGCTCGCGCCCTTCGAGCTCGCCACGATGAATCACTTCGTCTTCCTCGAGCGCCCCGAGGGACACGACGTTCCGGACGGCGCCGGCTTCGATCCGCCGGCGCCCTACGAGAGGAGCATGCAGCCCGACCGCCTGGTCCCGAGCGCCCAGGACTACGCCACCGTTGGGCACCTCTATCGCGGGGTTCGGGCAGGTCTTTCGTTTGTCGCGAGGAATTGCGGCGAGTCGAGGCTGTTCGTCGGCGATCCAGCAGCCCAGGTCGGCCCCGACTTGGCGCCCCTTGAAGGGCTGGTTGCGGTCACCGACCTTTCATCCGCCCTGCGCGCCGTCGACACCATCGTCGAGCAGGGCGAGGGGTCGCCGGCCAACCATGAGCAGTCGCACTATCGCAGGTTCGTTCGCGTGCGAGACGAGCTCGAGGCGATCCTCGCCGTCCGCCCGGATTTCTCGCCGGCGCACCCGGTAACGCACAACCCCGTGATGCGCAAACCGCCCATTCCGCAGGGCAAGTTGCACGTGGACGAGCCGAAAGCAGCTCAGGTTCTCGACTTCGGCAACGCGGTCTACGCGTTCGCGCTCCGGTGCCTCGGCCGG
>CAZVPE010000054.1:5428-12920 GCA_964628155.1 uncultured Polyangiaceae bacterium | reverse complement strand
CGGACGCTCGAGCAAAAAGCTCCGCTCGGCGTCGCGCGACCTCCGGCCCCTGTCACACCCTCGACCGCCGCCGGCACCAGCCGAACGCCGTCGGAGAGCCCGGCCGGAGGCTGAGCCGCGGCCTGCGTCAGCGCGACGCCGCCATGAGCTGCTCGGCGCGACTCAAGATCTCGTGCGCCTCTTCGTTGCGCGGAGCGCCGACCCCAACGCGGAACGCGTCGCCCTCCGGCTCCACGCTGATGTCCACCAGCGCGGACGGGAGGGTGAACGGATCGGTCGCCGGACCGTCGACGCGCCCGAGCGCCGCCCGGGCGCTGTGACATTCGAGCGAGCGTTCGAGCAACTCCGCCGTCATCCCGGGGAGCGGCCGAACCGTGATCAAGGCGCCGTGGAGTGCGCCCTGGACATCGGAGTCCCGTATAGCCACTCGGGTATAGAGCGGTTCCACGCTCTCGATGGCGCTCCCGGTGAGGACCGGTACGAGGTCGTGCTCGTTGACCGTGGCGCTGCACTTGGAGGTCTCGACCGCGGCCGCCTTGTCCGCTGGTGTCGTCGCTGGAGCAGCCCTCCCGCAACCGGTGACAGAAACGCCTGCGAGTGCGGCGGCGCCCGCGAGCCGCGCTGCGATCGGAACGAGGTATTTGGAGTTCATGGGCCATGTCGAAGCATCCCGCGTGCCCTCCGCCAAGTCGGCCGCCGTCGAGCACTGTGGCCCGCCGCGAGGGCGCGCGCGGACCACGGCCGCTCGAATGCGCTTCCGGTAGAACCGAATTTGCCCGCATGCTCCAGCATGGTCACCCCCCGCAAGGTCACCCCCGCTCGCTACGAGCTCTACTACTGGCCGACGATTCAAGGACGCGGTGAGTTCATTCGCCTGGCGTTCGAGGACGCGGGCACCGCGTACACCGATGTCGCGCGCACCCCGCGCGGACTTCGCACGATGATGAAGATCCTCGAAGGGGCTCCCGCTCGCGGAGTGACGCCGTTCGCGCCGCCATTTCTGAAGGACGGCGACTTCGTCGTCGCCCAGACCGCCAACATTCTCGGCTATCTCGCCCCTCGCCTCCGTCTCGTTCCCGGCGACGGCGCGTCCCGCGCGTGGGCGATGCAAATTCAGCTGACGATCGCGGACCTCGTCGCCGAGGCGCACGACACGCACCACCCGATTTCGGGCAGTCTCTATTACGAGGATCAGAAGCGCGCCGCCAAGGCGAAGGCCGCGGCCTTCACGCGTGAACGCATTCCCAAGTTCCTCGGCTGGCTGGATGCACTGCTGCGCCGATCGGACGGCGACTACTTACTCGGACGTCGGGCCTCGTACGTGGACATCTCGGCGTTTCAGGTCGTCCAGGGATTGACCTACGCGTTTCCCAAGGCAATGGGGCGGGTGCGCAAGCGGATCCCTCACCTCCTCGCGCTCTCGGAGCGAATCGCTTCGCGCCCCCGGCTGGCCGAATATCTGGCGTCGCCCAGGCGGATCGCGTTCAACGAACAGGGCATCTTTCGTCACTACCCGGAGCTCGACGAGGTTTAGGCGCGGCGATGCATCATCGAACAGCAGTGAAGGGATTGACGACAACCAGGCCCCCGCGAAGCGCTGCCCCGCGTTCAGGTCCTCGGAATAGAGCCGGTCGCACCCAGCGCTGATCGCGGCTTGCACCACGAGCCGATTTCCGATGGCGAAGCGCCGGAGGCTTTCGGGTATCCAAAGACGCCACGCTCGTCGGTGACCGAAAGAGCGGGCTCGCCGCGCCCCGTGCTGTTGCGCATGGACTTTCGCTATGCGCACGAGGGGGCTTCTTCGATAACCGCGTGGGCAGAGAAGCTCGCCGACGAACTGTCCTTCGCCGCGTGGGCCGCCCGGTGATTTCGCTTTTCGGACTCCCCCGTCACGAAGCCGTCGGCCGCATCGTCGGGACCTGACGACCCGCCGCTTCGATTTGCTCGAGCCAAGATTCGATCTTCTCGAGCGCCGGCCCGTCCCACTCCAGGCGGGAAAACCGCACGAGCAGGTGCGGCGTGTGATCCCCCGTGCGCGACCGCGCCTCCGCCGCTCGCACCCCGCGCCCCTCGGGAGACGAGACGACGAACGCCGCACGCGCCTGATCGAGCTCGGCCGACGCGTCGACCCATCGCCTCTGCCGCTGCGCGAGCCACGCGCGGGTCAAGTGCCGGTGCTGGCGGGGCTCGGCCTCGTCGAGCACGACCGTGTCGCAGTCGGACACGAGCAGTTCGGCCGCGTCGTCGCTTCGAGCGAGGGCGACCTGGGCGAGCAGCAGGCGCGACTCGAGCTGGCCCCACGGGTCCTGCAAACGCTCGTGGATCCGGAGCGCGACCCGGGCGTGCGCCTCGGCGGCGTCGTAGTCGTCCGAGTCGAGTGCGACCATCGCCAAAAGACGCTCGCAAGCGGCCTCGCCTCGCGGGTTCTGAAGCTCCCGAAAGCTCGCCCGCGCGGCGAGGGCGCGCGCCCGGGCCCCCGCGAAGTCCGACGCACGATGATCCGCGTGCCCGAGCGCGACGTCGCACTGCGCGATCCCGAGGCGGTAGCCGATGGCGTCGAACCCGGCACGAGCCTGCGAGAGAAGCTCGCGCCCCCGCCGGAACGCACCCACGGCGCCCTCGATGACCGCCAAGAGGACGAGACACTGGGCACGCCCCATGAGGTCACCGGCCTCCGTGCAACGCTCCAGCGCCTTCTTCAAGGTGATGCGCGCGCGCGTGTGATCGCCGAGCAGATAGTCGATCTCGCCGAGGACCACCTCCGCCTGCGCGCGGCCGGCGGAGTTGCCGATGCGTTCGTAGCGCTCGAGCGCTTGCACGACGAGGACGCGTCCCTGGGCGGGCTGTGCCAGGTCGCTGGCGATGTGTCCGAGCAAGCGCAGCGCGCTGGCCTCGTTGGCCGTGTCGCCCCCGAGCGCGAACGCGCGGCGCGCGCTCTCCGCCTCGGCGCGGGCTTCATCGAGCTTGCCCATGTATCGCAGCGCTTCGGCGCGCCAGAGCGCGCCCTCCGCCGCATTCGCTCCGTGCAGACGCCCCTGAAGCATGTCGAGATCGCGGAGCGTCGCCGCCGTGTCGCGACCCCGGCGCCAAGAGCCACGAATGAAGTCGAAGAGGAGCTTGGCCGCCGTGTCGTCGTCGCCTGCCTTCAGCAGGTTGAGCACGCGGTGCTTCATGGTTCGACGGGAGCCGACGGCCGGGTGCTTCGCGAGCGCGTGCGCGGCCAGCCGGTAGATGGCGGGCGCGTCACTGCGTTCGTTCAAACGCTCGAGAAGGTGCTCCTGAAGGAGAGCGTGGGGCCAGCGGAACTGGTCATTGCCTACCGCAAGGAGGATTTGCGCGCGCGTGAGGGCGACGAGGGCGTCGCGCGGGTCCATCCCGAGAGAAGCGCACAGCATTCGGAGCACCTCGCCGCGCACGTCGTCGCCGAGCGCCGCGGCCGCGTAGGCGCTGAGGCGCAGCTCCGTCGGAATCGCGCGCACGCGCTCGTCCCAGAGCTCTGCGGTCGTGATCGCTCGGCCGTGCAGCGCGCCCTCGGGCACGCGGTAGCGGCCGCCCTCGAGCGTGAGATAGCCACCCCCCGCCCACGCATAGAGGAGCTGCAGCGCAAAGAGGGGGTTTCCCCGGCTCTGTTCGACGGCGCGCTTCACCGCCGCGTCGTCGAGCGGCAGGGCCGTGCGGAGGAGCGTCTCGGTGTCGTCGGTCCCGAGCAGTTTGAGCTCCATCACCTTGCCGTTCCACGCCGCGCGCATGGCCTCCATCCGAAGGGCCGCGTCCAGATCGGTCGCGAGCGCCTCGCTGCGCGCGGTGGCCACGACGAGCAGGGGAAGCTCGGCGGCGTCGCGGCGGAGGCGGGAGAGGACCTCGAACGTATTCGGCGACGCGTAGTGCAGGTCGTCGAGCCACATGAGCACGGGGCGGTCTCGCGAGAGGCGCGCGAGCACGCGCTTGATGACCGCGAACCGGAGCTCGGGGCGGTCGAGCATGAAGCGCTTGCCGCTCGGACCCAGTGGAACGACGACTCCGGGCGGCGTCGGTCGCAGCCATTCGGCGGTGGCGGCGACCCAGGTGAGCGCGTCGTCGTCGCCCTTGTCCACCTCCCAGCGGGTAATCAGAGTCTCTTCGACCGTCACGCGGTCGGCTCCTTCGAGACCGAAGTGCGCGTTGATCGCCCCGGTGATGCCGTCGAGCGGGGTGGGCATCCGGCCGTAACGGGCCCGCAGCGGCAGCATGATGCCGCGTTCGTGGGCCTCGGCGCAGAGCCACTCGGCAATCCGACTCTTGCCGACGCCGGCCTCGCCGATGAGCGCGATGAGCTCCTGGCGCGGGTCGTCGGCGGCGACTTGCTCGACGGCGGCCCACAGCTCGCGCCTCTCGTCTTCTCGGGCGACGAGCGTCGGAGCACGCAGGCTCAAAATACCTGGGGCCAGCGAGCGCGCGTAGGCAGCGGGCGCGGCGCGCGAGCTCGGCGCTCTTTGAACGGTTTCTTCGAGCCTCGATGCCTGCGGGGGCTTGACTTCGTCCCAGGCGCGCCGGGCGTCCGCCGCGAACTCGTAGCGCCGCCAGGGCTTCTTCTCGAGCAGCCGAAGCACGAACTTGGGAGCTGCCGGCGGCATGTCTTCGATTTGCTTCGGCAGGGGCACCGGGGTCCGTTTGTGCGCGCGCAGGACGTCTTGCGCATTGCCTTCGAAGACTTCACGACCGGTGATGACGCGGTACATCACGCATCCGAGCGCGTAGAGATCCGTCGCCGGACCGACGAGCGCAGCCTGCCGCCGGATTTGTTCGGGCGCGACCCAGCCGACGGTGCCGGCGCCGGAATGGACGGCCACTTCGGGGGCGCGCGCGCCGTCCAGGCGCGAATCGTGTCGGTATTCGCGCAACCAGGCCAGACCCAAGTCCAGCACGTACGCGCGGGGTCCCCGACCGTCGGAGGCGAGGTCGAGCATGATGTTCGACGGCTTTAGATCGCCGTGGATGACGCCTCGCGCGTGCGCATGGCCCAGCGCGGCGAGGACCTGATCGACCATGGCCCAGACGACGCTCCAGGCGAGCTGGGTCGTGTGCATCCACTCGTGCACGCTCCGCCCGGGAAGGACGTCCATGACGAAGAAGGGGCTGCCGTCGGCCAGCTGGCCGAAATCGCGGGCACGGACGATGGCGGGGTGCGCGAGGAGGGAGACTGCGCGGGCTTCCTGGTAAAACCACCAGCTCTCTTCCGGGCGGCTCTCGCCTTTCTCGGGCGAACGCAGACGTTTGAGCGCAACGCGATCCCCGGTCACGATGTCGCGGCACAAGTAGACGATTCCCATGCCGCCGCGGCCGAGCTCGCGCACGACCTCGTAGCGCAGCGCCAGTACGGTCCCCACATCACTCGTAGGCTGCTCTACGGTCGTCATGCGCCCGAACGGGGACGGAGCTTAGCGCATCTTCTCGTTCGGCCTCTCTTCGTACGGCCACCGTTCTTTCGGCGAGGCTCTGCCATTGCCCCGTGCCCCGCGCGCGAAAACCACCGACGATAACGCCGAGGGCCGCACGCCGCCATCAATACGATTCGAGCCCGCCGTCGGCCCCAACCCGGAAACTCCGATGGCGGTGCGCTCCCGTAAAGCGCTCAATCTCCCGGACCCAATCCGAGTCGGGATAGTGATTGACCATGTCCTCCGCTGCGCCGCGGGCCTCCGAAGATCGGCCCAGGGCCGCCAGGGCGTGGATGAGGATCGACGCGCGCTCGGGCGCGTCGGCACTATCGGGAAAGCGGCGGCTGCCTTCTCGCGCGAGGTCGATCTCGAGAGCGGCGTCATCGAGCCCGCGGAGGCGGGCCATGAGCGCCGGCTCGTCGAGCGGCGCCGGAGGCGTCGCCGAGCTCACGGGCGGAGCAGCCGCGCCGGGCTCCCGACCGGCCGTCGACGGCGCGGCGGGCAGCGGCGGGGGGGGCGCCGGCGGGGGTTCGGCCGCGGGCGCCTCCGGTCGCGAGGGCGGGCTAGGCCGCTCGCGCCACACGGCCGCGGCGCCCAACGCGAGCGCGACGATCCCGGCGAAGGCCACCCCTCGAATGGATGCGGAGCGCATGCGCGCGCGAACTCAGCGGCAGCTGTTGATGTCTGCGGTGTGCGCCGAGTAGAGGTTCTGCATCGGCACTTGCATCGAGGGCCAGGGCATGTCGGCGTCGTACGACCAGCCCCAGGCTCCGCTGTACCCGTTCGTATAGAGGTACGTGTACGTATCGTTCCCGGCGACGCCATCGGTGGCGGCTGCGTAGAACTCGCCCATGACGAGCTTCTTGTCGAGGCCCCAGTACGAGGCCGGGTGCATGAACGCCGAGTCGGATATTCCGTTGACCGTGTAGTAGTGCACTTCGTAGAAGTCGAGCGTCCCGTTTTGCTTGCCGCCCGCCGCTCGAAGCGCGGCGTCGGAATAGTCATTGGTCTTTCCGCTCACGTTCGAGCAGTAGTCGAACGTCTGGGAACCGTTCGTCACGAGCACGGTCGGATCGGCCGTATGAATGGCGGCCGCGAACCAATTCACGCATTCTTGAATGTAGTGTTCCGTCGTTCGATACGTGGCCCAGCCCGTGGGCCCCATGCCCTCTGGTTCGTTGAAAATTTCGTAGGAGTAGAGACCTGGCGTCCCTTTGAGTGCGGTGACGAGCGGCGTGAGATAGTTGTCGATGTACGCTTGGCGATTGGTATCGTTTTCGAGGAGCGCTTGATTGTTCGTGTGGGCGGTTCCCGCATCGGCCTGGAGCATGTCGAACGACCAAAGGCTGATGTCGATCGCGATGCCCGCGGCGTTCGCGGCGGCCAGAATGGCCTTTACCCCGTCGATGTGAGACTGCTGAATCTTCATCGGTAGACCGCTCGCGTCGTATCCCGGAGTGACGGTCCCATTCGTATGAAACCACCACCGCATCACGCGCCCGCCCGCGGCGTAGACGTTCTTGAACATCGTCTGGAACGTGGCGATGTTGGGATTCGGAACGTCGGCCCCGAAGTTCACCCAGGCGACGTTCGCACCGCTGGCGAAGTTGCAGACGCCGGTCGGGGAGCCGGCTCCCGAGCTCGAACCGGACCCCGAGCTCGAACCGGACCCCGAGCTCGAGCTTGACCCGGCTCCCGATCCACCGTCCCGCCGTACACCCGAACTCGACCCCATGCCCGCGTCCGCCTGGGCACCGGATCCGGAGCCCGAGCTCGAACTGGAGCTTCCGGAGCTCGAACCCCCACCCGCCCCGGAACTCCCGGAGCCGTTGTGCGTGGCCGAACCTGAACTGGACCCGGAGCTCGAGCCGGACGGAGGAGGATTCACCGAGGTCCCGGAGCTCGACCCAGAACCGGAGCTCGACCCCGAACCCGTTCCGGTTCCCCCGCCGTTCCCGGACCCCGAACTCGTTCCCCCGCCGGAGTTGGTTCCCCCGCCGGAGTTGGTTCCCCCGCCGGAGTTGGTTCCCCCGCTGGAGTTGGTTCCCCCGCTGGAGTTGGTTCCCCCGCTGGAG
>CAZVPE010000054.1:0-5328 GCA_964628155.1 uncultured Polyangiaceae bacterium | reverse complement strand
GTTGGTTCCCCCGCTGGAGTTGGTTCCCCCGCTGGAGTTGGTTCCCCCGCTGGAGTTGGTTCCCCCGCTGGAGCTCGTATCCGAGCCCGAACTCGAATTGGAGTTCGAACCGGACGCCTCGCCCGGGTTGCCCCCGGACGATCCGTCGCTCGGGGAACTCGAGCACGCACCGACGCCAACGACCAATCCGACCAAGGCGAGCGCAAGTCGCATGAGAACCAAGCCTCCACGGGGTGCCGCCGAGGTGGCGCGCGCCTCCAGTCAGATCTAGTGCCCCTTCCCATCGGAAACGGCTCAGGCTTCGACAAGCCGCGACGATCTGCGCAAGTCGCGCAGGGCCCCGCGCAGTACGGCCGACCGCGGCGGCTCGCGTCATTGAAGTCTGCTCGAATGTCCGCACCCAAGCGGGCATTTTTTAGCGTCGGCATAGCCTCTGCTTATCGACTGCTCGCCGCGCGACAGGGCGCGCGCCGAACAATCGGGAGCCCAGGAAACCGCATGATTTTTAGTCGATTGGTCCGAACCCGGTCGCTGTCCATCGAGAGCGCGCTGCTCGCCGTATCCGTGCTCGCCACCGGTTGCGGATCCAGCGATTCCCAGGTCCCGAGCCCCGTCGGCGGCGGGAGCGGCGGCGCGGGCGCGCTCGAGGGTTCCGGCGCAAGCGGCTCGGGCGGGGCGGCGTCGGGCGCGAGTGGGTCCGGTGGGGGGGGCCCGGCGTCCGGCACTGCGACCGACCCGTCCGCGAGCGGCGGCTCGGGCGGCGCGGTCGATTCGGGGGCCGCGGCGAACAACGGCTCGAGTGGGATCGACGGAGGAGGGGCGCCGAGCTCCGGTGGAGAAGGCGGCGCGGGAAGCGGAAGCAGCTCCGGGGGCGCGGCTGCGGGCGGGTCCTGCGCGCCCCCGACGCGTCTGACCTTGGCAGCGAAGATCTCGCTGGCCGTGACGTGGCCGGCGACGACCGCGGCCAATGCCGGCTCCGGCACGGCACTCATCTGGCTTTTGCAAAACTACTCCGTCAACGGCACCGCGCTCAGTGGCTCGAGCCAGATCTGCGGGCTCTCGCTCCCCGACATTCAACTCAGCGGATTGGGTCAAATCGCGGCGGGCGGAGCGAAGGTGCAAATCCAACTTCCTCCTTCGGTCTGGGCAAAAACCAGCATGCCGACGTTCGCGACGACGGCCACGCAATCCGGTTGGGCGCCGCAGAGCACCTTTTCCGGCGACCCGTCCGTCGCGCTCATCGGCATAGGCCTTCCGGCGGGAACCGACCCCGCGACCTACGCGTGGCCGGGGTCGTCGTGGAGTCTTCCGCAAGGGACGACGTTCCCCGACGCCGACGGCGACATGAATCCCGCCGTCACCGCGACGCCGTTGAACGGCGGCGCGTACGTCTACCCGCCGACCGCGATCGGCCTCGGCGGATCCGCTCCAGTCGCGGACCAGGTGTTCATCGCGTCGCGCAACAGCGTCGCGCTGAGCGGAACCTGGACGTCGTGCACCGACCTTTCCGGCGCGGCCACCGTGAAGCTTTTCGACAACCACGTGATGGGCTGCCACATCAGCGGCGGCAAGGGATGCACGACGGGCGCCGCCAACACCCAGGCTGATTTCCTCGACCAGAATCGCACCATCTACGCGCCCGGGAAGGCCACCTTCGTCGCGAAGTCGATCGGCGCCGGCGCCTCCTGCTCGGACGCCCTGACGGCGCTCCCGTAGTGTCACCCCACGACCCGCCCGCAAGCCGATCGCCGGAACGCCCCCTCGTCGACCGTTCGGCGCTCGCGGGGGCCGGATGGGCCTCGCCGCGCTCGGCGGCCGGATGGGCCTGCCCGCGCGCGCGGGCCGGATGGGCATCGTTCGGACTGGCGGTGCTCTTCTGGCCGTGCGGAGCGGAGGCGTCGGGGTTCGCGACCGCTCGCTTCGGCGGCGAGCACGGCAATGTGCTCACCACGAACCCCACGGCGCTTTACTACAATCCAGCGGGCATCGGGTTCAGCGAAGGAACCGACCTTTATCTCGACGGGAATCTCGCGATCCGGCACGCCACGTGGGATCACGCAGCGGCCCCGAGCGACCCCGCGCCCCCCGCGGGCGCGGAGGACGCGAACGCGGGACGTGCGAGCCTCTTCAACGTGTTCGGAGCGCCCGCCCTCGGAGCCACGACCAGGCTCGGAAAGCTGGCGTTGGGGGCCGGCGTCTTCGTGCCGTTCGGTGGCCGGGAAAGTTGGGCCACGAACGACAAGTACGCAAACTCGCCGTTTCCTCTCGCCGCCGCAGGCGTCCAGCGGTGGCACATCATCGACGGCGCGCTGACCTTCGTGTACGGCACCATCGGGGCCGCTTATCGCGTCGGCCCGATCAGCTTCGGCGTCGCTGGAAATGTCGTCTACTCGGCGGTGTCGTTTTCGCAGGCCAAAAACCCCACGGGGCAGGGCGAGCCCGACACGGCGCGCGAGGGCCGCGACGCGCTCGACGTTTCAGGAATCGACGCCAGCTTCGGGGTGGGAGTCATGGTCGACGTCGTCCCCGACAGACTTTGGTTCGCGGCCTCGTACCAGTCCCAACCCGGCCTCGGCCCGCAGACGCTGACGGGGACGCTCCGAGTGAAATCTCCTTCTTTCAACCAGAACGACGACGTCACGTTCACGCAATCGCTGCCGGACGTGGCGAGAGCGGGTATCCGATGGCGACCCAGCGAGGACAACGAGTTTCGCGTGTTCGGCGACTTCACGCGCTGGAGCGTGATGGGCACCCAGTGCGTCGCGCTTCGCGGCTACGCATGTGCCGTATTCCCCGACGGGTCCGACGCGAGCGGCGGCACCGTGGCGAACTATCGACGATACTGGAAGAACACGTTCGGGGCTCACATCGGCGCGAGCCATTGGGCGGCGCCGGGCGTCGAGCTCTTCGCCGGCGTCGGCGGCGAGACGGCCGCAGTTCCCGATAGCACGCTGGAGCCAGGGCTCGCCGACGCCGACACGCTCGACGGAACGGCGGGAATGCGACTTCTCCTCGCGAACGGGTTCTATTTGGCAGTCTCGTACACCCACATTCAGTACTTCGATCGCAACAACAGCGGAGCGAGCACGCTCGCGGGCGCACAGGTTCCCACGAAACAGCAGGACGGAGGCGGCCAATACAAGCAGTGGATCGGCCTCATCGACGTGAACGTAGAAAAGACGTTCTAGTCGGGGCCTGTCTTTCTATTCTGCCCAAACCGTGCACGAAGATCGCGCGTGATTCGCCGGCTTCCTTCTCACCTGCCGCGCTTGACCGGCATCGTGCGGAAGACGAGGTCCCACAGGGGCGACGAGACGCCGAACCCGCCATCGTGATCGGCGTGGTGATGGGTCATGTGATGCCGACGAAGGAACTTGCCCCAGCGTGTCGCCGGCACGAAGTGGTGCACGTAGTAGTGGGTGCCGTCGTAGAACAAATAGCCAACGACGAAGCCTGCGAAGAACGGCTCGCCGAGGGTGCGGCTCATCGTCAAGGTGAAGAGAGGGTAGAAGATGAACGCGAGCGGAATGCTCATCGGAAGCGGCATGACAAGGCGATCCTTGTCGTTCGGAAAGTCGTGGTGCACGCCGTGGAGGAGAAAGTGGATGCGCTTTCCAAACGGCGAGTCGTTCGTCCAATGGAAGACGTAGCGGTGCAGCACGTATTCGGCACACGTCCAGGCGAACATCCCGCATAGAAAAACGCCCCCGACGGCGGGAAGGCTCAGATCGTGGCGCAGCGCGCTGCGAACGAAAAAGAGCATCGCGACCGGAACCCAGATGACGAACGGCGTCGCCGGGTGGATGCGCGAGAACCGCTCGAGCCAGTCGCTCTCGAACATCCGGCACGTCTCCGCGCGCACACGCGCGGGCTTGCGCGAAGGCTGCGGTTCGAGTTCAGGGTTCATCATGCGGTAAGGAGCCTTGCGTATTTGGGGCCCGCGGCCTGCGACCACGACAAACCGTGGGAGCGTGTGCCCAGTGCGCCCACGCTAGAGCGAGCGCTTGGACCGCGCAATAGCGTGACGCGCGTCGGCAGGGCTGCGAAACGACTTACGCGCCACCGAACCGGCGACGCCCGCGCCCTCCACCGGACCGTGACGCTTGACTCCTGCTGCAACCTTGGGGATTCGTGGACGAACGGATGGGCGACCTCAAGAGTGCGCGACCGCTGCAAATCTTGGCACGCGCCCTCAGCCGCCTCGGGCGCGAGCGCGCGCGGGCGGGCGACGTAACCCCCCAGCAGGCCGAAGCGTTGCAGCTCGTCGCCGAGCGCGGCACGATGTCGACCTCGGCGGTCGCCCTCGTCCTCGGTATCGACCCGTCCACAGCGAGCCGCAACTTGGGCGGGCTCGAGCGCGGCGGGTTCATCGTGAGACGCCGAGGCGCCGACGATGGCCGAGAGACCGACGTGCGCCTCACGCCGCGTGGCAAGCGCACGGCAGAAGCCGTATCGGGCGAATGGACCGCCGCGTACACGCTCCTTCTCGATCGTCTCCCGCGCCAAGACCGCCAGCGCGTCGCCGACGCGATCGAGGTTCTTGCCCGCTCACTCGAGGGGGAAGAAGGCGCCGCTTAGCCCTGGTCCGACGATAGACCGCGAGCAGATCTGCGGCTGCCGTTCCAGGGCGCGGCACCGCGTCAATCGCCACCCTCCTCCTCCCGAGGCTGGGGCTTTCCCTCTTGATCCTCCACGACCTTGCGGCGCTTGGCGTGTGTGGCGCGACCGCCCTTCCGTCCGGCGACGCGCGCCTCTTCGCTCGTGAACTCGTGGGCCGTACCCGCCGAGTGCGCCGCTTTTCCGCCCTTTCTGGCGATCTCGCTCACGAGCTTGCGGTCCATGGCCGCGAACCCACGCGGCCGTTTGGGCTTCGCCTCGTGGCTACCAAGGCTCCCTTCGACGGGCTGCGGCGGTCGATCGGGTGTGAGCTCGTGCGAGGTCGAATCGGAATGCGAATGCGTCTCGCCACCGTTCACCTGAGGGTTCTTGTCGTTTGTCGTATGGGGCTGGGTCCCATTGATTCCCACGCTCATGACGCTACCTCTCTCGGTGCTTGTCCGTTGAATGGATGCCTGACAGGCCGATTTGATTCCTGGGGCGCCATGTCTCTTCTCCGAACGCCCCGGGAACCCGCTCTGCCGAGTACCTGCTGGGCCCAATTGCACACGGCGTGCGAGGCGCGCCTACTGGGCATCTCCGGCACGCTGCGGCACAACGCCACGGCGAGATGCCGCGCGCGAACTTCTGTAGAAGATCCGCGCGAAGCTCTGGCTTGGAGCCGGGGAGCGCCGCTGCCCCTGGGGTCCACGTCGACGTCCACGTAACGTC
>CAZVPE010000053.1:0-28384 GCA_964628155.1 uncultured Polyangiaceae bacterium | reverse complement strand
AGCGGATGCGCGCGCTGGAGGACCGGTTTTGCGCTCGTGTGCGAAGCCGGCTCTCCCGGATCGTGCCGCTTCGCGACGCGCGGGCGCTCGGCCGCGCGCTCAGCGCGATTGCAGCCGGTCCTCCCGCCCTTACCGAGGAGCAGAAGCGAGCGGTTCGTGGAGCCTTGGGCGCGCCGCTCGTGCTCATCACGGGAGGCCCCGGCACGGGCAAGACCACGATTGTGGTGGCCCTTCTCCGAGCCCTGGCTTGGATGGGCGAGCCGATGGACGCCGTCGCGATCGCCGCGCCCACTGGGAAAGCCGCCCAGCGGCTCAGAGACGCAATTGCGTCCGGCCTGGCGTCCGGGTCGCATGACATCGCGCAAGCCACGCTCTCGACCATCGCTCCGCTGCCTCAGACGCTGCACCGGCTGCTCGGTTGGTCCCCCGGCAGTGGCCGCTTCGCACGCCACGAGAACGATCCGCTTCCCCATCGTGTGGTCGTCGTGGACGAAGCGTCGATGGTCGACCTCGCGCTCATGGATCGCTTGATGCGGGCGCTCGCGGATGACGCTCGGCTCGTCCTCCTGGGGGACGCGGACCAGCTCCCGTCGGTGGAGGCCGGCGCGGTGTTTCGGGACTGCTGCGCGGCGCTGCCCTCGGTCCGGCTCTCGTCGAACCTTCGCGTGGGTTCCGATTCGAGCGGCCGACGAATTGTTGCGGCTGCGCGCGCGGTCAACGGCGGAGTCCTCGACTCGCAATTCAACGAGGCCGTCGCAATTCGCCGTTCGGCGCGAGACGTCACGTTCGACGGGATCGAACACCTGGCGGCGCCCTGGTCCGAGGTCGGCGAGGAACTCCTCGACCGCTGGTGGCACGTGCACGTCGCTGCCCCCGGCGACTTCGCCGCTCACGCCGCGCGGACCTACCGCCTGAAGGTCGGGTCGTTCGACGGTGCGGAGCGCGCCCAGCTCCAAGCTCTCCTCGATCATCAGTCCCGCTCTCGGCTGCTCTGCGCCGCTCGTGTGCGGTCGATTCCGGCAAGCGCCGAGGCGATCAACGAGCAATTGCTCGGACGGCTCAGCGGCTCGACTTCGCGCAACTGGCGCGGGCGCCGGCCGCTGGCGCTTGCCCCGGGCGCGCCGGTGATGGTGGAGCGCAACGACTACGAGCGTCACCTGTTCAACGGCGATCAGGGGGTCATTGCACGCGTCGATTCAGGAGAAGGCGACGGCCCGGAGCTCATGGCGGTGTTTCGGCAGGGCGACTCCCTTCAAGCGTTTCCCGCCGACGCACTCGCCCACATCGTTCCCTCGTGGGCGATGACCGTTCATAAGGCCCAAGGTTCGGAGTTCGATGGTGTGGTCATCGTCCTGCCGGACGCCGACATGCCGCTGCTCACGCGAGAACTCGTCTACACGGCCATGACGCGAGCGCGGCGGTCGGTTCTCATCGTCGGAGCGGTCGACCTGCTCGCGCGTGCCGTGTCGCGCACGGCTGAGCGCCACAGCGGAATCGCGGAAAAGCTCGGAAAGTTGCACGGTTGAGGGGTGCATATCCAGGTATGCTATACACTCGCTCAGGGAGGCTGCGATGGAACAAGCGGCGATGGCGTTCGTGGGACCACAGCCGCTCGAGGCCGTCCGCTCACGAGCGCACAGGGCGGCGGTGGTCGTGCTCACCCTCGAGGTCAGCGACCCCGAGGTGCTCGCGGAGCTTCGCCGCCACCCCGAAGAGGACGACCGAGAGCGCTTTGCGTTGGCGGCGCTCCGGGTCGGCGTCTTGGCGCTGCGCATGGCGAGCGGTCAGGTGGACGCCGTGTCGCTGCGCGAGGCGGGCCAAGCCTTCCTTGCGGAAGTGCGCCAGCTGCTCGCGGCGCGAGCCACGGAAACGACCGAGCGAGTCGCATCCGCCCTCACCCAGTACCTCGACCCACAAAGCGGCGTACTGCCTCAACGTCTCCAGGCGCTCGTGCGCGAAGACGGGGAGCTCGAGCGGCTGCTTCGCGCGCACTTGGGGGCGGACGACTCCATGCTCGCGCGTTCGCTGGCGGCCCACCTGGGCGAGGGCAGTCCGATCTTCAAGCTCCTTTCGCCGACTGACGCGAACGGCCTCCGCGCGCAGCTCACCAACGCACTCGAGGCGGCGCTCGCCGATCAACGCAAGCACATCCTTCGAGAGTTTTCGCTTGATCGAAAAGACTCGGCGCTCTCTCGCCTGTTTGCCGAATTCTCGCTCGACGACGAAAAGTCGGCCCTGAGCCGCCTGTCGAAGATGATAGAAACGACGAGCGAACAAATCGGCAAGAACTTCACCCTGGATGACGAGGGCTCTGCCCTCGCACGGATGAAGCGCGAGCTCCTGGGCACCATCGAACAGCTCGCCAAGACCAACGTCGAGTTTCAGTCGCAGGTGCGCGAGGCGCTGACGCGGCTCGATACACGAAAGAAGGACGAAGCGCTGACTACCCGTCACGGCGTCACCTTCGAAGAGCGCCTCGGAGCTTTGCTCGCCGACGAGGCGCAGCGGCTCGGCGATTTGCACGAGTCCATCGGCGACACGACGGGCGCCATAAAGCAATGCAAGAAGGGCGACCACGTCATCGAGCTGAGCGCGGATTCCGCGGCCGCGCACGCGAGAATCGTTTGGGAGGCAAAGGAAAAACTCGGCTATTCGCTGCGCGCTGCGCTGGAGGAAATCGATGAAGCACGCCGAAACCGCCAGGCTCAGGTCGGCGTATTCGTCTTTTCGCGCAAAGCCGTTCCCGAAGGACTCGAATCGCTCCAGCGGCACGGAAACGACGTCGTCGTCGTCTGGGATGCCGAAGATTCCTCGAGTGATATCGCCCTGCGTGCGGCGTACAGCCTCGCCCGCGCGCTGGCCGTGCGCGAGCGCCGCGTCGACCGAGAATCGGTCACAGCGATTGCCGAGATCGATCGCTCGGCCCGGGCAATCGAGCGCCAAATCGGCTATCTGGCGGAAATCCGGAAGTGGGCAGATACCGTCAAGGGGCACGGGGAGAAGATCGCGGAACGTTCGGCGCGCATGGCCGACGAACTTCGGAGGGATGTCGAGCGGCTGGACGCGCAGGTCGCAGGGATGCGAACGGCGGCGCAGCCGGCGGGCTAGCGCCGCTGTAGATCGGCGACTACGCAGCCGTGATCGGACGAGCGCGACTTCCCTACGTCGAAGCCAACGAAGCGTAGCTCTCTGCTGGCGAAGATTCGGTCGATCCGCATCCAGGCCCCCCGGGTCGTGGGGAACGTGTAGCCAAATCCCCAGCCTGCCTTCGAGAAACCGTCCTGATACTCCGAAAGATATCGGTTCAGCAGGAAGCTCAGGCCAGGAAGGTTCGTGTCGCCGGCGATGACGACCGGTTCGGTCTCTGCGCGCGCTGCGGCGGAGAAGGCTTGTACCTGGAGCGCCCTGAGTCCGTTGTTTGCCTGAAAGATCGCCGAGCTCGCGGACGAAAACAACCGACCCGAGAGAATCTCGCGCCGAAATCCACGTCCGCGCAAAGAATAGAAAATCTCGCGCGGCGAGAGGGGATGGACATTGTAAAAGACGACCGGCCCCAGCGGTGTGTCCAGCACTTGCCGAACGAAACGAGGTGATCGATGTCGCCCTTCGTAATCGAGCTTGTCCGGGTCGCTCACGGATCGGACGGGATATCGAGACGCGACGACGAATTGGTTCGAGTCCTGCACAATCGGGTACCGGGCGCGAAGCAGACTCGTGAGCGGTTCGAGAGCGCCCACCTCCTGGAGCAACACGACATCGGGAGCCTCTCGATCGATCTCTCGGACGATCTCGTCGGCTCCGCCATTTCCCGAGTCGACGTTGTAGCTGAGCACCCGCAGCGTCGCCCCGTTCGGAGCGCGCGACACGGGCCAGGGAAGGACGAAGCCCATCAGCGGAAAAACGAGCAAAAGCAATGCGACGACCTGCGTCCAAAGAAAACGATGGAGCCGCGCTACGGCAAGGGCAACCACAATGAGCGCGAGCGGCGCTGCGAGGACGATCCTCGGAAGGTAAAGGCCGATGCCCGTGACCCACCAGCGCTCGCCGACATAACGCAGGAGAGCGACCAGACTCAGAAGAAAGGCGGGATAGAGGAACGCGATCGCTGCGAGGAGCGAATGCCGGCGCTTCATGATGGCGAGCACCTCGGCAAGTTCACGCGAGCCCCTCAGACGCGCCCCACAGCGCCTCCCATACGAGGGCCACGCGCACAAGACGCACAACCCGAGTCGACCGTGTGTGCCGGCCGGATCCGGGCGTCTTCACGCGCCGCCTCTCCACTGTCGCTTCCTCCGCCATATCGGACCGCCTATACTGGCCGTGATTGGGAGAGGTGCATGGAACGGAAAATCCTCGTGACCGGAGGGGCGGGTTTCCTGGGGTCGCACTTGTGCGATCGGTTGGTCGCGCGCGGAGACGATGTTCTCTGCGTCGACAACTTCTTTACGGGTACGAAACGCAACGTCGAGCACCTCCTGCGCGAGCCGCGCTTCGAGCTGATGCGCCATGACGTCACGTTCCCCCTTTACGTCGAGGTCGACAGGATTTTCAACCTCGCTTGCCCAGCCTCGCCCGTTCATTACCAATTCGACCCCGTCCAGACCACGAAGACCAGCGTGCACGGCGCTATCAACATGCTCGGACTGGCGAAGCGCGTGCGCGCGCGCATCCTGCAAGCGTCGACATCCGAGGTCTACGGAGACCCCGAAGTCCATCCCCAGACCGAGAGCTATTGGGGGCGCGTGAACTGCATCGGCTCGCGCAGTTGTTACGACGAGGGCAAGCGCTGCGCGGAAACGCTTTTCTTCGACTACCAACGGCAGCACGCCCTCGACATCAAAGTCATCCGTATCTTCAACACCTACGGGCCGCGCATGCATCCCAACGACGGGCGCGTGGTCAGCAACTTCATCGTGCAGGCGCTGCGTGGCGAAGATCTGACGATTTACGGGGACGGCTCGCAGACCAGGTCGTTCTGCTATGTCGACGACCTCATCGACGGGATGCTCCGGATGATGGACTCTGAAGATGGCTTTCACGGTCCGGTGAACCTCGGGAACCCGAGCGAGTTCACGATGCTCGAGCTCGCCGAGAAAGTGCTCCGGTTGACGGAATCGACATCGCGCCTGGTGTACAGGCCGCTGCCGCAAGACGACCCGAAGCAGCGCAAGCCCGACATCGACCTCGCGAAGTCGAAGCTGGACTGGCGTCCGACGGTTCCGCTCGAAGACGGGCTCGCACGAACGATCGCCTACTTCAAGAAGGCAATCGCGAACTAAGAGGGGTCTGAACGGGATGCTCGTGAACGTCACGATCGCGGCGCTGTCGCTGCCCGTTCTCGCCTGGACGGCGTATCTCGCTATGCTCGCGGTTCTATCGCGCTCCAACCGGGTGCCTCCGTACCCGAGTCCTGCGCAGTTTCGGTTCGACGTCGTCGTGCCTGCCCACGACGAGGAAACGGGGATCGCCGAAACGGTCGGGAGTCTGCTGGCGCTCGATTATCCGCGGGAGCTCTACCGCGTGCTCGTCGTGGCCGACAACTGTCAGGACTCCACGGCCAAGCGGGCCGCAGAGGCGGGAGCCGTCATCCTCGAACGCAACGACACGACGAGGCGGGGCAAGGGATACGCGCTCGAGTATGCGTTCGAGCGCGTCTTGGCCGACGGCCTCTCCGACGGCGTGGTGGTGATCGACGCGGACACGCGGGCGACGCCCAATCTGTTGCACGCGTTCGGCGCCCGGCTTCGAGAGGGTGCGCGCGCCGCACAAGCGGAGTACGGCGTCGTCAACCGTCAGACCTCCTGGCGCACCCGCCTCATGCACATCGCGTTTACGCTGTTTCACGGCCTTCGGTCTCGGGCGCGCGAGCGCCTCGGCGTCTCGGCGGGCCTTCGCGGCAACGGGATGATGTTTGCGACGCCGCTGCTTCGCGAAGTGCCGCACGAAGCCTTCTCCATCGTCGAAGACGTCGAGTACGGCATCCGGTTGGGCCTGGCCGGTCATCGCGTCCACTACGTTGGCGAAGCGCAGGTATTCGGCGAGATGGTGACGACCGCAGGCGCTTCGCGCAGCCAGCGCAGGCGCTGGGAGGGCGGCCGAGCGCAGCTCGCGCGGCGCCACGGCGCCCGTTTGCTCGGCGAAGGACTCCGCCGAAGGAGCCCGCTGCTCCTCGACCTCGCAGCCGATCTGCTCGTTCCACCGATCACCTACGTCGCGCTTGCGGTGATCGCGGGCCTCGCGGTTTCTGTGGCTTGGGCGACGCTCGGTCCTGGCGCGATCTGGGTCATGGCGCCGTGGTGCGCGGGCGCGGTGTGTTTCGCCGTCTACGTGGTTCGCGGGGCCTGGATGGCGCGCGTCGGCCCGCGGGTCGCCCTGGATTTGCTTTGGGCGCCCGTCTACATGGTCTGGAAAATCGCGCTCGCGATGCGGTCGCCGCCATCCGGGGAGCAAGAATGGGTGCGCACCGCGCGGGAGGCCAAGAAACCTTGAAGCCCGCAGGTCATGGCCTGCGTAGGGTGGGCGAAGCATGGCGCGAAATGACACGAGCGGTCCGCGCCGATCATGCCATGCTCCACCACTACGATTCGAAGTATGCTGCCGGTCTGCGCCATCCTGGCGTTTCGCTCGGGCGAGACCTCGTCACCCGAGTCGGATTTCAGATGCTCGCGGCATGCCGCGTGATGCATTTCTGCGTCGAGGCCGGCGTTCCGCTGGCGCCCCAGATCGCTTCGCGGATGATTCGGCATCTTTACGCCGCGGACATTCACTGGGAAGCCGAGCTCGCCCCGGGAATCGTGTTCGTGCACGGAATGGGGCTGGCCATCAGTCGGGCGGCCCGGGTCGAGCGCGGAGCGATCCTCTTTCAGAATGTCACCCTCGGCCTCGGAATCGACCCGGAGAGTCGCGCTGTCGGCGCACCGCTCGTCGAACGAGACGCCCATATCGGCGCCGGAACGACGATGGTCGGGCCTATCCGGATCGGCGCGCGATCGAAGGTCACATCCAACTGCTTCGTTCGCAGCAGCGTTCCTCCGGATTCGCTGGTCGAGGCTCCGGTGCCCACGGTATCTCTCCGGTCCGGTGGCGAAGCCCGCGCTCGGTCGGAGGGCGGCGTCTGATGCGTTCCATCAGCAACGCACCGATTGAGATTGGGCCACTGACGGTCGACGCGGTCACGCGGACCGAAGCTCTCGACGCGTTCGACGCGCTCGTGCGCGCGCGCGAGGGCGGCGCAGTGTTCACCCCGAACGTCGACCACGTGGTGCTGGCCGAGGAAAACGCGCGGATGCGTATGGCGTACGCGCGGGTGAGTCTTTCGCTCGCGGACGGGATGCCGCTGGTCTGGGCGCTGCGCCTCCTCGGACACGACGTGCCCGAGAAGGTCTCCGGCTCGGATCTCGTCTTACCGCTGCTCGCGCGCGCCGCCCAACGCGGCTGGCGCGTGTACCTCCTCGGAGGGGCGCCGGGAGTCGCCGCCTTGGCGCGCGACAGACTGCGAGAAACGCTTCCCGCGCTCCAGATCGTCGGCGTCGACGCGCCGCGAATCGACATCGACGAGCCGTCGGAGGCGCGCGCGGCCACGCTGGGCCGCATCCAAGTCGCCGCGCCTGACCTGGTGCTCGTGGCCCTGGGCGCCCCGAAGCAGGAAATCTGGATCGACCTCGTGCGCGATCAGCTTCGCCCGGCCATCTTCTTCGGCGTCGGGGCGTCGCTCGACTTCGTCGCTGGCACCCTCCCACGCGCTCCCGCATGGATGTCGCAGTCCGGCCTCGAATGGCTCTTTCGTCTCACCCGCGAGCCGGGAAGGCTCTGGCGCCGCTATCTCCTGCGTGATCCAAAGTTTTTGCTCATCGTGGGTCGAAGCCTGCGCGATCGCGCCGCGATGCGCCGTTCCCGCTCGTAGCCAGCTTCGAGGCCGACCTTCGATCCGATGACACGACGCCCTTCGCGCGACGATAGAGCTTCAGCGCCGCAGCTTTCACCTCGTCGC
Organism: uncultured Polyangiaceae bacterium; assembly: GCA_964628155.1. Lineage (GTDB taxonomy): Bacteria > Myxococcota_A > Polyangia > Polyangiales > Polyangiaceae > Palsa-1150. The sequence continues at coordinate 20,394 of CAZVPE010000053.1, read as the reverse complement.
GGGCGATCGATCGACCGACCGGTGACGGAGGAAGGCCCGCCCTCCGCAACGCGTGGTTGACAAGGTGCGCCGCGGCGCGGCGCTTGGTCGTTCGCGTATTGAACGTGACCGTGAACGAGGCGGCGACCTCGTCCCCGTACCGAATCGCATGGGGCGCCGTAAATGGATGGTGTACGCCGTCGCCGGGGCGGAGCTCGAAGACTCGCGCCCTGTCCTGATATTCGCGAAAATAGGCCGGGCGTGGCGCGTGCCAATCGGTGAATAGGGACTCGAGGCCGGTCTCCGGTAGCACGACTCTATCGAATGGGTCCCAGATCGAAATCGCCTTGGTACCTCGAAGGTTAAAATGAAAATTGATGTCCCGATCCATGTGGTAAGGCGTGACAGATCCCGGGGAGGCGATGAAGACGTAGGCGATTCGCTCGCACATGCCGGGTTCGATCGGGTCGATCATCGTCTTGATTTCGTCCAAGATGTCGTCCGTCAAGCGTTTGAAATCGGGGTCAAGCTGGGCGTTGCGAATGAGGACGTAGGAGCCCGCTTTCTCCATCCGATCGAAGGTATCCCGCAAGGACACTCCAGTCGCATGCGTGCTCGCCGCCGTGTCGATGTTTGCGTCGATGGGAATCGACCCGCTCCAGTGCAGCACCTCGCCTTTCGGGAGACGGGTCGCGAGATCGTAGAGGGCGCTCAGGCCGAGCAGGGGGTGATCGGTTAGGTGGTGTTTGAAAGCGAAGGGCCTTCGATTAAAGTCCTCGCGCAGTACTCGCTCGTCCAACTTCAGGTATGAGCCACGGGACATCGAGCCAAACTCCGCTAGTGCCCTTCATACCCCCGTTGTCCTCGCGTGCAAACGGCAACCACCTCCACGCGCGGCGGCAGCCGCGCCTCGGGCGGGAAGCGCCTGGGCAAAACCCCCCTTTCCCGCAACGTGAACGCCAAATTCTAGGCGTGCTTGCCGAGAGCCCAGCTCCCATCGTTCGCCGGAACGCGCATCGATGGCGCACCTTTGAACGTACGAGCGGTCCAGTCGCCGACGCGAGCGACGAGGAGCGCCCGGTCGGCCACGCGGGAGAACGTATGATCGGCGTCCGCGTAGTACGCGAGTTCAACCCTATCCGGGGGCAGCCGACCGCCCACCATCTCGGCGAGCTGGCCCCGGTGATTGAACTCCGTGTCGCCCCCGACGTACACGAAGAGAAGGCGCGTTCCCCGCGACACCAGTTTTCGCACGTCGGCCCCAAACTGCTGCTGCGTTGGATATTGGCGACGGAATACCGAGCCCATGACCGCGCGCTCCTCTTTCAGCGGGTCGACGGCCAGGTCCCGCGCCCGGAGCGTGAGCAGCTTCTGTGCGCGGTCCTCCAGGTATCGCCTCCACCGCTCGCGATTGAGGAGTCGCAGAGGGTAGCGAAGCCAGAACCCGCGCGTGTGGTACGCATACCCCTCGATGAAACAGGCACCGACGACGCGCTCGTCTTCCAGTGAGAGCCGGTGAACGGCATCGACGCTCGAGCAGAAACCTATAGGAAGGAACGTCGTTATCCCGCGTCGCTTCGCAAGCAGCCCGATCGCGTCGCGGGCGTCGCTCAGTGCCCTTTCGCCGTCGGTGCGGCTATCTTGCCTGACTTCGCTGTCGCCCATGCCGGATAGGTCGAAGCGAAACGACACGAACCCCCGGCGTGCCAGATCGCGTGCGACGTCGACCTGCACCCGGTACGGGCCGACCCGGTGCTGAATGCCGACGTTCCACATCAGAATGGCAGGGGCTTTCGACACCGCGTGGGCGGGATCGGGTTCGGCGAGAATGCCGACAAGCCGCCCGTCGGGACCAAAAGCGATTGCACGCTCGATCACGATACGGTCCTTCCCGCGAGATGACTCACGATTGCTGCGAGACTACGAGTCGTGAGAAGCGCGCTTTCGCGTTCGCCTACATTGCTGGCCGATGGATCTTCGGGAACGCATTCGTACGTGGCATTCAGATTCGCACGTTCGAGCGAAGCGTGCAGTTCGCGATGGTCTGTCCGCTCGGCGCTCGACACGATCACGACGCGTCGCGCTTTGCGTGGAGGGTTGGCCGCGAGATCGATGCGGCCGACGGCAGCACGAAGCGTCGGAGGAAACGGGAAGCCAACGAGCTCGTCGCTGGGCGAAGTCGTCGGATGCAGCAGTCGGAGACTGTCTCTTGCGTGCAAGGCCTCGAGCTCCTCGATGTAGAGCCTTCCCTTCACGACGGGCTCCCACAGGATCAACTGTTCGGCAGCGAGGTCGTCTGCGCAGGCGAGTGCGGCGAGCGTGGCTCCGAGCCGCATTCCGACGACGGAGACGTTGCTCGCGGCTGACGCGTCACGCAGCTCCTGCGCCGCCAGCGCCACGTCTTCGAGCCAGGTTTCGATCGTGCCGTCGGCGGTCTCCCCCCAAGAGTCGCCCGTGCCCGACCAGTCGAACCGAAGAACGTGAAATCCTTCGCGCGAGAGCGAGCCGGCGAGGCGACGAAAGGCCCAATGGGCCATATTGTATTCCTGCACCCCCGGATAGCAGAGGAGCACCGCCGAGGGGCGACCCTTCGCAGCTTGTGGGGGCCCGTGAACACCAAAGAGCGGGCGGGACGAACTCCCGAAGTAGGCCGGCTTCATCCGCTAACAATGAACTATAGCAGCAGCCCCAGCGTGGTAGCGTAAACATTTGAGCGAGGAGCCTGATGTCCAACTCGACGCAGCCGAACCAAGCGGCGAATCTTTCAATGCACGACCCGTTCGCGGGCCCGGCCATATTGAAGACCGTCTCGACGACCGAGCCCCAACGCGAGATCTGGACGGCAGCCCAGATCGGCGACGACGCTTCGCTCGCTTACAACGAGTCGATCACGCTGTGGATGCGTGGGCCGCTGAATCTCGACGCCCTCCGGGCGTCGCTCGCCGATGTCGTGGCGCGTCACGAAGCTCTTCGCTCGACGTTCGACGCAGCGGGACTGGCGATGATTGTCGGGGCAGACAGCCCGCTCGGTTTCGACGTCATTGACGCGAGCGGTCAATCCCCGAGTTCGACCGAGGCCATCTGGAGCGCCCTCCTGGAGCGAGAGGTGACCCAGCCGTTCGATCTCGTGCGGGGACCGCTCGCGCGAGTCAAGGCACTCCGTGTCGGTCCGGATGAGCACCGAGTGACCTTCACCGCGCACCACATGGTTTGCGACGGTTGGTCGACAGCGGTCGTCGTGCGCGACTGGGCCGCATATTACTCGGCGCGCGTCTCGGGGACCGCGGCTGAGCTCGCGCCGGCCGATGCGTTCAGCTCATACGTAGACGAGGGCGCGACCAGCGAGAACGCAAGACTCGCTGCCGCTGACGAGGCCTACTGGGTCGAGCGCTTCGCTTCGGACATCCCCGTTCTCGAGTTGCCGTCCGATCGGCCGCGCCCGCGCCTCAAGACGTTTGCGTCGCGACGAGAGGACCTCGTCCTCGACCCGGCGCTCGTACGGGAGCTGCGTCGCGTGGGGAGCGCGGACAAAGCGAGCCTTTTTGTCACGCTATTCGCCGCTTTCGAAGCCCTGCTCGCCCGCTTGTCCGGACAGCCCGACCTCGTCGTGGGCATTCCGGCCGCCGGTCAATCCATCGGCGGTCACGAATCTCTAGTGGGCCACTGCGTCAATATCCTGCCCCTTCGAGGGCGAGTGGACTTCGAGCGACCGTTTCGCGCGCTCATTGCTGACGCGCGAGGCGTCGTCCTCGAAGCGTACGATCACCAGCGGTGCACGTTCGGCAGCCTGCTGAAGCGGCTCCCGCTTGCCCGTGATCCGAGTCGACTGCCCCTCGTGTCCGTCCTGTTCAATGTCGACCGCGGCATGACCGCCGACTCGATTCAATTCAAAGAGCTTCACACGCAGCTCACAACCAACCCGCGGCACTTCGAAAACTTCGACGTATTCCTGAACGCCGTCGAGCTCGGCGGCAAGGTCACACTCGAATGCCAGTACAACACCGACCTCTTCGACCGCCAGACGGTGGCGCGGTGGCTGGCGTGCTACGAGCGCCTCCTCCGATCGGTCTGCGAACGGCCGGACGAGCGTGTCGGCTGGCTCAAGATCCTGCCCGACGAAGAGCTCGCGCGCTTGGACGGCCACAACGCCGAGACGGTGCGACCGCTCGAGCCGCTCGGCCGGGTGGACGAGCTCATCGCGGCGCAGGTTGCTCGAACACCCGAGGCCGTCGCGGTTGAGCAGCAGGGCGTCCGGCTGTCCTACGCCGAACTCGACTCGAAAGCCGAGGCATTGGCTTGGCAACTGCGCGGTCTCGGCGTGGGTCCTGGCTCGCTCGTAGGTCTTTGCGTCGAGCGATCGCCGGACATGGTGGTGGGCCTCCTCGGCATCCTCAAGGCCGGAGGGGCGTACGTGCCACTCGACCCCGCTTACCCCATCGAGCGTCTCTCTTTCATGGTGCGCGACTCGCGCATGACGACGCTCGTGACACAAGCGCGCCTCCGCGCGGAGCTTCCCCTCGACGTCAAAGACGTGGTGCTTCTCGATCACGTCGAGCCCCGCAAAGACCCGGTGCCCGATTCCGGGGGCGCCGCGCCGAACGATCCCGCATACGTCATCTACACCTCCGGGTCGACGGGAACGCCCAAGGGCGTTCTCGTTCCCCATCGCGCAGTCGTGAACTTCCTCGCGAGCGTGCGGGAGGCGCCGGGCCTCTCGGCCGACGACGTTCTCTTGGCAGTCACGACGCTTTCCTTCGACATCGCCGTCCTTGAGCTGTACCTGCCCCTAACGGTCGGCGCCAAAGTCGTCATTGCGTCGCGCGAAGTGGCGAGCGACGGCGCGGCGCTGCTGGCAGCCGTGCGCGCGCAAGGTGTAACCTTCATGCAAGCGACGCCGTCGACGTGGCGTCTGCTCCTTGCGGCCGGGTGGTCGGCACAGGAGCCCATCAAAGTCTTGTGCGGCGGCGAGCCGCTCCCGGTCGACCTGGCGCGCGAGCTCGTGAAGCGCTCGCCGAGCGTCTGGAACATGTACGGACCGACTGAGACGACCGTGTGGTCCACCCGCTGGCGCGTCGACGAACGCGCCCAGCGCATTCTCATCGGAAAGCCGCTTGCGAACACGGATCTGTATGTTCTCGACGCGCGCGGACAGCGCGTTCCCACGGGAGTCGTCGGGGAGCTCTTCATCGGAGGAGCCGGCGTGACGCTCGGGTACCACGATCGCGCGGAGCTGACCCGCGAGCGCTTCCTGCCCGATCCGTTTCGAGGCGGCGATGCGCGGATGTACAAGACGGGGGACCTCGCGCGGATTCTGGTCGACGGGAACGTCGAGTGTCTCGGCCGCAACGACACCCAGGTCAAGCTTCGGGGATTTCGCATCGAGCTTGGCGAGATCGAGAACGTCCTCGCCCAGCACCCGAGCGTGCTCCAGGCCGTCGCAATCGTTCGGGAAGATCGTCCCGGGGACGCAAGGCTCGTGGCGTACACGACCCTGCGACCAAACGCTTCGGCGAGCGATTCGGAGCTGAGGACTCACCTCAAGAAGACCCTTCCCGAATACATGCTGCCGCAGCATTTCGTTCAGCTCGACCGCATTCCGCTCTTGCCGAATGGCAAGGTCAACCGGCGAGCGCTGCCCGCGCCGGACCTCACTCAGGTGCGCACCGGCGAGGAGTTCGTCGCTCCGCGCACGCCGACCGAGGAAATGCTTGCGACCCTCTGGCAGGAAGTCCTCGCGATCGGGCGCGTCAGCGTCCACGACGACTTCTTCGCGCTCGGAGGTCACTCGCTTCTCGCCACGCAGGTCATCGCCAGACTCCGTCGAGACCGAGGCGTCGAAGTGAGCTTTCGCAAGATGTTCGAGGCGCCTACCATCGAGAAGCTCGCGGCCGTCATCGACGCCTCGGGCACCGCCTCGGCCGCGCCGCAGAGTCGCATCGTCCCGCGCGGCGGCGGCCCGGCTCGCCTGTCCGTCGCCCAACGCCGCATGTGGCTGCTCGAAGAGATGGACCCGGCGCAGCGCGCTTCGCACAACCTTTGCGCGAGCTGGAGGCTCGACGGACTGCTCGACGCCGGCGCCCTGCAACGCGCCGTCGACGAGATTGCCCGGCGACACGAAATGCTGCGCGCCAATTTCGTCGTGAAAGATGGTGAGCCCACTCAAACGATCCACGCAGGCCGAACCGTCCCCCTTCGGGCGCTCGACTTGCGCGGAGAGCGGGATCCGCTTCTGGCGCTGTCGGCTGACCGCGACGCGCAAGCCACGATTCCGTTCGATCTCGCCGCTGACCCGCTCATCCGCGTCACGCTCTACAAGCTCGCAGACGATCGTCACGTCTTGTCCACGGTTCAGCACAACATCATTTGGGACGGATGGTCTTTCGACATCTTCCTCCGCGAGCTCTCCGCGCTTTACGGCGCCTTTGCGCGAGGCGAACCGTCCCCGCTTCCTCCGCTACCGATCGCGTACACCGATTTCGCCGAGTGGCAGCAGGAGTGGATCGGCAGTCCCGAGTTCGAGAAGGCAGCCTCTTTCTGGCGCACGCAGCTCTCCGGCGGGATTCTTCCGCTGGATTTCCCCACCGATGCCCCGCGCAAGGGGACGAGATCGCAGGCGGGGGCCAGCGAAGGCGTTCACATCAGCACGGCGCGCGCCGACGCGCTCTCCGCACTCGCTCGGGAGAACAGCGCGACGCTATTCATGGTGGTCTTCGCGGCCTATTGCGCACTGCTCTATCGTCATACTGGGCAGCGGGAACTACTCGTCGGGATTCCGATGCGTGCGCGGACGCGACCCGAGCTCGAAGACCTGATCGGTCCTTTCGTCAATGTCGTCGCGCTTCGTACGAAGCTGACCCCCTCGATGACCTTTCTCGAGCTACTCGAGGCCGTGCGTGAGGGAACCTTCGACGCGTTCGGTCACCAGGAAGTCCCGATCGACGCGCTCGGGATACGCCCGCCCATGCTGCGGGCGCTCTTCTCGCTGCAGGATGCGCGCTCGCGACCGGTGCAGCTCGGCGACGTGAACGTGACCCAGGAGCACGCGCTCGCGCCCGTCGCCGCCAGCGAGCTGATGCTGTGGGCCATGGAGAGCAAGTCGTCGCTGCTCCTGATGCTCAACTTCGCCACGGACCTCTTCCACCCGGCGACGGCTCGGCGGCTTCTGCGCGAGCTCGACACGTTGCTCGAGGAGGTTCAGCGCGATCCGCGTCAGCGTGTCGGGTCGGTGCCCATTCTGCCGAGCGACGAGCGCGAGGCCATCGCCCGCGCGGGGGGCGATGCTGCTGGCAGCACCCCGGACGACGTCCTCTCCCTGATCCGTCATGCCGGCGAGCCGGATTTGGAGTCGGTCGCCATCCAGTGCGAGGACAGGACCCTGTCGTACGCCCAGCTGCTCCGTCGCACCCGTGCATTCGCAGGCGACCTGGTCCTCCGAGGCGTGGTGGCCGGATCGCGAGTCGCGGTGCGCCTGCCGAAGGCCGACGACCGCCTATTGGCCATGCTTGCCGTCCTCGGCCTCGGAGCGACGTGCGCGCTTGCCGAGCGGGATCAAGCGACGGTGGTCGTGAACGACATCGGCGAACGACCCGAGTCTGGCACCGCTTCGTCGGCGTCCGCCCGTGCGGTCGCCTACGTCGATCAGGGCGTTGCAGTTGATCATGGCGCGCTCGCTCTGTCGCTTCGTGCCGTCGCAAGCGCTGTCGCGATGCGCCCGGGCGACGTGGTGGTGGTGAGCAGCCGCCTCGACAGTGCGAGCGGCATATGCGCCGCGCTACTTCCTCTCATTGCCGGGGCGCGGCTCGTGCTCTCGTCAACCGAGGATCCGGATACGCTCTTGGCCGCGGTGGCCGATTCGAAGCCCGCCTCCGTCCTCCTCGCCTCGCCCGCGACGTGGCGGGCGATCCCCGAGATCCACGCGGCCGCCGTCGTGGTGTTCGGCAACCCCTCCATCCCTCTTCGTTCCAAGCTCGCCGCGGGATCGATCGCGGCCTTCGTCGCGCCGACTTGCGCCGCGCTCGGCCTTCCCGCCAGCATTCATCGCGTTTCGCCGGAGGACAACCTGCGCTTGCTCGGGCGCCCCCTCGCCGGGATGCGCTGGCGCGTGGTCGACCCCCAAGGAGAAATTGCACCTCTCGGCGTGGCCGGCGAGCTACACGTCGACTTCGCTGGCGAAGCCCGCGCGACGGGCGATCGCGTCCGGCTCTCGGCGGACGGGGTCTTCGAGCATCTGGGCCGTCTCGACGGTCGGGTCGATCTGGACGGTCTGGTCGATCTCCCGCAGATCGGCGCGGCTCTCAAGTCGCATCCGGCGGTCGAAGACGCCTTCGCAGCGGTGCGGGATGATCCCGCGGGCGCAAGCCGTATCGTCGCCTACTGCGTCCCGCGGCCGGGGGCGTCGTACACCGAGACCGAACTTCGCAAGCACGTACGCGACGCAATGGGTGACCGGCACGTGCCCCGCATGTTCGTGGAGCTCGATGCTCTGCCTCGCGATGCAGCCGGGGCGGTCGACGACGAACGCCTCCCGTCCCCGTACGCGGTGTCCGCCGTGAACGAGTATCGCGGGCCGCGCACGGAAGCGGAGAAGTACATCGCCTCGGTCTGGCAGGATGCCCTCGGAGTCGCTCGCATCGGTGTCCACGACAACTTCTTCGATCTGGGGGGCCATTCCCTTCTCTGCTTCCGCATCATCGCGCGGATCGAGCGGGATACGGGCAAGCGAGTGAGTCCACGCGTCGTTCTCTTGAATACGCTCGAACAGCTGGCGACCGACCTCGAGGGAGCGCGAATCGCACACGAGCGGCCCGCCCTTGTCGCGCAATCGGAGGGAGAAGCCGCCGAAGTGACCGACGGTAAGCCGCGCCCCAAGGATCTTTTCGGACGCCTCAGGGGTTTCCTGAAGCGTTGACCGCCGGCGCGAGCTCCCCTTCGAACCATCGAACGAGGCGGTCGCGGTAGGGGCCGGGCTTCCGCGCGTCGAAGTCGCCGTGGCCGCTGCTCGGTAGAACCAGCAGCGACTTGCGGGCGGTCGCGGCCTCGTACACTTCTTCGCTCAGCGCCCTAGGCACCACCGGGTCGTGGTCGCCAGCGATGACCAGAAGCGACTTGCCTCCGAGCGCGCGCACGGCGTCGAGCGCCCGCACCGGCCCCTCGGGCATCAGCATGCGGTCGACCCAGAGGGCCACTTGCCGGGCGATGAGGCCCGAGCGAGCGTATTCTGCGCGAGTCTGAGTCTCCGAGTCTGCGAACGGCGAAACCAACACGAGTGTGCGGACGACTGGGTCGCTGGCAGCCTCGGTCGCCAGAAGAGTGGCGCCCGCGGAGACCCCGAACGCACCGACCCGCGCCGGATCGACGTCGGGCTGCGCGACCACAAATTGCACGGCCGAGCGAATGGCCCCCCGTTCGCTGCTCCCGTACGTCACGCGCCCGCCGCTCTGTCCGTGTCCGGGCCAGTCAAACAGCAATGCACCAAAGCCCGCGTCCGCTAGAACGCGCGCCTCCGCCGCGACATGGCTGCGATCACCACTGGACCCATGCACCAGAACGACCGCGGCGCGGTTGCGCGACGGCACGTACCAGCCTCGAATCGTGGCTCCCCCCGACTCGAAGGCCACGTCGCGGACCTGGGTAAGGTCCGCGAGATCCGGCGGACGCGCCACCGGTCCGCGCCGCGGCCGAAACGTCGCCGCTTCGGCCATCGCGGTGCGTCCGGCATGCAACACGACGAGGGTGCCCAGCACCGTCAACGCGCCGCGCGCGGCACGACCGAACCAGGGCTTCACGGTCCGCCGGGGCTATTCACCTTCAAGTACTTGCTCGGGTCGCTGGGGTTCGCGACGAACCAGGCCGGTTTGCCGTCGACGTCGCGGCCGAGCCGCGCGCCCGGCAGGGGCGGGCGATTCGCATCGAAAATGCCGTTTTCCACCTTCGTCTTCGGCTCTGGAAGAAAGCCGCTCTCTTGCATTTCGGCGACGGCCGACTTGAAGGCCGAAACGATGATGTCCAGGTCCGCCTGGGTATGAGCGGTCGTGAAGAAGCACGGAAAGCCGTCCATGATGTGAATTCCGCGGTCTCGGAGCATGACGAAAAGGAGATCGCCCCAGGGGTGTTCCTCCGTATAGAACGTCTTCCAGAGGGATCCGAAGTAACGGATTTCGAGCGGAGCCTCGACCTGCTTGAAAAACGCATTGAGCTCCGTGGCGAGCCGCTCGGCCTTCGCATTCGTCTCGCGCTGTAGCGCCGGCCCCTTCTCCTTCAGGTGAAGGAGCACGGCCTTCACGGCCGCGAGAGCCAATGGATGCCGAACGAACGTGCCGGCGAAGTACGTCACTCCGACAGTCGGCACGGACGCATCGCCGAACTGCCAGAAGCCGCCGTCGAGCGCATCCATATAGGCGCGCCTTCCGGCGATGACCCCCACGGGCAGTCCGCCGCCGATGACTTTTCCGTAGGAAGCGAGGTCCGCCTTCACGCCGAAGTACTCTTGCGCGCCACCCGGGCACGTCCGGAATCCCGTGATGACCTCGTCGAAGATCAATACAGTGCCCGATTGCTCGGTGATCTTGCGGAGCTCGTGCAGATACTCACGCGGTTGAAAATCGGGACGGCGGCTCTGAACCGGCTCGACGATGATCGCCGCGAGCTGGCTGGCTTCGGAGCGCAAGATATCCAGCGACTCGGGCGTCCCATAGTCGAGCACCAATACGTTCTCGGCCGTCGACCGCATGATGCCGGGAGCCGCCGGGATTGCCTTGCGCTTCTTCGTGCCCCGGACGATGACCTCGTCGAAGATGCCGTGGTAGCTCCCCGTAAAAAGCGCGATCTGGCTGCGTCCGGTCACCGTGCGGGCGATCCGCATCGTGCCCATGACCGCCTCGCTGCCCGTGTTGCAGAATGCCGCCCGGTCAAAGCCGGTGAACTCGCATATGAGCTTGGCGCATTCCCCCGCCAGGGGCGTCTGCGGACCAATCTCGTGACCGGTTCGAAGTTGATCTTCGATCGCCTTGGTCACGAATTCGGGCTGCCAGCCGAACAGGTTGCAGCCGAATCCCATGTTCGTGTCTAGATACTCGTTTCCGTCGAGGTCCCAGAGTCGCGGGCCGGCCGAGCGCTTGATGACAATCGGGTAAACGAGCTCCTTGATGGCTGGTCGGAAGCCGGTGACGACCCGCGGGTCGGCCATCGTGCTGCGGTTGTCTTGCGTCCACTGCTTGGACGTCTTGGTCCGCGAGGTGTAGCGCCGTGTCAGCGCATCCAGTCGCGCGCGCTGCTTGGGGGAGAGTTCCTGGGAGTGGAGCGAGATGCGTGCGATCGCGCCGAACGGCTTCTTCGTGATCTCGGCCTCCTCCGCGGCCGGGGCAGGCGCCGCTGATTGAAGGCCGCCGGTCTCGACAGCGGTCCCCGACGCGGGCACCGTGGGCTGAACGGCAGGAGCGGACTCCGCGGCAACGACGGGAGCTACACGCGGAGCGGCGGCCGCTTCGGCGGCGACCACGGGCGCTCCCTGGAGGGCTGCCAGCTGTTTGGCCATGAGCTGGAGTTGCTGCTCGATAATCCATTGCATCGTCCCGGATGATGCCGTGGTCGCACCGGCTGCGCCAGCCGGCGCCGGGGGAGCCACCGCGACGGGCACTGGTGCGGCGCTCGCGCGCACCACGGCGGGCTGCGACACGGTCGCGGCAGCAGGCGCGGCTGGCGGCGGGGGCTGGGCGGCTTCCGCGGGAAGCTGTTTGCCGATGTGCTCCGCAAGGGCCCGGATGGTAGGCATCTCTTCGAGCAGCTGCCGGAAGGTCACTTTCACCGATGTCTTCTTTTGCACCGCGAGCGCGACCTGCGTCAGAAAGAGCGAGTCGAGCCCGAGCTCGAGATAGCTCGTATCCAAGTCGCCTTCGCCTATCTCGATTCCCGACGCATCTTCGAAAACTTGACGGAGATCGTCGGCGAGCCGCGCGACTCGCGATGTAGCGGGGGAGGGCACCATGACTGTCTCCTGTGGCGAAACGGTGGCCGTCGCGTCGGCGGCCACGGCCGGCGTGCGGGCAGGGTCGATCCAAAAGCGTTGACGCTCGAAGGGATAGGTGGGAAGCGGCAGGCGACGCCGCCGCTGTCCACGCCAAAATGCGTCGGAGTCGATACGAACTCCGGCGGACCAGAGCTGGCCGACCGCCGAAAGCAGCGTGCTCCACTCGGTCTCCGCGGAGTCGTTCAGCGACGCAACCGCCACCTGCCGCGTCCTGTCGGACACTTGCTGCCGGGCGAGGGTGGCCAGGGTCCCACGCGGGCCGACTTCGAGCAGCATCAGCCCCGGCTCCTTCCAGAGCGTCGATACCGCGTCCGCAAACCGCACGGTCTCTCGAAGATGCCGTCCCCAGTAGGCGGGATCTTGCGCTTGTTCAGGCGTGATCCACGTGCCGCTGAGCGTCGACACGAAGCGGATTCGCGGCTCGGAGAGCGGAATGCGCGCGACCAGCTGCGTGAAGGGCTCCACCACGGGGTCCATCATCGGCGAATGGAAGGCGTGCGAAGTGTGCAGTGCTTTGCACACGACACCGTGAGCTTCCACGCGCGACTGAAACTCGGCGACGGCGGCCGTCGGGCCGGCGACGACGCAGAGCGAGGGGCCGTTGTCCGAGGCAATCGACATTCCCGGCCCGAGTCGCGCCGCGATGTCGCGCACGGGGGCTCGGACCGACAGCATTGCCCCGGCGGGCTGGTCGAACATAAGCCGTCCGCGGGCTCCTACGAGACCCAGCGCGTCCTCCAGCGACATCACGCCGGCCAGGACTGCGCAGACGAATTCGCCGATACTGTGGCCGACCATCGCGGCCGGCGTCACGCCCCAGGACTCCCAGAGCCGCGCGAGCGCATAGCCTATTGCGAAGAGCGCTGGTTGGGTGAAGCGCGTCTCGCGCAACGACGCTGCCGCGAGGTCGTCTTCGCCGGGCGCTGGGAAGAGTACCGTTCGTAAGTCCCGACCGAGCAAATCCCCCAATTCCGCGGCGCACCGGTCGATTTCTGCACGAAAAAGGGTCGAGTCGCGGTACAGCGCAGCGCCCATTCCGACGTATTGCGCGCCTTGTCCTGGGAACATGAACGCCACCGAGGGCTCTTGTCCATCGAAGGCGCGTGAAGGCGAGGCTTTGCCAGTCGCACCGAGGAGCTCCGCTGCGTCGCGCGGGCTTTTGGCCACGACCGCCCGCCGATGACGAAAGTGCCGGCGCCCTGTTTGGAGCGTGAACGCGACGTCCGCCAGCGAACATTCGGGGGAGCGCGCCAGCCGCTCTCCTAGCGCGCGCCCCGAAGCTTCGAGCGCTGACTCCGACCGCGCCGACACCATCAGCAGCTGGAACGGCCCGGCCGCGTCGGGCGCCTCCCGCGTCGGCGCTTCCTCGAGCACGGCGTGCGCGTTCGTCCCGCCGACTCCGAACGAGCTGACGCCCGCGATCCGGGGGACCTGCGACCGAGGCCAAGGACGGAGCTCGTTCGACACGAAGAAGGGACTCGCCGCAAAATCGATTTTTGGATTTGGGGACTTGAAGTGAACCGTGGGTGGGATCACCTCGTTCGAAAGCGAGAGCGCCGTCTTCATGACGCCCGCCACACCGGCGGCGATGACCGTATGCCCGAGGTTGCTCTTGATCGATCCAAGTGCGCAAAAGCCTGTATCGCTCGTGTGGGCCCGGAAGGCGCGCGTCAGGGCCTCGACTTCGATAGGGTCGCCCAGCGGCGTCGCCGTGCCGTGCGCTTCCACGTACGAGACGGCGCGCGCGTCGACTCCCCCGTCGGCCTGGGCCATGGCGACGACGGTCGCCTGGCCGTCGATGCTCGGCGCCGTGAAGCTCGCCTTGGACGCCCCGTCGTTGTTGAGTGCGACTCCGCGGATGATCGCATGGATCGTGTCGCCGTCCCGGAGGGCGTCGTCGAGCCTGCGCAAGACCACCAAGCCCGCCCCGTCGCTGAACACGGTTCCCTGCGACGCGGCGTCGAACGAACGGGTGTGCCCGTCGTTCGAAAGCATTCCCCCTTCCTGATAAAGATACCCGCTGCGGACCGGCACCGTGATCGACACGCCCCCCGCAAGCGCCACGTCGCACTCTCCGGCTCGCAGGCTGCGTACTGCTTGGACGATCGTCACGAGCGAGGTCGAGCACGCGGTGTGGATGCTCAGGGCAGGACCGGTGAGGTCGAGCTTGTGCGCAAGGCGCGTCGCTACGTAGTCCTTCTCGTTGCCCACCATCGCCTGGAACGCGCCCATCGCCTCGACCAGATCGGGTCGGGTGACGACGTTCTCGCTCCAGTAGGTGTCGTTGTACTTGCCGGCGAAGACCCCGATTCGCCCGTCGAAAGACTCCGGCACGTGTCCGGCGTTCTCGAGAGCTTCCCAGCCGAGCTCCAGCAAGATCCGCTGCTGCGGATCCATCACCTCGGCCTCTTTCGGCGGAATGCCGAAGAACGCCGCGTCGAACAAGTCGACATCGTCGAGCACGCCGCGAGCCTTCACGTAGCTCGCGTCGCTGCGCACCGCCGCCGGGATCCAAGGATCGAGCTCGCCTTCGCGGAAGAAGCGGACGGTTTCGCGGCCCTCGCACAGCACCTTCCAGAGAGCGTCGACCGAAGTCGCTCCGGGGTACCGCGCCGCCATACCGACGATCGCCACGGCGGCCCGTCCACCGCCGGCCGAGCGCCCGTAACGTTCGATCCTCGCCGCGAGGTTGCGCGCCGGATCGGGCCGATCGAGCGCGGCTGCGAGAGCCCTCGGCGTCGCGTGCTCGAACAGCGCGACCGGCGGCACGTCGAGCCCCAGCTCGCGCCGCATTCGCCCCGCGGCCCGCATGGCCAGGAGCGAGCTCGCTCCGAGTTCGAATACGTTGTCCGTCGCTCCTACCGGAGATACGCCCAGGCATTCGCTCCAGAGGTTGCATAGCGCGCGCTCGCGAGCCGTCGCCGGCGCCACGAACGAATTCGCGAGCTCGGGCCGACTCGTGGGGGGTGCGGGCAGCGCGCGGACATCCACTTTGCCGTTGTGGGTGAGCGGAATCGCGTCGAGCCAGACGAACGCCGACGGCACCATGAAGGCCGGAAGCACTTCGGCGAGCGCGTCGCGGAGGACCGACGCACGCGGGCGCTCACCCTTTGCCACGACGTAGGCGACCAAACGCTTGGCGCCGGGCGTGTCCTCGCGCGCCGTGACCACGGCGTTCTTGACTTGGGGGTGGTTCGTCAGTGCCGCCTCGACTTCGCCCAGTTCGATGCGGTAGCCGCGGATCTTCACCTGGGTGTCGGCGCGACCCACGAAGTCGAGCGTTCCGTCCGGCAGAAACCGCACGAGGTCGCCGGTTCGATAGAGCCGCTCGCCCGCGCGGAACGGGTCAGGAACGAAGCGCTCCGCGGTGAGCTCGTTTCGTCCGAGATACCCCCGCGCCAGACCGTCGCCCCCGATATAGAGCTCTCCGACTTCGCCGATCGGCACGAGCTCGCGATTCGGATCGAGCACGTACACGCGCGTATCTCGAATGGGACGGCCGATAGGGATTGCCCGCAGGCCTTCGGGCAGAGGACGCGCAATCGAATGGCAGGTCGCGAACGTGGTTGTCTCGGTCGGTCCGTAGCCGTTGATGATCTCCGTGTGAGGCATCGCCTCGAGCGCCCGCCGCACGTGCGTCACGCTCAGCGCCTCGCCGCCGGTGAGCAGCTGCCGGAGACCCGCCAGCGAGCGCGCATCCTCGTCGACGACGGTGTTGAACAGGGCCGCCGTGAGCCACGCGGTGGTGACCCCATATCGCTCGATGCAGTCTCGAAGCCCGCGCGCCGTCGGGACCGCCTCCGGATGGAGCACCACTTTGCCGCCGAGCAACAGCGCGCCCCAGATTTCGAACGTGGACGCGTCGAACGCGAGAGGTGCCGCGTGAAGCAGCACCTGGTCCGGTCCGAGATGGACGTACGACACCTTGCGAACGAGCCGGTTGATCGCGCGGTGGACGACTTCAACCCCCTTGGGTGTTCCGGTCGATCCCGACGTGTACATGACGTAGGCGAGCCGATCCGCGCCCACTTCGATGCTCGGCGCCTGCTTCGACTCGCTTCCGATCGAACCCGCGTCCCGGTCGACGAGCACTAGCGACGGCGCCGACTGCCCGAGGAAGTCCCGCAGCGAAGACTGCGTCACGACCACGCCCACCGAGGCGTCTTTCAGCATGAAGTCGATCCGCTCGCGCGGATAGTGCGGGTCGATGGGTAGGTAGGCTCCGCCGGCTTTCAAGATCCCCAGCACCGCAACGATCGAGTCGAGGGTCCTCTCCAGGCAAAGGCCCACGCGCACGTCGGGGCCCACCCCGCGCCCGCGCAAATGGTTCGCTAGCCGATTCGCGCGGGTGTCGAGCTCGTCGTACGTGAGGTTGCCCGTCGCAGAAGCGACGGCGACAGCGGTCGGACGCTCGCGGGCCTGCTCCTCGAACAACTGGTGAACGCACGCGTCCCGGCGGTCGAAGACGTCGGTCGAGTTCCATTCGACGAGAAGACGTTGCCGGTCCTGGTCGGAAATCGCGCTCATTGCGGAAGCTCCACGGCGGTGTGCGCGTGATCGAGCTCGATCGAGTAACGGCCCGATAGCCGAAAATCCTTAGGGAACTCGGAGCCGAGGCTTCGCCTCAGCCGTAAACCGAACGTCCCTCGGGCGTCGCACTCGGAGGCGATCCATTCCAACTCGGCGTCTTCGAAGTCGAAGAAGACGCGCGCGCACGGATACAGGCATTTGAACAGGCTCTCTTTGGCCGAGAAGGCCACCGTCCCGAGCTCTCTTCGGCGCTCGCCTTCCACGCGACCGCGCTCCGTCGTGTCGAGCGCGAGCGGAATCGCCTCGCTCCACGCGTCATCGTCGAAGACCGGCTCCGAATCGACACCGAGAGATCGTAGGTCCGTCGCTCTGGCGACCGCGGCCCACGCGAAGGAATTCGAGTGCGTGATCGACCCCACGAACCCCAGCGGCCAAATCGGCGCACGATCGCGGCTCACGCCGACGGTCACCTCGCGCGATCCCGCGTCGATCAGGGCCTGCGTGGCGCACTGCCGACCCGCGGCGAATTCTTGGAGCCGCTTGTCGCGACCGCGCGGTGCGCACGGACCGCTCGCCGGCTCGCAGACCTCGTTCGTTGCGCGCGCGCGGACCAGGGGTCCAACGATTGAAGGTGGATGGGCCCACCCTCGGCCACGGCTGCTGCGCGATGCGATCACGGACAATGGCAAGATGATACGCAACTCTCCGGCCGAGTGTCGATTGCTCACCGTTACGCGCGCGGGAATTCCGCGATTTAATAACGTACAAATGCGCACGTTCGAACGGCGTGTCGCAGCAGGCTCTTCCCCAAGATTGGGAGCCGACAAGGACGATGTGCGATGCTCCGCCCGCCGCCCTCGTAGTCCTCCGTGAGGCCTAGCTGAGCCAGTAGGTTCGCACGAAAAAATAGACTGTCATTCCCCAGGCGATCACCAGCACGAGGGTTCGGACGTGTTTCGCGTCCACCCGCCGCGCAATGGTCGCGCCCGCGTAGCCGCCGCTGATGCCACCGGCGATCATCACGACTCCCGGACCCCAGTCGACCATCTTCGCGACGACGAACGCGACGACGGCGATTCCGTTGACGAGCGTGGCCAGCACCGTCTTGATGCCGTTCATCTTGTGGATGTCGGTCATGCCGAGCAGCGAAAGGACGGCGAGCATCATGATGCCCATGCCGCCTCCGAAGTAACCGCCGTAGATGCTGATGAGCAGCTGGGCGACCACGGCGACCGACAGCGGCGCCTGGACGTCCCGCATTCGCGCTCGAATCGCGCCGCCGGCGGAGAAGAGCACCGTGGCGCACAAGAGCAGCCATGGAATCAGCATCACGAAGGAATGCTCCGGCGTTCGCAGAAGCAGAATGGAGCCGGCGAGCCCCCCCGCGAGCGCGGCCGCGCCCAGGGGAACGAGCTCGTGCCGCGCGTCGATGAGCTCACGCCGATAGGCGATGGCGCTCGCGGCGCTTCCGGGCCACAGCGCGACCGAGTTCGTGGCATTGGCCGGGATGGGAGCGACGCCCGAGAAGAGGAGGGCAGGGAACGCGACGAAGCTGCCGCCGCCCGCGACGGAGTTGAGGCCGCCGCCGATGGCCGCCGCAGAGAACAGGAAAAGGCCTGTGCCAGGGTTCACGAGGTTCCAGCACCGATACGGGTGAACAGGAGCAACTTGTAATCGGAAAGTGGCGCGAGCCACGGGGCGCGTTCGAGCAGCCGCTCGCCCGCGGCAAAAACGGGCTCGACGATCGAGCGCGGCAGATCGCGCACGCTCATCGCGAGGCGCACGGGGACGAACCCCATCCGGTCGGCGCGGACGAGCGATAGTCCGGCGCCATTTGCAGATGCAACCCACTCTTCGACGCCGAGGTCGAGGACACGGCGCAAGAGCGGCGAGCGGTGAATCGGCTCGAGGAGAAGCACTCGACCCCGGGGACGAACCAGTCGTGCAACGTTGGCCAGGGCGCCCTCGAGCGACGCGCGGTCACGGCACGCGACCGACAGGCATCCGAGTACGACGGCGTCGTCGAAAGTTCCCGCGCCGATCGCGTCCAGCCCGGCCAGCACGTCACCCTGCTCGAAGTGAACGATCCCCGAAGACACCAATGCGCCCGACTCGCTTCGCGCCGCTTCCACTGTCGCGGCGGAGAAGTCGACACCGACGACGTGCTGCGCCCCGAGATCTTCGGCGAGCCATCGGCTCATTCGGCCCACCCCGCAGCCGATGTCGACGACCCGACGGCCGTTCATGTCGCCGAGCGAGCGGCCAACGACGACGCGTTGCCGCTCGTCCCACAGCGAATTGAATGTGTTCGACGGCCACAGCGACCGCGCCATGCCCCGGCGGGCCGAGGCGCGCGCGTCCCAGTACGATGAAGCGCCGTAGAGAGCGTCGCGCCCACGCCGCTCTTCGAACAGCTGCCGGATGCCTGACGAGCCGGTCCTTGCCGGCCGTCGCCGCTGGCCGACCTCCAAGGGGCGAGTGGTTCTCAAGCGCCCGACTCCGCTTGCGCCTCGTCGCTCGTATCGATTTGGATGCGCGCAAGGGCCGCGTCCGCTCGGGCCGTTGCTTCATCGCGGGTGGTCCCGTGCGCCAGCGCGTACGCGGCGCGCTTCGCTGCGTCGGTGAGGGGCATGACGCGCCCTCCCACGGGCGCGAAGACTTGCGCGTCGTCCACGCCCGCGATGTGGCGCGCCTCGGAGAGACCGCGGATCGCGCGCACCGGTCCGGGGCGTCCCACGAGGAACTTCGCGATCGCACCGCCGTAACGAGGGGCGACGACCCCCTGCCGCTCGAGTGATGGGTCGCCGATAGCGACTCCGAGCACTCGATCGTAGAGGTCGACGCCGCTGGCGAGCTTGGTCACGTCGGCGTCGAACCCTCCTCCCAGGCGTGCGGCCGTCTCGAACAGCCAACATCCGTTCTCGGCCAGCGCCACCTGCGAGTAGCAGGGGCCTCGAATGTGACCGAGCGCCGCCGCGCCTCGCCTCGCTTCTTCGACCACCCGCGTCTCGCTTTCCGGGGGCAGCCCCGAAGGATACGCTTCGGCGATCATGACTCCGAGCGGTCGCTTGCCCGGGACGGTCAGCCGCTCGGTGACGCAATAGTTTACCAGGCGGCCATCCTCGATCCATCCGTTGACCGAATATTCGCGACCCTCGAGCCACTCCTCGACTACGACGACGGGAAGTCCCGCGCTCGACGAGACGGACTTCGCTTCGTCGAACGCGCGCCCGAGCTCCGCATCGCCGTCGACCCGCGCGACGCCGCGCTGGCCCCACCCGCGCGACGGCTTGACGACAAATGGGAAGGCGCGCTCGGCTACGAACCGGCTGGCCTCGTCGAGCGTCGCGCACCGCGCGAAGGCAGGCACCCTAAGGCCCGCGGCTTCGTAGCGGGCGCGCATCGCGTCCTTGTCCTGGCAGAGACGCACGGTCTCGGGAGCTGCGTAAAATGGGAGACCGAGGCGCTCGGCCGCGAGCGCCGTCGCCTTGAGCGACACTTCGCTTCCCGTCGTGGTGATTCCGGCCGCGTTGCTCCGCCGCACGAGGCTGACGAGACCGTCGACGTCGTGCGTCGATACTTCCTGGAATTCGTCGCAGAGAGCCACCGCGATGGCGCGCGGATTCGCGTCCGCGCCAATCACATGGAGGCCTCGACGTTTGGCGGCACGCACGAGGGATAGCTGCGGAAACCCGCAACCGACGATGACGACCCGAGTCACGACGGCGCCCCCGACGTCGAGGCCGACTCGCTCGCCGCGCGAGAGCCGGTCGAAGCGCGACGGAGTTCGTCGGCCACCGGAGGTTCGTCGAAGTTGATTCGCTCAGCGATGTTGTAGAGGGGTCGCGCCTGCGCCTGCA
>CAZVPE010000052.1:20546-28416 GCA_964628155.1 uncultured Polyangiaceae bacterium | reverse complement strand
TGCATCCGACCGTGCTTTTGTGCGTTCCCCATCCGGATCGTGTCTACGTCGCGGCGCACGTCGTGGGGGGCGAGGGGCTCGTGGCGGTGGGGGCGCAACTCGTTCCCAAAGAGCGAGCCCTCATCGTGGCTCGCGCGCTCGGCGCGCGTGGTGCAATCGCCGAAGGTCCGCGGCCGGCGGACGCATGGCCGGGGCTCGACGATGCGGTCCGTGCGCACAGGCTGGCGCTCGGCGGCACCTGGGAGGAGTTCAAACGGGTGGCGCTTTCGGTGGACGCGAGGCTTCCAACCTTCGTGTCCTTGCCCATCGAAGCCGATCAATGCGTCGACGCGATGATCGTACCCGACGCAGACGTTGCGCTGCTGGACATCGAGGCGTTCGATGGGGACGGGCGCGTCATGGCGCGGGCTCGCGAGGGGATGGGGGTGCGCACGCTGACCGTGTGCTCGCCGATGTCGATGCCCGGGTCGTTGTCGGTGCGCCCGCATATCGGGCGGGGACTTGCTGCGGTGGTGCTTTCGCGCGCCCGCAGTGACGTTGCGCGGGATCTCTCCGCGCGGCCCGACGTGGCGTGGACGGCCGGCAGCCAGCCGCTCGAAGTGGCCCGAGTCGAGCGCGATGCGCTCTTGGCGAAGGGAGGCTACGGGGTCCCGCTCGCGGCGGCAAACGGCATGCTCGTCCTCGGCCGGCGGGTGAGCGTTCCGCTGGACGCCAAAGGTCTCGGGAGCGCCTGCGCGCGCATCGACGTGGTGGCCGGCGCGCCTCTTGCTTTAATCGACGCGCACGTCTGGGACGATGCCGGAGCGCTCTTGGCCTCGGCCGAGGCTTCGGCAACGCTGACGCTGTTTGCCTGTGCGCACGGCACGGTCCGACTGGAGCTCGAAACACGTGGCAGGCCTGGGCCATTCGCCGTTGCCATGCGACCGGAGCGATGGAGAGACGCTGCGTTTTCCGCGCATCCGCTGGCCGCTTCCCGCATGTTGGCGAGGGCGGCCGCCGGCCCGGACATGCTGCTCGACGGAAAGGAGGCACCGGTGCGCGAACTCTTGCTCGAGCCGACTCGCGTGGTCGGCTGGACCGAGAATATTCCAGGAGGACGCTGCGTCCGGGTGACAGTCGGGGTTCAGGGAGAGGGCGCCGGGATCGAATTGCGTGCGCTCGACCCCGCGGATGGCACCGATTTCGATCGTTCGGAGGCTCTCAACGCGGCGTCCGTTCGCGCGTGTGCGCCTTCGGGTATCGCACGGGACGCGCGATTCGAAGCACGCGCTTCGGCCGGTCACCTCGATGCCATCGTGGGTGAGCGGACCACTGGAAACTAATACCCTGCATTCCGCTGTTACTGATCTTGTCCATTCAGAGACGGTGTAGAGACGGCGAGGAGGCAAACTCTACGTGTAGGGTGCGCACCCTGAGGTGGACATACATGGGCTCTAAGAACATCAGCCGCGCAATCTTCGTCGTAACTTTGGGCACTGCGCTTGCAGCTGCCGCATGCAGCTCGGACGACACGACCAACCCCCCCGCTTCCACGACGGATTCGGGTCCCGATAGCACCACCGGTGGCGGTTCGGACGCGGGCGACGCCGGCGACGCTGGCAGCACTCCCGAGGCCGGAGGTAGCGACGGCGGTTCGGACGCCGGGGACGCCGGGGACGCCGGGGACGCCGGGCTGACCGAGGGCGGCCATGAAGGGGGAGGAGGCGGAGGACGCGACGCCGAGGCCGGAAGCAACGCAGGCGACGGGGGCAAGGAAGCGGGCGACGGCGGTGGCAAGGACGCTGGCGAAGGTGGCGGCGGTGACGCGAGCGATGGCGGCAACGACGCGAGCGATGGCGGCAACGACGCGAGCGACGGTGGCAACGACGCGAGCGACGGTGGCAGCGACGCGGGCGACGGCGGCAACGACGCGGGCGACGACGGCGGCGATGCCAGCGACGACGGCTCCAGCGAAGCGGGCTGATTCCGATCCAGGACTACGGCATGCCCGCCTCTGCAGGCGCAGAGGCGGGCATGCAAGACCGCAAGCAACTTCTGGGCGCTCTTCGGCCGCCCGGCCTCGAATCCGGAACTAAGAGCCCGCGAGCCGCGCCAGGATGGCGTCGGCGCGTCCGGTGTCGACGTCGCCGATACAGAGCTTCGCCCCATCACGAGGGACGAAGAGCATCCGGCAACGTCCGCGAGCGGTGGGCCAGATGCTCGAGAGAGCGAAATCCAGCGCGACCCCAACACCGACGAAGACGATGCCGGAGGCAAGCAGGGTGGGGGACGCCGCGCGGACGCCGTCGACGAACGTCGAAACGCCGAGGTAGCTCCCGACCGCGAGCGAGAGAAGGCCCGCGTAGAGCGCGATGCGAGGGTATCTCACTTCCCTCGATGCCCGAACGAGTGCCGAGCGCGGCAGCACGACGTCGCGATCGCGCATCGTGCGCCCCAAGAGCTCGACGCGCCAGCGAACCCGGAGGCTTCCGCTTTCGCCCTGGTCCACGACGACCACCTCGGCCGGGCGCTTGTAAGCGAGCGCGATCTTGGCGAAGAGGCGGGCGGCATGCACGACCAGCATGAGCCCGGTGATTGCCAGTAACGTCGTAGTGACCGGCCCGCGGGGCGCCGGCGACATTTCTCCCAGGACAGGCTCGACTGCTCCCGCAGCCGCCGAGCGGCCGGCCAGTATCCGCGCAAGTTTGCCGTCGCGGACGTCCCCAGCCAGCGTAGACGCCTGTTTGGCCGCGGATCGAGAACTCGATGCTGCGAGCGCGACGCCGCCAAGGAGCGCTTCGCCACGCGCGAAGGCCGGTAGCGACCCCTGATCGATGCGTCGAACCCGATCCGCGATTGCATCCCAGAGACCGTCCGCCGCGGCCCCGAGCGCGTGGTCGATCAGCCCCGTGGCGTCGAAGTGCGTATGCGCCGCAAGCCACAAAAGCTCGTTGGCCAGCCGATCTTCCTCCTCCCGGCTGACCGGAGGGAACCTCGCAACGACGCACGCGGCAAGCGCGCAGGCCAGTGCTCGCCCCGCGTCGTCCTCCGGCCCCCGTTGAAGGACGTCGAGCGCGTTTCCGTAGGGCGTCGCAGCGTCCTCTCGCGAGATGCGCATCTCGACCGCGAGTTTCCCGATCTGCTCGCGAGGGGCCTCGATTCGCTTCAGCTGAAAGGCCGCGGTCATCAGCGACCGCGCTATTGTCGCCAGATCAGCCACGCGCGGATGCTTCGACAGGGCGTCGTAAGCGCGAGCGTCAGCGTCGACCTGCATCTACCAAGGGGCCGGTGTGTACAGCAGCATCGACCCGAAGTCGAGTCTGCAATGGGATGTTTTGGCGCGAATTTGGCCCTACAACGCTCAATCGCATATCAGGTGTCGAGAACCGAGGGAAACCATGCAAACGAGGGATGAGGTCCTGGAAGAGCTGCGAACGATGTTCCGCAACCTCCTCGCCGATTCGGCTGCCGGCGGAAACCATTCTCGCCTGTCGCGCGGGCGCGGGTGCGTCGACGGGTATATGCGCGCGCTGCTCGACCTCGGCGTTGCCACACGTTCGGAGCTACTCCAACTCATCGCGACGGAGCGCGAGCGTGTCGCGGGTCCGGCAGTGCGCACTCTCGACTGCCCAATCTGAGCTACGCGGAGGGGAGCGGGAGGTCTCCGCCGTAGTCGACTAGCCGCACGAAAGACGCCATGCGCGCGGCGAGCTCGGAGCGCCCGATCGCAATCAATCGCCCAGGCCCCACGCCCTCGACGCAGAAGCTGCCCAGCGCGGCGGCGTAGAGCATCGCTCTGCGGAGCGCCAACGGCGACCACTCTCCTTGCAGCGAGGCCAGATATCCCATTAACCCGCCGGAGAACGAGTCGCCCGCGCCCGTCGGGTCGACGACGTCTTCCAGCGGGTAGGCCGGCACGAAGAAGATGCCGGCGGCGTCGAACAGGAGTGCGCCGAATTCGCCTCGCTTTATGACCAGCATCTTCGGGCCCCGCTTGCGAATGTCGGCGGCGGCCCTTACGAGGTTGTGGATCCCCGAGAGCTGGCGAGCTTCTTCGTCGTTGATGATGAGCAAGTCGATCCGCCGCAGCATCTCAGCGAGCGCTGTCGGTTCGCGTTCGATCCAGAAGTTCATGGTGTCAGCCGCGACGAGCCGCGGCCGCCGCACCTGCTCGAGAACGCTCACCTGGAGCGACGGGTGGATGTTGCCCAGGAGGACAAACGAGCTGGCTCGGTAGGCCTCGTGGATTTTTGGGGAGAACTGCCCGAAGACGTTGAGTTGGGTGTCCAACGTGGTCCGACTCGCGAGATCGCTCGAGTAGCGGCCGTGCCAACGGAATGTGCGTCCCGCCGCCCGCTCGACCCCCGTGGTGTCGACGCCGCGTGCGCGAAGCTCCGTCAAGTGAATGTCGGGGAAATCCTCGCCGACGATCCCGACGACGCGCACGCCGCCGCGGGTGACGAGCGACGCGGCGAGCGAAGAATACGTGGCGGAACCGCCGAGGACGTTGCGGTACTCGCCCGAGGGCATGTCGAGGTCGTCGAACGCGATCGATCCGACGATGAGAAGCGATTCGGGGCCGGTGCTCACGTTGACTGCCACTCCTTTTTCTGCCGCCACTTGGATGCTTACTGCAAGCGCCCGGTTCGCAAAAGCGATTCGGCGAGCGCCGCGCGGCGCTGCCGCCGTGCCCGTTCCGCCACGGCGATGGAGCGAAGCTCGTCGAATGCCCGTTGCACGTCGTCATTGACGACGAGATAATCGAAGAGGGCGTAGTGCTCGATCTCGCGCTGGGCGCCGGCGAACCGCCGGGCCAAGGCGTCTTCGGTCTCGCTGGCCCGGCCGCGAAGGCGCCGTTCGAGCTCGTGCATCGACGGCGGGAGAATGAAGACCGCGACGACGTCGTCCACTTTCGACCGGATCTGACGCGCGCCCTGGTAGTCGATGTCGAAGATCATTCCGGAGCAGCCAGGGGTCACCCGCGCTCGGTCGATCTCGGCGATCGAGGTGCCGTAGAGATTGCCGTGCACTTCCGCCCACTCGAGAAAGGCCCCTTGGGCGACGAGTTCCCGGAATCGGGCCCGGTCCACGAAGTGGTAATCGCGTCCGTCCACTTCGCTGTCGCGCGGCGCGCGCGTCGTGTGCGAAACGCTGAAGCGAAGATCGACGCACCGCTCGAGGAGCATGCGCGTGAGCGTGGTTTTCCCCGCTCCGCTCGGAGACGACAAGACGAGGAGAAGAAAGTCGCTGTAGGAGCTCATTCGACGTTCTGCACCTGTTCGCGCATCCGTTCGATTTCTGCCTTCACCTCGACTACGGCGTGCGTAATCTTGGCGTCGGGACTCTTGGCTCCGATGGTGTTCGCCTCGCGGGCCATCTCCTGGAGCAGGAAATCGAGGCGGCGGCCGACCGCGTCGTCGCCGGAAAGAAGTCCCACGAACTGCGCGCAGTGGCTTTCCATTCGGGTCAATTCCTCGCACACGTCGCTGCGCTCCGCAAAGAGCGCAATCTCTTGCTCCAGCCGCGCGCCGTCCACCTCGATTTCCGTCGCGGCACGCAATCGGTCGGCGCGCTCGCGGAGCCTGCGGCGGTGCGTTTCTAGAACGTCGGGCGCGCGCTGGGCGATTCCCTCGGCCAGGCACCGCACGCGCGCAACCCGTAGCGTCAAGTCGTCGAGCAACGCCTTCCCCTCGTACATGCGCATCTGGTCGAGGGCGGACGCGGCCGCGTCGAACGCAACGCGCGTGGCCTCTCGCAAGCGCTCCAGCTCTCGGTCGCCCGAGGAGACGAAGAGATCGGGGACCGCGGCGAGGAGCGAGAGGGGGACATCCAGACCCGGTGCGAGCTCGTCGCGCAGCTCGCAAAAAGCGCGATACGCGCTGCGTGCCCGTTCTCGATCGAGTCTGGGCGCACCGAGGACGATGCCGTCGACGCGCATCGCCACCTCGTAGCGACCGCGCGAGAGCCTTTCTCGAGCGAGGAGCTCCACGAAACCGACGAGGTCGCCCAGTTCGCGCCCCATTCTCACTCTTACGTCCAAGAATCGATGATTCACGCCACGGATCTCGACGCCGACCTTGCCCGTAGCCAGGGGAGCCTCGCCGAGGCCAAAGCCCGTCATGCTGCGCATGCGCCCATGACGCTACGCCGATTTTCCGTCCGGCTACAGCCCTTTGCGTCGTCTGACCTGTTCGAGGATGCGGCTGTATTCGACCTCCCAGTCGCGAGTTCCCTCCTTGAGGTGACGCAGCTGGGCGCGCACCTCGGCGTCGACCGTCGAGTCGACGGCCATGTGCTTCTTGAACACCGGTGCCATCTTGCGGCGGAGCTCGACGTCGGCGGCGTACACCTCGTCGACGTTGTTCGAGTGCATCAGCATCTCGACGACCTGATCGAGGAGGTAGTCGAGAGCCTCGTCTCCGAGCTTGATTCCCTTTTCTTCGGCGGCGAGGGCCCGCAGTCGCTGGTAGTCCGCGGGGGGTTTGCCCGTGCGCTCGATCAAGTCCTTCGCGCGATCATTGACCTCGCGCTCGTCGGCCAAGTACTGATTGAGCACGGCAGCGATGTCGCTTTCTACTTCCTTGGGGCTCTCCGCCTCGATGTCCTTGGCCGCCACCAGGGCGCGGACGACTTCGGTCGCGATGGCCGGAACCTTGCCGCTGTAAAGACGCATGACGGTGGCATACTCCGACGCGCGCGCGGACGCGACTACGAGTTGAACGCCGCGCCTTATTTCCTCTTTCGGGGGTCGGGGGGCGGATGGGACCCTTTCGAGTCCGCTTCTCCGGTCCCACCGAGCTGGAGTCGCCGCATCACCGCCTTCTTTTGTCGCTCCTTGTACTTCGCGTGCGAGGCCTCGCCGAGCTCGTTGTGCGCTTCGGTGTCGCGGTCGACGATCTGGAATTCGCAGATGACGAAGATGACGTTTCCGAGCGTTGGCGCGCTCGGGGGCGCTCGCTCGAGGATGCGTTTCGGCAAGCGCACGGGCATGTCGACGACGAAATGAATGACGCGGTAGGTTTGCGCCGAAAACTGGTTCTCGCTCGGCGTGTAGTCGTCGCCGACGCTGCCGTGAACTTGCATTTCGCCCAGGAGTCCCTTGAGCGAAGTCTTCTCGAGGTACGATTTGAAGGAGAAAACCGAATTGATGCTCTGGCCGGGAACGACGTAGTTGAAAGGAAAGAGCTTGCTGGTGAGGTACTGCACGATTGGGAAGATGTCGTCGCGCGATCGAGTGACGATTCGGAACCGCAGCTTGTCGAAGATCTGTGCCGCGATCGTCTCCTGCTTCGATAAGAGCTTCGTGATGAGCGAATCCTTGTTCTTTCGGCCGCCGACGAACTCGATGATGGGAAACCCGGCGGCAAGCATCCCGCCGATCACGCGGTAAACCTTCTCCTCCACGATGTGGAAGACTTCCTGGTCGGACATCGGGAGAACGAACAAGAGTTCGCGTCCGTCGAGATGGTGAATGATGTGCATGCACTTGAGAATCGTGCATGCGCACATCGCGCGATGGCCGCGCCCGGAAGCCAAAAGGATTAGCTCGGGTACCGTCGCACGTTCGATCGGGCGCGGAATCGGATACTCGAATTGGCGGCGCAGGTAGGCGATCGCCTCGCCCTTGACGTGTTCCATGCGGATTCGATCGGCCGGGTCGTCGGGCCGGAGCTCGTGCGCGCCGAGAAATGCGCGAACTTCGTCTTCGCTCGCAAAATCGAGTCGCCGCCAATCGATTACCGAGTCGCCTCGGAGGACGAGTCGGACGGACTCGAGATCGGCGAGCGTGAACTGGTCGAGGGGTCGGAGACTCTCGACGGCGTCCCGGTTGACGTCGGACATTGGCGTGTTCGCGCGCGTCGTTCTCCGACGTTAGCGCAAAGGCAGGCCC
>CAZVPE010000052.1:0-20446 GCA_964628155.1 uncultured Polyangiaceae bacterium | reverse complement strand
GCCCTGCGGGCGCTATCGCGGACGACCGTGAAGATCAGGGGCGTCGGCCACGGGAGCCGCCGGGTGGCGGCCCAGCGCAAGCGTGCCGAAGAAGATGCAGAGCGTGACCGCGAGCACGGCACACTGGCCCAAGAACGCCCCCGAACATCCGGCGACAGCGATTGGCGCAAAGGCTACGAAGTACCAGGGTGTCAGCTTCATATCGTTGTGGGGTCTCCGGCGTGGACGTCGAACTGCATCCGGCTCTACATGTAGGCGAGGTTACGACACCGAGCGGCGGAGAGCCAAACTTCTACCGATGAGCCGCCCGGTAAGGCAAGCCGAAACCGACGGGCGTGTTCAGGCTCCCCGTTTTTGCAAGTGCCCGCATGTGCGACTCCCATGAAGAACGAAAGACGTCAGTCGCCGCGCCGGACGGGGGGAAGCGGCTGAGCGGGGCGTCTGACCGTCGGGGCAAAGCCGAACGGGCAGGCGGCGGCTGTATGCGCGTGTCCGCGTCGCGAAGGCGTCCTTCGACGCTTGTGGCGGTGGTAGCGAGGATCTATCGTGGTCGTGTGGCCGCTGGCATGGTTCGACCACGCGGGGATGCCTGGTCGAAGGCGATGCGGCGCGCGGCCACTGCGATGGGGATGGCGCCGATGCTCGCTGCCTGCGGCTGCACGACGGTGGACCCCGGCCCGAACTTCTCGATCGCAAATACGAGCTTCGATGGCGACTATTTTTACTGCCACGTCGAGCCCCAGTTCATCGTCGCGAAACATTGTGGACCGGGTGGTCCCAGCGACTCGAATAGCTGCCACTTCGTCCCGTCGGCTGTGAGCGGGATGGTGCTCCTGGACCATCCCCCGGTCGATTGCGGCGGGGGGGATCATCCCGTCGATACGACCCAGATTGGCACGGGCAGCCCGGCGCAGAGCAACCTGGAGGCGGTCTCGTTCGAGATGAGCAAAGACTACACGACCGCCCCTATCTACGTGCGCCCGAGCGGCAGCGGAAATGCCCTCTATCACCCCCGGCAGATCTTCGATCCCGGCGACGTGACGGTCATCCAGCTCCTCTCGACCTGGGCCAGCAAGTGAGGGGTGCCTCCGCGTGGAGTGTGCGGGCACTGGTCGGCGCGGCGTCGTGCGCGGCGGCGGCTCCCGCGCCTGCACGCGCCGCCGAGGAGGCCCAGGCATTTGCTCGCGTCGTCGTCGATGCCGCCGAGCTGAGGACGGGGGCGGGCGTGAGCTTTCGCGTGATTTACGTGGCCCACCGCGGCGAGACGTTCGCTCTCGACGGCCGTCCAGGCGCGGGCTTTTGGCTCCGGGTTCTTCTCGCTGACGGTCGCGTGGCTTACGTACTCGGCGACGAGATACAGCCGTACTCGGTGATCCCCGGCGAGCCCGGAGCGCCGTCGCGTCCCGGCATCTTCGCGCCGCCTCCGCTCGTCGGTTCGCGCGGAGGGCTTGCGCTCGTCGGGGGCATCTTGAGCATCCCCGTGGCCACGGGGGCCGTGCAGCGGTTCGGGTACGTCGAGGCGCGCCCATCGGTCGTATTGCACGAGAGCATTGCCCTCGAGGGTTTCGTCGGCGACGGGCTGACCAGTGATGGCGCGCAGCTCCTCTACGGCGGAGGCGCCGCGGTGTACCTCGCGCCGCGCTGGATCGTGTGCCCGTTCGTCGGACTCTTCGTCGGAGGCCTCAGCGTCGTTCGCAACCACGACTCCTTCGTTCTCAAGAACGAGGACATGTACCTCGCGCGGGCCGGGGGCGGAGTGCTCTTTGCCCTCCGCAACCGAATCCTCGTCCGTCTCGAAGCCACGAACTTGTCGCTGTTCACCGCAGAAACGTACAAGAACGCGCAGACCTACTCGGGTGGTCTGGGCGTGTACTTCTGAAAGGAATCGAAAGATGAACCGCAAGCCGGCGAGACGGGGGGGATTGAAACGTCCATACCGCAAGCTTTCCGGTCTTTCGGTGTGCGCGGTTCTCTTGATCTGCTCCGGGTGTGCGACCGTCGCTCCGCAAGACCGGGCGATTCTGGCCGACCCGACGATGCAATTCGACGCGGAGGCCAAGCACGACGCGGCGCTTCGACACGCCATCGAGAACCGAGAGGGATCCATTGGAGGAAGCGGAGCGACGGGCGGGGGATGCGGGTGCAACTGACCCGGATCGCGGTTCTCGTGGCGATCGTTTCCGTCGCATTCCCCGCCGCAGCCCAGGTGGCAGAGTTCGACACCGCGCACACGGTCTTCTATGAGGCGCCTACGCGCACGCACATGTTCGTTTATTCGCCGTCGGTAGACGTCCAGGCCTCCCCGTGGTCCTGGCTCGACGTCCGCGGCGGGTGGGAGGCGGACGTGGTGTCCGGCGCGAGCGTGAAAGTGAAGGCTGGCCCATCGTATGGGGCGACGCACACGGCGGACGTGGTGACGACGGCCAGCGTGCGCGACCTAAGGAACCTCGGGCGCGGCGAGTTTACCGTCAAAGGCGACACGACTGCGCTCACAGCGGGATATGCGTACGGCGCCGAACACGACTATCGCTCGCATTCGATCCATGCGAACGCCCGAACCGACGTGCTGCAGCACAATACCCAGCTTCAGCTCTCGTACGCCCACGACTTCGACACCGTTTGCGATCGGATGCAAAGCTCGAGTGCCGTCGATCCGACGCAGTGGGCTGCGCTCGAGTCCTCCACCGGATGCTTTACGTCGTCCGCGCCCGGGCGAACGACGCGGCCCATCGCCATCGACACCTACGAGGCAAGCTGGTTGCAGTCCTGGACGCCAGTCTTCGCCACTCAACTGACATACTCGGCGCAGCTGGTCGACGGCTTCCAGAGCGACCCCTATCGCAGCGTCGTTCTGGGCGAGGGCCTCCTGGCCCAGGAGCACGAGCCGAACGAGCGCGCTCGCGAGGCCCTCACCGTGCGGGTCGCCTGGTACCTTCGCGCCATCAAGGGAGCGTTGCGCCTGGCTCTCCGCGGCTACCACGATACGTGGGCGATCGATAGCGCCTCGGCCGAGCTCGAGGCGGAGAAGTCGGTCGGCGAGGCGCTTCGAATCCTGATGCGAGGACGCATCTACCGGCAGACGGGAGCGGTATTCTGGAGTGACGACTATACGGGAGGGAGCGCGCCGCTCGGCCCCCGGGGGCAATACTGGAGCGGGGATCGCGAGCTATCCCCGCTGACGAGCTGGCTCCTCGGCCTGCGGGCCGTCTGGACGTTGGCGCCCGTGAACAAGCGTTTGCTCGGGATCCTCGAAAGCCTCAAGGTCGTCGGCTCGGCCCACGTGTTGGCGTCGTCTTACGACGAGTACACCCTCGCCGGGATCCCGATCTCGAACGCGCGCGCGTACGTGGGCACGCTGAGCCTCGGCGCGGCGTTCTGAAAGATGGGCTGAAAGACGGCGCCTTTGCGACGGGCGAGTCGCGGTTGACTCGAGTGTTCCACCGAGTAGGTTGAGGGGGTCATGCCGTCGCCCATGATCGTGGCCGTCGTCCAGCTCAACTCGCAAGACAGTGTCGCGGCGAACCTCGAACGCGCAAAGCACTTGATTTCGGAAGCGGCAAGTCGCGGGGCCAAGCTCGTGGCGCTTCCGGAAAACTTTGCGTTCATGGGCGAGGAGGTCGCGAAACGAGAAATCGCAGAAACGCTCGACGCAGCCCGTCCAGGCCCGATCCTGAGCGCGCTCGCCGAGAGCGCCGCTGCACGCGGTGTGTGGATTCTCGGCGGAGGCATGCCCGAAAAGAGCGACGACCCGGCGCGCCCCTACAACACATCCGTTCTCGTGAGCCCCGCCGGCGCGGTCGCTGCGAAGTACCGAAAGGTGCATCTCTTCGACGTGTCGCTCGCGGACGGCACTTCGGCGTGCGAGAGCGCTGCCACGACGGCGGGGTCGGACGTCGTGACCGCCGAAGTTCTCGGTGCTCGCGTGGGGATGAGCATTTGCTACGACGTGCGCTTCCCCGAGCTCTATCGACGCCTCGCCGATCACGGCGCGAGGGTCATCACCGTCCCCGCGGCGTTCACGCTGACGACGGGAAAGGATCATTGGAGTGTGCTGCTGCGCGCGCGCGCGATCGAGAATCAGGCGTATGTGATGGCACCCGGTCAGCACGGCAAGCACTCCCGCGGGCGGCAGACTTACGGTAAGTCGCTCATCGTCGACCCCTGGGGCGAAGTGATCGCCCAGTGCTCCGAGGGCGAGGGGTTTGCGATCGCCCACCTCGACTTCGAGTACCAGGACAAGGTCCGGAAATCGCTCCCGGCGCTCGCCCATCGCAAGTGGTAACGAGGGTTCCTCTCGTGGGCCTGGCGGCGCAAGAAGCGACCGTCGCCGAAGAGATTCTCGCCGCCGTCGCGGATGTCGCCCGCGAGGGGCGCTTCGTGCTCGGGCCAAGGGTCGAGGCGTTCGAGCGCTGGTTGGCCGAGGCGTGCTCCTGCGGACACGCCGTCGCAGTCGGGTCGGGGACCGACGCAATCGAGCTCAGTCTGCGTGCGCTCGGGGTGGGTGCGGGAGACGCTGTCGTGACTCCGGCGTTCTCGTTCGTTGCCGCTGCCGAGGCCATCGCGGCCACCGGGGCGCGTCCGGTTTTTTGCGACGTCGACCCGGTCTCGATGAACGCCACGGGGAGGACAGTGAAGCAGGCGATCGACCGCGCGCGCGCGGCCGGACTGCGCGTTCGGGCGATCGTGCCAGTGCATCTCTTCGGGCTCTGCGCCCCGCTCGGCGCGCTCTCGGCGATTGCGCGTCAGGAGCGTCTGGTCCTCGTCGAGGATGCGGCCCAGGCGATCGGCGCGCGCGACGGGGCCGGGTTCGCGGCGGGGGCGGTCGGCGACGCGGGGTGCTTCAGCTTCTTCCCGACGAAGAACCTGGGAGCTTGGGGGGACGGCGGGGCGGTCGTCACGTCCGACGAAGCGGTGGCGAAGCGCCTTCGCCGCCTGCGTGCGCACGGCGCCGTGGCGCCCTACACGCACGCCGAGCCCGGCCGAAATAGCCGTCTCGACGAGCTTCAGGCCGCCGTCCTGCTCGCGAAAGCGAAGCACCTCGCCGACTGGCAGCGCGCGCGCGCACGGGCGGCCGAGCGCTACCTTCGAGAGCTCGACGGTCTCCCGCTGGTGCTGCCGCCCGTGCCCGCGTCCCCAGCCGTCCACGCCTGGCACGCGTTCGTCGTCGGTGTCCCGAGGGGCCGGGACGCGCTCTCGGCTTGGCTGCACGAGCGCGGCGTCGAGACCCGCGTGTACTACCCTATCCCCATGCACCGCCAGGAGTGCTTCCGCGGTTTGAACGAGCCCGAGCTTCCTTGCGCGGAGCAGGCATGCGCGACGGCGCTGGCGCTCCCGATGTTCGCGGCCCTGACCGACGAGCAGCAAACGCGCGTCATCGAGCAGATCGCCCACTTCTTTCACAGCCGCTGACCGGCATCATGCCGGCGCGTGAAGGGTCACCCTGCTTCGCTCGACGTACTTGCCATTCTCGTAGGCGTTCACGAACGCGATCATCCGTTCGCGCACGTTGCAGCGGAGGTCCCAAAGTTTCGAGGCGTCCTCGGCGGATACCATGGCTCGCACGACGACGGATGTCGCGTCCGAGTCGGTCACCTGCAGGGCGCAGCTGCGGGTGTCCCAGAGGGGATCGGCCTCGCAGCAGCGCCGGAGTTCCTCTCGGAGCGCGGCGATCGGAATCGTGAAATCGACGCGGAGGAGGACCGTTCCCACGAGATCGGTTCCGGAGCGCGTCCAGTTCTGAAATGGTTTTTCGAGGAAATAGGTGATGGGCAAGATGAGCCGCCGTTTGTCCCAAAGCCGCACGACGGCGTAGGTCAGGTTGATCTCCTCGACCTCGCCGAACTCTCCTTCCACGACGACTGAGTCGCCCATTCGCACCGGCTGGGCGAAGGAGAACTGGATTCCACCGATGATCGCGCCGAGCGACTTTTGCGCTGCCAAGCCGACGACGACGCTCGCGACCCCGGCAGAGGCAAGGAGGGACATACCCACGCTGCGCACGAACTCGAACTGCATGAGAACGAACGCGACCGCCAGGAAGCCGACGCTCACGCTCGCGACCCGCCGCAGGAGCATGGCCTGGGTCCGCACGCGGCGACCCCGGAGCACGCCGGACGCGGTGCCTCCGGATTGTTCGTCCAACCAAAGCGTGGCCACGCCCAAGAGGCGGAGCGATAGCCACGCCACGCCGACGACGATCGCCGTGTAGGTCCCGTGCTCGCACACGTCGAGCACCGCGGTCGTCAGCTGGAGCGGGGCGAGCAAAGCCCGGAAGGCGCCCGCCCCGACCAGCAGGCGAAGGGGCCGCCTGGAAGACTCGACGAGGGCGTCATCGGCGCGCGTCGGCGTGCGCCTTGCGAAGTGCCCGGTGACCTTGACCAGAACTGCAGCCGCGGCGCGGGCGACGACGAACGCGAGCAGCAGGGCGAGGGCTACGCCAAGCCACTGCCATGGTTCATTTCCGGCGATCGTGGGGCGGGTGAGGGAATCCGGGATGCGAATCCCGATGGAGCGAGGACCGTACGCGGCGTCGATCGCGGGGATTGCCGCGACAGTCGTTCGCGCGACGAGCCATCGGGCGATTCCGTCGTTGAACGTGACGCGGGCCAGAGCGATGGGTACGGGTTGCTCCCCTGCGTAGAGGATGTCCGCCACGAACGTTCCGGGCGGCTTGGTATTCGGGTCACCCTCGGGGTCGTCCGGGACCTTCGAAGGGTCGAGCATCGGCCGGCGCTCGAGGACGTACGCCAGCTTCTGGGCCAGATCCGAGCCCTCCTTTTCGCGCAGCGACTCGGCAATCCCCCGCAGGTCGAGATAGCTCGCCGCCACTGGGAAGCGCCCGGCTCGACCCTCTCGAAGGAAGCCCTCGAGGGTGCGTCGGGGCGTCTCTCGGTCGACCGCGTCCTTCGAGCTGGTATCCGCGGAAGATGCGGCGGGCGGCGCCGGTTTCGCCGAGGGCGGTGCGCCGAGCGCGACGACGGCGACCGCGAGCGCGAGGGCGACGGTCCCAAGGCGGACCACGGAAAGCGGTCGCGGGATTCGGCCCATGGGTTACCCCCCGCGGAGGTGCACGAGTTCGATGAACGAGGCGGACGGGACCCCGATCGGTGCGGCGGTCCGCGAGAGGGTGCCGTGCCCTGCGTCGAACCGAAACGGGACCACGGCGCTGGAGCCCTGGTTGGCGACGTAGACGAACGCGCCGGTTGGATCGAGGGCGAAGGCGCGCGGAGTGATGCCGCCAGTCTTCGTGTGCCCGGTCAACGAAATCTTGCCCGTGGACGGGTCGATCGCAAAGACGACGATGCTGTCGTCGCCGCGATTCGACGCGAGCACCCAAGCACCGGACGGGTGCACCCAGACCGCGGCCGCCGTGTCGGTTCCCGTGAAGCCCGGGGGGAGGGTCGGTTTGGTCTCGATGAGCGAAAGCGTTCCGTGGGAGGGATCGAAGGCGTATGCACTGAGCGTGTTGTCGAGTTCGTTGACGAGGTAGGCGAATCGGCCGTTCGGGTGGAACGCGAGGTGCCTGGGGCCGGCGCCCGCGGTGGTCGCCACGCGCGGGTTGGCGTTTGGCGTGAGCTTGCCCGAGGCGCTGTCGAAGACGAACTGGGCGACGTAGTCTGCAGCTTTGCACGGTACGAACACGAAGCGGTTCGACGGGTCGGCGATGACCATGTGCGCCTGGGCGCCGACCTGCATGGTTTGCGAGGGCGGCCCGAGACGTCCGCCGCCCAACACGGGGATGACCGAGACCGATCCGTCCTTATAGTTCGCGACGAACACGTATTTGTCGGTCCGGTCGAGCGCGAGGTGCGCCGGCCCCTGTCCGCCGGACGGCACGTCGTTCAGAAAGGTGAGGGTGCCGGCGATGGGGTCGATGGCGTACGCGCCGACGCGTCCAGCGGAGCTCTCGTCAAGCGCGTAAAGGTTGCTCACCCCTCGGTTGATCGCGAGAAATGTCGGTGCGGGTCCGAAGGAAGGAATGCTCTCCCGCCGGGAGAGCGCTCCCGTCGTGGGCTCTACGGCGAGAAGGTCGATATTCGGTCCATACCCGCTGGCGTACGCGACGAGCGGACCCGAGTTCAGGGGGGGGGCGGTGACGGGCATTCGTTGGTTGCAGCTGCACGTCAGGGCGAGCAGGAGCGAAAGACCGGCATAGCGCGAGGCGCGGGTCGATCGAAACCTCATGCCGCTCTCTTTACCTCGTAGGACGTACCGAGGAGGGCGCAAATCGCCGTTCGAGGAGCACCACCTGCTCGCCCGGACCGTGCACCCCCTCGATCAAGATTCCCTCCACGTCGGCGGTCTTCGACGGTCCCGTGCACCAGAGGACGTACGGGTCGGTGCCCAGCGCGCCGACCGCGTCGACGACGCGGGAGCGAATCGTGTCCGGGTCCACGACCGCGACGTGGATCCAGGGGGCGAGCGCCGCGAGCCGCGAGCTGCAGGTGGCGTCGTCGAGGATGATGGTGCCCGTCTCGGCGATGGCGCCCGCCGCGCGTGTGATGCCAAAGCGATACTCGTCGAGCCGCCGTCGAACGAGCTTCGTCTCGAGCACGAGGCCCCGCGAGAGCGCAAGTCGGACTTCCGGCGCGACCGAGGGATCACAATAGCCCCGAACGTCGCCGCGCCCGACGAGCCACTGGACCAGCAGCGCTGGTTCGAGGAAAACGCGGCCTCCCGCGCGGGCGACCGCCGCGGCGAAGTCATGGGCAGTCTCGCGGACGACGCCGTCGTCGTCGCCGTAGGCCGGCATCGCCGCGCGCGAGGGGAGCGGAGCCAGGGCTGCGCGGACGCGCGAAAGAATCCGCTGGCGATCATCCATCGCGCTTGGTCCTCCGTTTCGCGAGCCAAGTCCGGAACGCCCCACCGCGCCAGGACGGCATCTCGTGATTCTCCCGCCAGGCACGGAGCGCCGCGGGCGCCAGCCAAGAAGGCAGCACGTCGACGACTCGCCCCGCCGCGAGCGCGGCTCGCCATGCGGGAGGCTCCGACGCGATCAGGGACCACGCCGCCATCGACGGCGTGCCTGGAGACTTTACTCCCGTTTGCTTCGCTCGATTCCTCAGGCGCACGAGCAGATCTTCGATGGGAATGTCGACGGGACAGACTTCGTGGCAGGCGCCGCAGAGGCTCGACGCGCGAGGTAAGTCAGAGAACTCCGAGAAGCGGTCGCCGGCGAGCAGCGGCGACAAGACGGCACCGACCGGGCCCGGATAGACACTGCGGTAGGCGTGCCCGCTCGCCTGCCGATAGACCGGGCAGACGTTCAAACATGCCCCGCACCGGATGCATCGGAGGATCTCACGGCAGTCGCCGGCCAGGACGTCGGTGCGACCGTTGTCGAGAAACACGACGTGCATCTCGTCGGGACCGTCTGGCTGTCCCGGTCCTCGCGGGCCAGAGATGAACTCCGTGTATACGCTGAGCTGCTGACCGGTTGCCGATCGCGCGAGCAGATTCAAGAAGACCCCGAGGTCCCGGTCGGTCGGAATCACCTTTTCGATCCCGACGATCACCACATGGCACCGCGTCGCCGCAATGCAGAAGCGCGAGTTTCCTTCGTTCGTGACGAGAACGATGCGACCGCTATCGGCCGAGACGAAGTTGGCCCCGGTGATCGCCGCGTCCGCCTCCAGGTACTTCCTCCGGAGGAAAACGCGCGCCCTGCGCGTAATGACTTCCGGCGTGTCGTCGTAGGGCCCAAGACCGATTCGTTCGAACGTCTCGGCGATCTCCCGGCGGTTCTTGTGGAGGATGGGCTTGACGATGTGGCTGGGGACGTCGTCGCTGACTTGAACGACGAACTCTCCGAGATCGGTCTCGACGCACTCGATTCCACACTGCTCGAGGTGCCGCGCGAGTTCGATCTCTTCGCTCACCATCGTCTTTGCCTTGACCGCTCTTTTCGCCTGTCGCCGCTGGAGGATTCCGGCGATGGTGCGGCGTGCGGAGTCTGCGTCGGCGGCGAAGTGGACTTTCGCACCGTTCGCCTCGAGCCGGGCCGCGGCCCTCTCGAGATAAACGTCGAGGTGGTCCAGCGTGTGCTGCTTGATCTGGCCGGCGATCGCACGCAGCCGATCGGGGCGCGCGTAGTCGCCGAAGATCGCGAGCGTCCGCTTTTCGTGCCCGGCCTTGCTGCCGAGTCGGACCGAGGCGCGTCGCTCCTCGGTCTGTCCTGCGGCGAATTGGTCGATGGGTTCGCGGCTCATGAGCGCGTCGATGGCGGAGCCTGCAAGAGTGCGTCGCGAAGGATCTGCACGACATGGAGGGCGTGAAACGGTCGCCCTGCTTTTCGGGCCAGTCCGCTGAGGTGCATGAGGCAGCCCATATCGGTCGAGACGACCGCGTCGTGGGAGTGCGCCAGCACATGGTCGAGCTTGAGCGAACCCATTTCGCGCGAGATGTGCGGAAACGCGACCGCGAACGTTCCGCCGAAACCGCAGCACTGCTCCGCCTCGCCGAACTCCTCGACGACGACTCCGTGAATCGATCGCAGGAGCGCGAGGGCGGCATCGGCGTACCGAGCGCCGCGCGAGTGACAAGAACGATGGAACGCGATCTTGGCGTCGAAGCGACCGGGCCAGGCCCGGACGCCCAACCCGTGGACGATGAAATCGGAGAGTTCCCACGCGCGCCGCGCCAGGCTCGCGGCGGCCTCCTCGCCTTCGAAGAGGAGGGCCGCGCCATGCGAGAGCATCTTTGCGCACGAGCCGGACGGGACGACGACAGGCTCGTCGCCCGAGAATACACGGAGCGTGTGGCGCGCGACGGGACGCGCGGCGGGCCAATCGCCGGTGTTGAAGGCGGGCTGGCCGCAGCAGGTTTGATCCTCGGGGACGGTGACGGTACAGCCGAGGTGCTCGAGGACTTCGACGCTCGCTGCGGCCACGTCGTCGTAGAACGCGTCGCACAAACATGTGGCCATGAGCTGTACTCGGCGCGACGGCAGCGGGGCGTTCACGGGCGGCGCTCCGCTCGCGCGCCGGTCTCCCCGCACCACACGGCGCCGTCGGGATAGGCGTACGCGAGGAGAGCGTCGGGCTTCATGGTGATGTTCGTCCCCGCTGCCCGGGGTACTTCATAGGCTCCGCCGCGCACCACGCACGGGTCGACGAAGTGCTCGTGGAGGTGATCGACATACTCGATGACCCTGTTCTCGAGCAATCCGGTCACGGCGATGTAGTCGAACACCGATGCATGGGGAGCGTACTCGCAGAGGCCGACCCCGCCGGCGTGCGGGCAAACCGGAACCCCGAAGTGAGCCGCCAAGAGCAACACCGCCACGACTTCGTTCACACCCGCCAAACGGCAGAAATCGATCTGACAGAACGCGATGGCCCGAGCTTGCATCAGCTGTTTGAAGACGACCCGGTTCGGGCAGTGTTCGCCGGTCGCGACGCCGATCCCCAGCGGCTCCATCGCGCGCGCGATGGCAGCATGGCCAAGGATGTCGTCGGGGCTGGTCGGCTCTTCGATCCACAAGGGCCGGTGCACGGCGAGCGACTGCATCCATTCGATGGCCTGCGGAACGTCCCAGCGCTGGTTGGCGTCGAACATGAGGGCCCGCTCCGGCCCGATCTCCTCGCGGACGATTGCGGCACGGCGCATGTCGTCGTCCAGGTTCTGGCCCACTTTGATCTTGAATCGACTGAATCCGGCGCCGATCGCTTCGCGACAGAGCGCGCGGACCTTTTCATCGGAGTGCCCGAGCCAGCCCACCGACGTCGTGTAGGCGGGGTATCCGGTTTCTTTCAACGCGCGCTCCCGAGCCGGGCGAGTGGGCGCGAGCCGGTCCAACGCGAGGCGCGCTTCTCCCGGGGTGAGCGCGTCGGTCAGATAACGCCAGTCGACGAGCTCTACGATCTGCGATGGGCTGAGGTCCGACAGGAGCTTCCAGAGTGGCCTCTGCGCCAGTTTCGCCCAGAGGTCCCAGAGGGCGTTGACCACGGCAGCTGTCGCCATGTGGATGACTCCCTTCTCGGGACCGAGCCATCGGAGCTGACTGTCTCCCGTGAGCCGCCTCGAGAACTCGCCGGGCGCCTGCGCGAACTCCGCGATGGGCCGTCCGACGACCAGTGGCCGGAGCGCGCGGACGGCGGCGACGACGACCTCCGTTCCGCGTCCGATGGTGAAGGCGAGCCCGTGTCCAGCGATTCCGTCGCCGCGGTCCGTCTTCAGAATCACATAAGCCGCCGAATAGTCCGGGTCTGGATTCATCGCGTCCGAACCGTGTCGCTCGCGCGAGGTCGGGAAGCGAATGTCGAGAACCGAGAGCTCCGCGATGATGCCGGGGATGTCCATCCATTGCTCCGCGGAAGATGGGGGTGGGCTACTTTCCCGCGCTCCACCCGCCGTCGATCAGGAGATTGCTTCCGGTGACCATCGCAGATACGTCGGCGGCGAGGTAGAGGGCCGCGGCGGCGACTTCGTCCGGCCTCGCCATGCGCCCGTTGAGCTGCGTGGAGGCCATCGCGCGGTACGCAAGCTCGGGGTCCGGGTACTCCGCAAGGCGCTGCCGCACGAATGGCGTTTCGACGCGGCCCGGACAGATGCAATTGAATCGGACGCCCGTATGCGAGTGGTCGAGGGCCAGCGCCTTGGTGAGTCCGACGACGGCGAACTTCGTCGTCGTATAGGCGAGCCGCTCGCGGACCGCGACGACTCCGCCGATCGAGGCGATTTGGATGACGCTTCCCCGGCCGCGCGCGAGGAGGGCAGGGACGAAGACCTTGCAGCAGTTGAAGACGCCGCGCACGTTGACCGCGTAGAGCCGATCGAGGTCCGCGGCGGTCGTTTCGAGCAGGGTTCCGACGTGACCGATGCCGGCGTTGTTAACGAGAATGTCGGCCGGGCCGGTTTGCCGAGCGAGCGCCGCGACCTCGGATTCCGACGAGACGTCGGCGTGTGCCGCCTGCGCCCGCCCACCTGCTGCGCGAATCTGAGCGACCGTCGAATCTGCCGCCGGGTGGTCGCGATCGACCACCCACACCGCGGCGCCGTGGTCCGCGAAGACCTGGGCGATGGCTCGGCCGATGCCCGATCCGGCCCCGGTGACGACGGCGGTCTTTTCGTCGAGACGAAAGAGGTCCATGGCGGACGCCCATCGTACGAGCCCTCGTCGGCCGTAGGAAGGGTCTCAGTCCGCCGAGGCGTCGCCTCCGAGCTGCAGGCACTTGCTTCCGTTGCATCCCGGCGCAGCGACGCTCCCGCACATCCAGGCGCCGTTCTGGCACGTCGCGATTCCGGATGGGTCTTGACCGCAGCAGAGCTGATCGTTGTTCCCGAAGCAATTTGGAGCTGGACCCGTGCAGCCGAGCGAGGCGTCGGCGACGGTGCCGCATGGGCCCGTGTGGAGGAGCGGCTTGGTCTCGTATCCGCCGGGGAGCCCGTTGCATACGGTGTTGACTTCCGTTCCGTCGCACGCGCAACCAAAACTGATCGCCTGACACGTCACCATCGGAGCTGGAAAGCATTCGCCTTGAGCCGCGCAGGCCTGACTCTGCGGGAAGCCGCAGATCTCGTTCGGCGTGCAGTCGGCGCTGGCCGTGCAGGATGCGTGCGTGCCGCCCGCGTCGGCCAGCTCGCACGTCCCGCCGACGTCGCCGAACGGTACGCCGCCGTCGCCCGGCGTGCAGACCAGGCCTGCCTGGCAGGTGCACGGGTTGACGATGTTGCCGCCGCAGTGTCCGCCGAGTGCGGAAGCGCAGACGGTCCCGGAGTCTTTGGCCGGACCGGCGTCGGCGCAGGCACCCGCGTGAAGGAGTGGCTTCGTGCCGTAACCCGCCGGCAATCCGTTGCACGAGATATTGATCTCGGACCCGTCGCATGCGCATCCGGCGCCGTACGACGCGCACGTCACGAGCGCGGCCGGGAAGCACGCGCCTTTCGCCGTGCAAGCCGCGGTCTCCAAGAATCCGCATAGGTTGTTCGGTGCGCAGTCGGCGTTGGTCGAGCAAGCGGTATGGGCGCCTCCCGAATCGGTTCCCGAGTCTCTTGCCGGGCCGGCGTCGCTGCCCGTGCACGGCCCTGCGTGCAAGAGCGGGCTGGATGCGTAACCCGCGGGCAAGCCGGTGCAAGCAACGTTGATCTCGGTGCCGTCGC
Organism: uncultured Polyangiaceae bacterium; assembly: GCA_964628155.1. Lineage (GTDB taxonomy): Bacteria > Myxococcota_A > Polyangia > Polyangiales > Polyangiaceae > Palsa-1150. The sequence goes on along the minus strand of CAZVPE010000052.1, from coordinate 6,346 downwards.
ACGCGCAGCCGGCGCTATACGCTTGGCAGACCGCTGCCGGCGCTGGAAAGCACTGGCCCGTGGCCGCGCACGCGGAGCTCTCGGGAAAGCCGCAGATTTCGTTGGTCGGGCAGTCGCCGTTCGCCGTACACGCAGTTCTGCCCGTCCCGCCTTCTCCGGAGCCCGAACCGCTGGAGGTGCCGGAGCTCGAGCTGGAGCCCGTCGAGCCTCCCGAGCCGCCGGAGCCCGTCGAGCCGCCGGAGCTGCTCGAGCCCTCTCCGGTGCTGCCGCCGTCGGCGGCTGTGGCGATGAACGTATCCGGCACGCAGGCCGCCAGGCCACCGAGACCCAATAACGAAAGCAAAAGCAAATGGTGAACTCTTCGCATGATCGCGACCTCCATCGCCTCATGAATGCCGCTGCCCCAAAGCCACCTTCGACAAATCCGCCGAGTGCGCGCGACCATCACGGGGACGCGATCGTCTCCAGCAGGGCTTTCACACGCTTTTCGTAGATGCTGCCACGCGCTTGCTCGAGAAGCCCCGACCCGCGCGTCCCGGCTTCGGCATACCGCCCGAGTCGCTGCAAAGCCTGCACGGCCACGAGCTCGCGTTCGATGCCCAGGCTCCCTGCCGGGAATGTCGTCGCGTGTCGGTTCGCGATCGCCAAGGCAGCGCTCGGGTTGCGGTCGAGCGCGGCGCGCGCTTGTTCGAGCATCGCCGCCTCGCGCGCCAACGAATCGACGGGAACGGGATCCGCGTGGGCCCCCCCGCCCGGGCCGGGCGTCGCGCGATTCTTTGCGCCAAGGGGCGGCGCTGGCTCCGGCGGAGCGGGGACCTTCGGGGTGTCGGTCGCTGGAATCGGAGCGGACTCGGGGGCCACGTCTGCTGTTCGGGCGGAATCGCTGCTTTCGCCCGCCAGGGCGGAGCGGTGGCGAAACGGGGTCGGCGCGACCGGAGGGGGGCTTGGAGCCGGGGCCACCCAGTGGGTCAGAGCAGGGACGGCGTGCACCGCCGCCACCACGCCGAGCACACAAAGGCCGGCCGCCGCGACGCTCTTCATCCACAAGAGCAGCCCGGCCGCCGCGGGCAGGACAAGGAGTCGATGGATTCGCGCCGCGGACCGAGCGCGGACGTCCTTGGGGAGCAAGCGTGAGCCGGACGCCTTTCGGAGGAGCTCGCGCCGGTCGGACGGCACCGACTCGTCGTCTCGCAAGCGTACCGGAGCGCTCATGATCGACCTCGACGCCGTGAGGCGAGCTCGGAAGCTTCGATGGCACGGAGCCGAACGACCGCGCGATCGAAGTCTTTTCGCGCGGCGTGGAGCCGAGAGTACACCGTGCCGAGGGGAATCGAGAGCATGTCGGCGATCGCCTCACAACTCAGTTCGTCGATCTCGAACATCACGAAGATCGCCCGCTTCTCGAGGTCCATCAAGTCGAGGATCGCCCAGAGGTGCGCTTCGTCTTCCCTAGCGGAGGCGATCTGCTCGGGACTGCACGCCTCCAGGGAGACACCTTCGGGTAGCTGCGCGACGCTCTCCTCGTGCCGGCGGTGCGCTCGGCGGCGATGCGCGGCGACGACGCGCAGGCAAATCCCGAAGAGCCACGTTGTGATCCGCGACGAACCGTCGAACGAGCGAAGGCGCCTGTGGACGACGACGAAGACCTCTTGCAGCAAGTCCTCGGCGTCGGCGTCCCGTACCCCGAGGCGCTGGAGGCTCAGCCAGACGAACTCGGCGTGCGCGTCGTGAACGGACGACACGTCCAGTCGATCGGCCAGTTGGTCGGGTCGGCTGACTTCGACTCGAATCGGCATCCGTTCCAAAGAAGAATACAAGGTCCCGGACGATGGATGCCCGCCGGGGGCGCCCGCCTTCACGGAATCGATACGCCCAAGCCGACGAACCCGAACCCGGCGACCGACTCCTCCCGGAAGGCCTGGCTGGTTTGGCCCGTCACGTCGAACCGGTAGGGGGTGAAAGGAACCAGGCCCTCACCACCCACCTCGACCACGAAGGGCCCGGCGATGCGAAACCTTGCCGTGAACGACGCGGATGCGCTGGCCCAGAAGATCTCGCCCGGGTTGGTGGGCTCGAGTGTGTAGACGACCGAATGAATCCCACCGACGAGAATGGTGCCGCAGAACGCGACTGCGACGCGGTCGTCTGCCCATGGTTGCGCGCACGCGCCCAGCCAGCCGGCGGTCAGCCCGAAGCCAAAGTCGCGTGCGGGCGTGCGCGTTTCGGGCAAGTAGAGAACTCCCGCCGTCGCTTGAAACGGGCGGTCGACTGGACCTTCGACCGACAGTGCGGCGCCGGGGGCCACTCCGGGCAGCACCCCCCCGGCGACGAGAGCCCGTGCCGTCGCGGCGAGCGAGCCGCTTCGCGATGTCGCCGGCGAGGGGCGAGGGGCGAGGGGCGCAGGTCGCGTTCCCGGGGTTGCGAGTGCGGGCCGCGTGGAAGCGGTCGCCGCGCTCTCCTCGGGCGCCGGCGGCGGTGCCAGGACCGACGGGGATGCTGCGGCGCCCGCGGGTGTTGTCGGCGCTTCCGGCATCGCAATGGGCGCCGTCGTCGCCGCCGTGCTCACGGCGACGGGGCGGGCGGCCGCCTCTGGATCGATCGCCAGGGCGATCGCAAGCGTCGCCGCGGCGTCGAGCGCCGTGCAATCCGGCGCCGTGCTCGTGAGATACCGGGAGCCGAACAGGCTGCCGTTGCTTTCGCGGACGTAGAGATGAGCGTCCCAGCGATCCCCTTCGTGCTGGACCACGCCCTCGATGCTCCGCGAGGCGGACTCGGAGAAGACGTCTCGGCCCAAGCGTTCGACCACCCGCCTGGCGATCGTCGCGCGATCACCGCAACCCTGCGTTCGTTCGCCGAGGACCCAGACCAGCCGCACCTGCGACGACGGGTCGGCGTTCGCGCCTGGAGCATCGGAAGCGAGCGCGCCGAACGCGGAAAAGACCCCCAGAACCGCCAGCCCTCTCAGAGCCGCTTCCTCACGGTGATGACGAGCGACTTCGACGTCGGCGTATGGCTCCCGTCGGACTGTGGTCCGTGCGCGGTCTCGTCCTCCTCGGTGCGGCCGAGGCAAGGAAGAATGAGACTGGTTCGACCCGTGACCAAGTGCCCGCGATGGAGCTTGGTCGATACGTGGGCCGTCAGCCAGCCAGCGGCCGTCGTCTCGGGGTCCGTGACCCTCGGCGAGTCGGCGTCGAGCGGTGGCTGTGCGTTCGTCGGTCGGGGCTGCGGATCTTTCATGGCAGCGCATCGGCGAGGAGTCGGGCCCGCGCGAGCTACTCGTACATCACATATTCGGGCTGGGGCGAGAGAGCCAAGACCTCTTTCGCCGTCATCAGCCGGCTCCCGTTGCGCGTGTCTTCGTCGAAGAACAGCTTGAAGCCCGCGTGGACGCCGGCGACGGTCTTTCCCATCAGGCTCCCGTATGTGACGATCTTGGAGTGAACGGGCCCGAGGCCGTCGACGCTCTTGATGATCGCGATTCCCGGGAACGTCGTCATCGTTGACTCGTCTTTGACGACCTCCCGGACGACTTGGTGGAACACGAGCACCTTCTCCGGCAAGTGGTACTGCTTCACGATTTCCGACAAATAGGCGCCGACGTCGTTCAGAGCGGCTCCCGTCGTCTGTCCCCAGAATTGGCCCGGCCTTTGTTTGGGCTTCATCGCCCACTCCGGATCGAGCGCGACGCCGACGTCGGGCTCCCGCAGGTACTTGTCGAACGTCTTCACCTCGGTTAAAAAGTCCGATTGCCCCGGCTGGATGTTGAGAAGGAGCAGCGCCTTCGTTTCGCGCGCCACGCGAAGGTAATCGTCGACCACCGAGTCCTCGACGCGACGGCGCCATTTTCCGTCTGCGCCGGGTCCGCCCTGGACGACAACCGCGATGAGCTCGAACACTGGGAGAATCTTTCGGCTCTGAGCGAACCCGGCCGCCCGCGTCTCGAGCTGTTTGGCCTTGGCGTGTAGATTCCCCTGGAGCTCTCCGAGCGCCGGCGCGCCCGGCGTGCCGCAGTATCCGACCAGCCGGTGATCCGGGAAGATGGTTCGCCCGCCGCGCGGCAATTCGAGCAGAGGCTCCTCGGGAGGCGGGGGCGCCTCGTGGGGAGCGGGCGTCGAGGCGGTCGCCGGCTTGTCAGCCACCGGTTGCGGAGTTGCCGTCTCGCTCGTCGCCGGCGGTGCCTCCGGAGCGGGGGGCGTGTGGACGGTGCGGCAGGCGGCGAGCGATGACGAGGCGACGGCGAGTACGGTGCCGAGAACGAGGCTCGCCATTCCCGTTCGCGCGTCCAATCGCGAAGGCAAGGCATGGTCCGACATGGATGGCCATCGTGCAGCAAGACGGGCGGGCCTGCAAATCCCGAACGGCGCCTCGCGCGTCCGCGAAGGCGAGATCACTGCGCGTCTTGCGTCCACGGGCTGCCGGATCCTACGGGCGGGCGTCCGGCGAGCAGAAGGCCGCGGCGAGCGCGCGAGGCGCGGCGTTCGTTCGATTTGTGGGCTGCGGTCTTTCTTTTCGGCACGACGTAACCCCGCCCAAGCGCGCGCGCGCGGGGCCGGTTCGCCGTCTCGCTAAAGATGCTCCCTCGCGACGTCGGCCCAAGTTCCGCTCGGCTCCAACTCCAAATACTTCTTCCAGTGCGGGCGCGCGAGCACGCGTTCGCCGAGGCGCTCCCAGGCCATCGCCAAATTGAAGTGCGCATCCGCGAACCGCGGATCGCCGGCCAGCGCCCGCTCGAAGTGCACGGTGGCGCTGCGGGCGTCGCCGCGCTCGAGCATCACGTAACCGAGATTGTAGTGCGCCTCCGGCTGCTGCGGGTCGACTTCGATCGCGAGGCGGTAGAGCGCTTCCGCGCCGACGTCGTCGCCGCGGCGAAAGCGGATGTTCCCGAGATTCGTGTGGGCGATTGCCAGCGACGGATCGAGCCGAACCGCGCGCTGATAGAGCTCCTCCGCCTTGTCGTACGTCGCCGGATCCTCGTCGAGCGTGCTCGCCTGCACGTACATTTCGTAGGCCGTTCTCGCGCGCGCGGGGCTCGATTCCGGGCGCAGGATGCGCACCACGTCATCGCGCAGCGCTTGCACCTGGAAATCCAGTACCATCTGACCGGTCAGGGGCTCGAAGCTTCCTTCCTCGGCGCGCACGACGACTCGCCGCCCGTCGCCGACGATTCGCAGTTCCTGGAGGGGGCGCGTGACGCGCGGGAGGACTTGACGCAGCACGCCAATGGCCTCGGCGACGTCGCGCAAGCGAATCCGGTGCGCCAAGAGTTCACGCGTGGCGCGCAGGGCGATCAAATCGTGGAACGTGTATGCGCGCTGCCGCCCGCGCTGGCCGGACGGTGACACGATCTTGGCTCGGTCGAGGGACCGCAGCCGGGCCGCAGAGACCCCGAGCAACTTGGCGACTTCACCGCGCGTAAACATGTCGGTCACGGGCTCGCGACTGTCACGCGGCGGCGGTACCGTCGGTGTCGGCGTATCTGGCACGCGGTGCGCGTCGAGGACGCGACCTCCTCCATTTCCAAATGCGACGTGGATGACGTTTTCGCGTTTGCGTCGCTTGCGCTTGTTGCGCCGGGCGGTTCCGTCGGTGCTGGTGGGCATGGTGGGCGATGTCGCTAGGGCAGGGCTCTTCGGCTTGCGCGGCTCTCTATCAACGGCGCCTGCACGTCGACGTCAATCCTCACTCCGCGGGGGTCTTCGGTCACGCGAATCTCACAGGAAATTCGTCCGAGCCGCGACGGGGCCCGCAGCGACGCCTCCCGCTGGGCCGCACGCATGGCGCGCACGCGGACATTGAGATCGCGGGCGGCCAACGCAAAGAGAAGGGCGTGGTCCCCCATGCCGCGCGTTGGCAAAATGAGGCTGGTCGAACCGTACCAGATGCGCCCGTGCGTTTCGGCGCGGACGCCGCCTTCGCTGATCGCGTCGGCGCCTTCGAAGAGTTCGCGCCAGCGGGCGTCCGACACGCGCACGAGCAGCGTTTTCCGCGCAACGAAGAGCGGCAGTTCGCGTGCTTTCGCAATCCCAGGGCCGTTCACCATCTGGATCGTGGCAGGGGGAGCGCCGTCAGGCCCACTTTTTACATGGGTCCGCGACCGACAGCAACGCTGTTCGCCGCTCCGTCTTTGGCGTTCAAACCCGCGCTTCGGCGGGGGCCCGGTCGTCGAGCGGGACGACGATCTGCTCGACGTGGATGCCGCGCGGGGTCGACTCGATCCACGTGGCGTGCGCGATGTGGGCGCCGGCAGCCGGCGCTTCGCCGACGCTCCCGACGTTGACGATGCGCGCTCCGCCCACCATTCGGTCGAACGGGACGTGGCTGGAGCCGCACACGACGAGGTCGGCGG
>CAZVPE010000051.1:26362-28456 GCA_964628155.1 uncultured Polyangiaceae bacterium | reverse complement strand
TCGTCGAAGTTGATTCGCTCAGCGATGTTGTAGAGGGGTCGCGCCTGCGCCTGCACGTAGATGCGGGCGATATACTCCCCGATTACGCTCGTGGCGATGAGCTGCACGCCCCCGAGAATGACGACCGCCGCGAACAGCGACGGCCACCCCATCACGCCGTAGTTCCACACGAGCTTCCGCGCGATGACCCATGCGCCCAGGCCAAGTCCGCAGATCGCGAAGAGAGAACCGAGGGTGCCGATGTAGCGGAGCGGCTTGCTCGAGAATCCAACGATCAAGTCGAACGTGTGGTTCAAGAGCTTCGTGAAGTTGTAATGGGTCGAGCCGGCGTGCCGCGCCTCATGGCGGACGCGCACGGTCCCGATGCGCGCCCCGCTCCAGACGAGGAGCGCGCTGAAGAACTTGCGCCGCTCGGGCAGCGCCGCGACCAGTCGAGCGATGGGCGCGCTCATCAGTCGGAACGTCGACACGTCCTCGGGGAGTTCGATCTCCATGAGCGAGCGCATGCTCCACTGCATCGCGCGAGACGCGCCAACGCGAAAGAGCGAATCGCGCCGCTCCTCGCGCACCGCGTAGACGACGTCGAAGCCTTCCTCCATCTTCGCGATGAGCGTAGGGATTTCCTCGGGCGGATGCTGGAGGTCGCCGTCCATCTGGATGAGCCACCGGCCGCGGGCATTCAGGTAGAGTGCCTCGACTGCCGCTTCCTGCCCATAGTTTCGCGCAAAGCGCACGACCCGGATTCGGCGGTCGCGGGCGCCGAGCTTGGACAGCAAGAGCGGTGTGCCATCGCGCGAACCGTCGTCGACGAAGAGGACCTCGAAGGGCGCCCCCACCTTTTCCATTACGCTCACGACGCGGGAGGTCAGCGCCTCGACGTTCCCCTCTTCGTTGAAAACGGGCACCACGACGCTGTACGCGACCGGCTGACTCATGGGTGAAGCGCTCAACGGGGGCTCGCACGGCAGGGTAGCGCGCTTCACGCAGTCGTGGCACGCACTTCCGCGGCCGAGACCAATGCATCTCCTCGAGCGCGTCGTCGAAAGCCCCCACGAGTGTGCGTACCTCCCTGCGGAGAGCGCCAGTCTGGAAGTAAGCGTCATGCTCGACGTCACCCCCCTCGAGATGGAGTCGCTCCTCGAGCGGGGTTGGCGCCGCTTCGGCCCCGCCTACTTCCGGCCAGCATGCGCGTCATGCGCCGAGTGCGTGAGCTTGCGCATCGTCGCCAAGCGCTTCACCCAGAGCAAGAGCCAACGGCGTGCGGCTCGAGCGTGCGCGCGTTTGCGGCGTGTCGTGGGCGTCCCACGCGTCGACTCCGAGCGCCTTACGCTCTACGCAAAATGGCATGCGGCCCGCGAGCGCGCCCGAGGCTGGGAGCCCAACCCCCAAACTCGCGACCGCTACGCGCTCGAATTCGCATTTCCTCACGAGTGCGCGCGGGAGAGTGCGCTTTACGACGACGCGGCCGGCGGACGGCTCGTCGGCGTCGGGCTCTTCGACGAAACACCGAACGCGCTGTCGGCGGCGTTCTTCTTCTACGATCCCGAGTACGCGGCGATGTCGCCCGGCACGGCGAACGTGTTGTCGCTCGTCGACGAAGCGCGAGCGAGCGGTCGCGACCACGTGTACCTCGGCTTCCGCGTGGCCGGGTGCCGGTCGCTGCGGTACAAGGCGTCTTTCCGGCCGCACGAATTGCTGCACGGCCGGCCAGCGGCCGGTGAGCCGGTGCTCTGGCGGGAGGCGCCCGAAGCGAGTCTCCCCGTGGAGCGCGGCGAGTGAGTCGCCGAACGGCGCGCTTTCGGCCGGGTCAATCCCTGCCCGCCCGTGCGAGAAAGCTCCTCAGCTTGCTCATGTCTAGTGGCTTCTCGAGGCACTGATTCGCCACGCTTGCGAGAAACGCCCGCGCCCGCGATGTGAACGCCCCGCCCGTCATGAACACAATCCGCCCTGCGAGCTTGGGGGCGGCGCGCACCACCTCCGCGTAGAGGTCCATTCCCGTCATCACCGGCATCAAGAGATCGCACAAGATGACGTCGTACCGCTCGCCCGCGGAGATCCTCTCGAGCGCCTGCTTCGCGTCCGTCACGACCTCGA
>CAZVPE010000051.1:0-26262 GCA_964628155.1 uncultured Polyangiaceae bacterium | reverse complement strand
CGAGCGCCTGCTTCGCGTCCGTCACGACCTCGACCTCATTGTCCTCGGAGAGCGAGCGCGCGATCGCCTCGCCCACGAGCCGTTCGTCGTCGACGATGAGCAGGCGCGCTCGCTCGAGTCTCGCCGCATGCTGAGCGCTCGAAGGCGCCGCCGACCCGCGCCACGACTTGGCCGGCGGAAGCACGACGCGAAACGTCGCCCCCTTGCCTAGAGTGCTCGAGACTTGGATATCCCCCCCCAGGCCTCGGACTGTTCCGTGCGAGATCGCCAGGCCCAAGCCGGTTCCGTGCTCGCCTTTCGTCGTGAAGAATGGGTCGAAAATGCACGGCATGTCGTCGGGCGAGATGCCCGAACCCGTGTCGCTCACTTCGACCACCGCATTGCCCTGTTCGTCGGTTCGCGTGCTTACACGGATCTCTTGTCGGTCAGCATCGCCCTCAGGGATCGCCTGCGCGGCGTTCACCAGAAGGTTGAGGAAGACCTGGCCGAGGCGTCCTTCATTGGCGTCGACGGGCGGCACTTCCCCCAGTCGCTTGGTGAGTCTCGCCCGGTGCCGGATCTCGTGCCATGCCATCTGCACCGCGCTCTCGACGATTCCGCGCACGTCCGTCATTCCGCGCTGCTCCACGTTGCCCTGGGAGAAGGTGAGCAGGTCCCGCACGATTTGTCGGACCCGGTTCGCGCCGTCGACCGCGTGCTGCAGCGACTGCACGAGAGCCGCGAGGGCGCCGTTCCCACTGTCATGCGCAAGCGCGGCGATCGGGTCGTCACTCGCGCTCGCGGCGCGCAAACGCCGGAGAACGTGGTCGAGATTGACGAGCAGGTACGTCAGCGGATTGTTGATCTCGTGGGCTACCCCAGCCGACAGGGTCCCGAGCGCTGCCATTCGATCGCGCTGGAGGAGCTGGTATTCGAACGCCGCTCGCTCGGTCACGTCGCGCGCGACGAGCAGCGCCGCGTCCGTTCCCTCGAAATCGACCCGGGCTCCGACGGCCTCGGTGGTCCGATAGCCCCCCCCTCTGCGGCACCACCGCAGGCCGAACATCCCAGCCCTACCGCTCGCGTCTAAGGTGGTGAAGCGTTCGGCGGCGGTCGCCCGGTCATCGGAATGGAAGAGGTCCATTAAGGGATTCCCGACGAGCTCGGCGCCGGACCCGAGGCCGATCGCCCGGGCCACCGCCGGGTTTGCGTAAAGTACGCGGCCTTCGCGGTGCAACACGACGAAATCGGGCGATATTTCGATGAGTGTTCGGAACGCGGCCCGGGCGCCGCGCAGCGCCTCGTCAGAGTCCTTCGCCGTGGGCTCGATGGCTGCCCGCGCCATCGTTCCGCTCCCGAGATTCGGATCGACGGATGGCTCGGTCAGAAGTTCGACGGGATCGGCGGGGGTGCGGTTCATGGGCTTCGCTGCTCGCGCATGCATGGAAAGGGGCGCGCACGAGCGCACGGAAAGCTGTGGGACCGGAGGCCCCCCCCCTCAAGCTGTGCGGTCCATCAAAGCCTGTCTCGCGACGAAAAATAACTGCGCAGATGAGCCGGAAGGGTGGCGCCCGGCAAACGCCTCTGGGAGTCAGCTTGACAGCCGTCCCCACGGCACGTAGTTTCCCGCGCCCCCCGCGCTGGAAAAGGTCCCGTCCCCATGGCGTCCTCGGAATTGCAACCCATCAGTCATCGGTCCCCCCAGCGGAGCTTCGTGATGACCAAGGCACACGCCGTGTCATCGCGCGCCTGGTGGGTCGTGGACGCCACGGGCAAGCCGCTCGGGCGCTTGGCCAGCGAAGTGGCACGGGTACTGCGTGGCAAGCACAAGCCTCAGTACACCCCCCACGAGGACACCGGCGACTTCGTCGTGATCGTCAACGCCGACAAGATCCTTCTCACCGGCAACAAGCTCGACAAGAAGTTCTATTATCACCACTCGGGGATTCCGGGCGGCTTCCAAGCCGAGAGCTACCGGCACCTCCTCGCACGCAATCCGACCTTTCCTCTCGAGAAGGCGGTCAAAGGGATGCTTCCCAAGGGCGTTCTCGGTCGCGAGATGTTCACCAAGCTCAAAGTTTATTCCACGCCGGATCATCCTCACGCTGCGCAGAAGCCGCAGCCGCTGCCCATCAAGTAACGGAAAGCTCCCATGGCGACCGCGACGACTTCCAACCGAACCTACGCCACCGGCAAGCGCAAGACGGCCATCGCCCGTGTGTGGCTCAAGCCCGGCACCGGCGATATCGTCGTCAACGGCCTCCCGTGCGACGAGTACTTCGAGCGCGAGACGTCGCGTATGGTCCTGCGCCAAGGCCTCGAGCTCATCGAGGTCCAGGACCAGTTCGACGTGATGGCTACCTGCCATGGCGGCGGAAAGAACGCCCAGGCCGAAGCGATGCGCCACGGAATTTCCCGAGCTTTGTGTGCGTTCGACCCCGAGAAGCGGGGCGCGCTCAAGCGAGCGGGGTTCCTGACCCGCGACGCTCGAAAGAAGGAGCGCAAGAAGTACGGACAACCGGGCGCGCGCAAGCGCTTCCAGTACAGCAAGCGCTGAGGCGCCGCGTCGGCCATCCACCTTGCTTGCCGGCGCCTTGAAATTCCCCAAGCTCGCCCTGTCGCTTTTGGTTGGCGCTGCCGCGCTGCTTGGCGGACCGAGCCCTGCGCGGGCGGTCATCGTCGAACGCGTGGTTGCCGTGATCGGCGAAAGGCCGCTGCTCTGGACCGAGCTCGTGCACCGAGCCGCCGCGACGCGCATCCAGATCCGGATGCAGACGCGCGACGCGAACGTCATCTCGGTGCAGGAGCAGGAGATGTACAAAGAGCTCCTCGATCGAATGATCGACGACCGTCTCGAGGAACAGCAGGCGGACAAAGCCCGGGTCAATGTGACACCCGAGGAAATCGATCGGGGCATCGCGAACATCGCGGCGCAGGCGCAATCCCAACAGGGTCGTTCGGTGACCGCGCAAGACGTGCTCGAGGAGATCCATCGCCGAGGGATGACCGACCAGGACTTCCGCGACGAAATCCGCCGTCAGATCCTCGAAGGAAAGCTCATCGAGCTTCGCGTGCGGCCGAGGGTGCGGGTGACCGAACAAGACGCCCACACCGCGTACCAGCACTGGACCCAGGAGCTGAAGGACAAGCAGCCTGTCGACGTCCGTACCCTCGCGCTGCGCGTACCGGCGCCCGGCTCGCAGGCCCAGCTCGAAGCGCGAATGTCACTCGCGCAAGACATCGTGAAGAAGGCGCGCTTCGGCGCGGACTTCTGCGCTTTGGTCGCCCAATTCAGCGACGACACATCGACGCGCGACGCGTGCGGATCGCGCGGCCCGCAGCCGTTCGCCGGGTTGCTCCCTGCGATCCAGGACGCCGTGCGCGCCACGCCCGCGGGCACGGTCTCCGACCCGATCCCCGTGCGCATCGGCCCCGACGACGCGATCGTCATCTTGATGAACGGCGGCGAGACGCACGTGCCCCCGTTTGAACAAGTGAAAAACGAGATGGAGCAACAGGCCCTGCTCGACGCGCTCGAGCGTGCGAGAAAGCAGTGGCTGAAAGATTTGCGGCGAAAGGTGTACGTCGACGTCCGGTTGTGAGGCGGTAGGGCTGTCTTCTGTGAAGACAGCGCTCGAGAGCGCCTCGCGCCGCTCGAAACTCGCAGCAAATCCTCGGTCCGGCCCAACCGTTCGGTGCTCTAGCGGTAGCCGGACACGAGAGAGCGCGCGAGAAGCCCCCAGCCGCCGGTCGTGACGAAGAGCAGCAACTTGAACGGAAGACTGACCTGCGAGGGGCTCATCATCTGCATCCCGAGGGCGAGCAGCAGATTGGAGACCACGAGGTCGATCACGAGAAACGGCAAGTAAATCAAGAAGCCGATCGCGAAAGCCTCGCTCAGTTCCGTGACGACGAACGCGGGAACGAGCACGGTTAGGTCGTCGGCGCCCACCGACGCGCGCTCGTCGGCCGCGCGCGCGCCTCGCGCCACGTCGAAGAAGCGCCCCCGTTCGACGTCGCTTGCATTGGACTTCAAGAAATCACGAAGCGGCTCACGGACTGCGTCCACACCACGCTGGACGAGCGCGACCGTGTCGGTTCCTTTGGCGGAGAGGATCGGCGCGGCGCGCGAAACGATCTTGTCGGTGACCGGCGCCATGGCGATGAGCGTCAGCGCGGCGGAAAGAGCCATGACTACCGTGTTCGACGGAATGCCCTGCGCACCGATCGCGCTACGAACGATTTGCAGCACGGTCGCAATCTTCACGAACGCCGTGACGCTCATGAATGCGAAGGGCAAAAGGGACAGAATCGCCAGCGCGACGACCAGCACGAGGGGACGCGACAGCAGATCGTCGGGCCCGGCCGTCACTCGCCCTCCGAACGCGCTCGAGGCGGGGCCGCCTCCGTTGGCTCGCGCACGAGAGTCCGAGTCAGCGTCTCCACGAAGGAGGCCCGCCCACGACTGGCCACGGGCGCGGGAAGCTCGCTGCTGGCGATCTCACCGAGCTTCGTGAAGCCGCCCTCCCCGACCCCGATGACGAAGAGTTGGGCGCCCACTTGGACCAGGTAGATCGACCTCCGCCCGTCCAGGGGGAGATGACCGCGGAGCTCCATCGGCCCCGTCGGCCTACCCACACCGAGGCGACGAGCGCCCCAGAGGACGAGAAAAGCGACGACGCACACGCCGAGCAGCGTGGCAAGAGTCTCGATGAGGTATCCGGTGTAGGACGACACGGGAAGCCAGCGGCGAGGACTCTACCCCCCAAAGTGTCCGAAGCGATAGCTGGAGTGGTTGACGAGCCGGCCGCAGCCGTCTAAACGCGCTGCGGGACCCAAGTGCCTCTCGTCGTCCAGAAGTTCGGCGGTACGTCGGTCGGCTCGATCGAGCGCATCCGCAATGTCGCGCGTCGCGCACTCGCCGCCCAGCGGGCGGGAAATCGCGTGGTGCTCATCGTCAGCGCCATGAGCGGCGAGACCAATCGCTTGCTCGCTCTCGCCCATCAAGTGGCTGAGGTTCCGGACGCGCGTGAGATGGATGCGCTGGCGGCAACAGGGGAGCAAGTGTGCGCCGCGCTGACGGCGATGGCCATTCAAGCCGAGGGGGGCCGCGCTCGCTCGCTCCTCGGCCATCAGGTCCGAATTCTGACGAACGATGCGTACACCAAGGCGCGCATCAAGAACATCGATGCCGCCACGATCTTCGAGGCGCTGGACCGAGGCGAAATCACGGTCGTTGCGGGGTTTCAAGGCGTGGACGTGAACGGCAACATCACGACGCTCGGGCGCGGGGGCTCCGACACGAGCGCGGTCGCGGTCGCAGCCGCGATTGGCGCCGATGAGTGCGACATCTATACCGACGTCGACGGCGTTTACACGACCGACCCGAACGTGTGTCCCTCCGCGCGGAAGATCGACCGCATCTCGTACGAGGAGATGCTCGAACTCGCCTCACTCGGCGCAAAGGTGCTTCAAATCAGGAGCGTGGAGATCGCGATGAAGTACAATGTCCCCGTTCACGTGCGAAGCTCGTTCAACGATCAACCGGGGACGCTGGTCACGAAAGAAGACGCCGCACTCGAGGGCGTGGTCGTCAGCGGAGTCGCTTACGACAAGGGTGAAGCACGCGTTCACGTCGTCGGAGTAGACGACAAACCGGGTGTGGCAGCCGAGCTCTTCGAGCGAATCGCCGAGAAGAATATCTCCGTGGACATGATCGTCCAGAACGTCACGACCGACGCCAACTCGCGCGCCTCGATCACCTTCACGCTCGCGAAGACGGATCTCGTCCGCGCGAAGCCTTGGATCGAAACGGTCGCGAAGAGCCTCGGAGCCCGCGAAGTGCACTACGACGAGGACGTTGTCAAAGTGTCCGTCGTGGGCCTGGGAATGCGCTCCCACGCGGGAACCGCAGCGAAGATGTTTCGAATCCTCGCCAACGAAGGAATCAACATTCAGGCCATCTCGACGAGCGAAATCAAAGTCAGCTGTCTCGTCGCTTCGAAATACACCGAGCTCGCCGTTCGCGCGCTCCACGACGGCCTCGGCCTGGCGGCGAAGTAATCCTCACCATCCCCACGTGTACTCGACGCGCGCCAACACCTGGGTAAAACTCGGGTACGAAGGCAGCTCCGTCACGAGGAAGTGTTCGCGGAACGCTACGCCGGCCGCCCAGCTCCGGTCGAAGCGATAGTCGAGCCCGAGCGCGCCCACAACGCCCGGAAGCACCGACGTTCCGGAGATCGTCCCGCCCGTCAAGGCGTAGCCGCCCACGAGCGCACCTCCGTACGGCACCCACCGACCTACGTCGAGGACGTATGCCAGCCCGACGTCGACGTTGGTGATGCTCCCTGGCAAGGGCCGGGCCGTCCCCGCACCCTTTTCACCGACGGCAACCGGCGACCACGCCGCCTCGGCCAAGACGTTGAGCGCATCGGTCAACCCGTAGGTAAAGTGCCCGCCGACACTGCCACCGAGCTCGGTCTTGCTGCCAGACACGAGGATCGATCCGCCGGCGTCGGCGCCCAGATGCTGCTCGCGCTCGACCGCGTCTGCGGTCGCTGCGGTCGCCAGCGCGGCGGCCGCAAGGCCGGCCCAAGCGGCCCTCACTTCGCCTCGCGGAGCGCGCGATCGATGACTCGGCGAAACTTCGAGTATCCCTGCGCCCCGCCGATGAAGTACCCCTCGCGCGCGCCCGCCGCGACGACCAGGAAAGCGGGCGTCCCGGTGATGTCCATTCCGGTGGCCACTTCGGCTTCGGCGTCGATCTGTTCCTGGTGCCCGGCTCCGTCGAGAGCCGCCTTCCATTTGGACATGTCGAGCCCGGCGCTGCGGGCGTAGCCGTCGAGATCCTCGCGTTTCAGCTCCTGCTGGTGAGCGAAGAGGACGTCGTGCAGCGCCCAGAAGGCGCGCTCCCCCTTCTGCGCGAGCGCCTCACGAGACGCCCTGGCGGCGAGCGCCGCGTCAGGGTGCATCGAAAGAGGAAGGTCGTGCCAAACGATCTTCACTCGGCCGCCGTAGTCGCGGACGACTTGCTCGAGCACGGGTTGGGCGCGCTTGCAGAACGGACATTGGAAGTCGCTCCACTCGTGAACCGTGACTCGGGCGGAGGCATTGCCGCGGGTGGGGTCGTGGCCGGGCAGATTTGCCGGCAGCGCTTTCTTCTCGGGCTCGGGCGGGCCCTGACCATCGCGAAGGAGCGCGTCGTAGAGCGCCTCCGGCCTCGCCCCGCCAGCCATCACGCCCTGCGCTCGTTTGACTTCCTCGTCGATGATCTCCTCGAATTTCTCCTTCGGCTGGGCGCCGGCCAGGCGCCTGCCATTGATGAAAAAGTGCGGAGTACCATTCGCCTCGAAGTCTTCCGCGAGGTCCGCGTCCTCCTCGATGTGCTTGCGGTGCGCGTGGCTGGCGATCGCCGCCCTCACCGCGTCGGCCCTCGCGCCGAGCCGGGTGGCCCTCTGGACGAGCGCGTCGTCCCCCAGGTCGTAGGCGGAGCCTCCAAGAAGCTCGTCGTGCATCGCCCAGAACGCGGTATCCCCCCGCTCGGCCCGAACTTCCAGCGCCGCCTCGGCGGCCGGCTCGGCCCGAGGATGAAACGCAAGAGGGGCGTCTTTGAAGACGACCCGCAGCTTGTCGCCGTACTCGTCGCGAAGAGCCTTCAGAGTTGCCTCGGCTCGCACGCAAAATGGGCACTCGTAGTCGGCAAACTCGACGAGAGTCACGAGCGCTCCGGGCGATCCCCGAACCGGGCTGCTGCCGATCGGCACCTTGTAGACGGTCTTCGGCGGCGCCTGCTCAGGCTCGTCGCCGCTGTCGGATTCACGCGCCCTATTGTCGCGCGTGAGCTCCACATACACGCGATCGCGGGGCGTTCCGGCCGCGATCTTGGACTGCGCCAAACGCACCTGTTCGTCGACTGCGCCCCGAAACGTCGGGAACGGCAGCGCGCCGGCGAGGGGGTGGCCGTTGACGAAAAACGTGGGCGTACCCATCACGCCGAGCGACTTGCCGTCGTCTAGGTCTTTGCCGACCGCACTTGCCCATTGATGGTTCGCAAGGCCGGCCCGAAAAGCCGCGAGATCGACGACTCCTGCGTCCTTCGCCCATTGCTCGTACGCCTGGGGCCCGAGCGCGTTCGACGCGTGAAGCGCGCTGTCGTGGAACTTCCAAAACGACTCGGCGCCCGCCAGCGCAAAGACCCCGGCTGCGGCCTCCGCTGCCTGTGCCGCGTTCGGGTGAAAGGGAAGCGGGTTGTTCTTCCAAACGATGCGAACCGTATCTGGCCCGTACATCGCCACGACTTCTGCCAGCGTCGCTTCCGCGCGCACGCAGTAGGGACATTCGAAGTCGGCGAATTCGACGATCGTGACGAGCGCCTCTCGGCTTCCGCGCGCTGGGTCGGTGGGCGAAATGGGGACGGCCGCGTCCTCCTCGCTCGGCGGCGCGTTGAGCGCGACGATCGCCCCGCTCCCGGCTGGCACCGTTGCAGGGGTCGGGGCTCGCGCAGGTCCACGGGCCGCGCCGCCGCAAGCCCACGCCGCGAAACAAATGCCCGCCAGCGCCCGTCGCATGCCCATCGATGCTCCTGAAAGCAAACGCCCCTCCCCCGACGCGAAAGCGCGCGCGAGGGGAGGGGCTTCTCGGCTCATTCGTGGCCGCGTCTACTTGCCGTCTGCCAGCGCCCGTTCGATAAGTTTGCGGAATTTGCCGTAACTTTCCGCGCCGTTGATGAAGTAGCCCTGGCTGGCATTGCCGGGGACGATGATGAAGGCCGGCGTTCCGCTGATGCCGTTGTCGTTGCCGGATTTCTTGTCGGCTTCGATCTCGGCCGTGTGCGTGCTGCCGTCGAGCGCCGCCTTCCACTTATCCATATCGAGGTTCATCTCTTTGGCGTAACCGTCGAGATCGTCCCTCTTTATTTTTTGCTGATTGGCGAACATCTTGTCGTGCATCGTCCAAAAGGCGCTCGGGCCCTTTTGCTTGAACGCCTCGCGACCGGCCTGTGCGGCGAGCGGCGCGTCCGGATGCATCGGAAGCGGCATGTCGTGCCACACGAACTTAACCTTGTCGCCGTAGTCTTTCATCATTTGCGAGACAGTCGGTTCGACTCGCCCGCAGTACGGGCACTGGAAGTCGCTCCACTCGTGGATGGTTACCTTCGCGCTCGGGTTTCCGCGCGCAGGATCGTTGCTGGGGAGGTCCCTCGGCACGTCTTTCTTCGCGGGCTCCGGGGGTCCCTTTCCGTCTTTGGTCAATACCTCGTAGACGTCGCTCGGCTTGGTGCCTCTGGAGATCGCGTCCTGCGCCTTCTTGATCTCCTCGTCGATGATGCCCTCGAATTTCTCTTGCGGCTGAGCGCCAACCAGGCGCCGGCCGTTGACGAAGAAGTGCGGCGTCCCGTTCGCCTGGAAGTCTTCGGCGAGGTCGGAGTCCGCATCGAGCAGCTTCTTGTACGTATGGTCCGCGATGGCCTTCTTGGCCTTGTCCCCGTTCGCTCCAGCCGCGACCGCGGCCTTCACGATGGCGTCGTCCGATAGATCCTTCTGGCTCTCGAACAGCTTGTCGTGCGCATCCCAGAATCCCTTGTCGCCCTTTTCGGCGCGCGCTTCCATCGCCACTTCCGCCGCAGGCTCGGCGCGCGGGTGGAAGGGAAGTGGCTCGTTTTTCCACACCAGGCGAACCTTGTCGCCGTACTTGTCGCGGAGCCCCTTGAGCGTCGGCTCGACGCGCGAGCAGAAGGGGCATTGGAAGTCGCTGAACTCGACGATGGTGACGAGTGCGTTGGGACTGCCGAGCACCGGGCTGCTGCCAACGGGGATCTTGAAGACAGTCTTGGTGTCTTCCTTGTCGCCCTCTTCTTCTTTGGCGGCCGGCGCGTTCTTCTTATTCTCTTTGGTCATCTCCACGTAGATGCGCGTCTTCGCCGTGCCGGCGGCGATCTTCGCCTTGGCCTTGTCGAGCTCTTGGTCGATCGTCTTTTTGAAGTTGTCGAACGGCTGCGCGCCGTTGATGAAGACCCCATTGACGAAGAACGAAGGGGTGCCCTGCACGCCGGCTGACTTGCCGTCATTCAGATCCTTGTCGACCTTGTCGGCCCACTTGTGGCTGGAAAGGCCGCCTTTGTAGGCGGCCACGTCTTTGACGCCAGCTTCTTGGGCCCACTTCGCGTAGCTGTCCTCACCCAACGCACCCTGGTTCTTGAAAGCCGTGTCGTGGAACTTCCAGAACGCGTCGTTGCCCGCCATGACGAACACGCCCTGCGCCGCTTCGGCTGCCGGCTTGGCGTTCTGATGGAAGGGGAGCGGGTTGTTCTTCCAGACCATCCGAACTTTGTCGGGACCGTAAGTCTGACGCACCTGGTCGAGCGTCGGCTCGACGCGCGAGCAGAACGGGCACTGGAAATCGCTGTACACGACGACCGTGACCGGGGCGTCGCGCTTCCCCCAAGTCGGATCTTTGCTGGACACGGGAATAGGCGATTCGCTGTCGTCCCAGGCGCCGCCCGTTGCGGCTGCCGGAGAATCGGCGGAAATCTCGCCGCTATGCAGGCGCTTTTGATCCAACCCCCACATTACGGCGACACCCGCGAGAAAGCAGAGGAGAAAGCCGATTACAGCGACTCCGGCATTGACGCCGCCGCCTCCGTCCGACGAGCTGACAGCGACGTTTTTCGTTTCTTTGGTCATTTGAGCTCACCTGTCTCCAGGAAAAAGTGGGGCCGTAGCTAGCGCGCGAGAGGCACGCCGTCACGGCGAAAGAACTCGCGCCCCGCTTGACCCGCGGTCGTGCTTGGGCGAAAGCCGCCTAAGCTACGACGCGGGCGCGGCCTGCGCGCACCGAGCGAGGCAACGATTTGGTTGCGATTGGGTTCCGGCGCGCGCGGCTCAGCCGCGAGGCGGCCGCTCGACGCGCCAACGCACGCCGGGGAGCGGCCGGTTCAGAAACGACGCGAAGGGCAGCTTCTCTCCCGCCGCCACGGCAAACGGAAGAGGCACGGCGGATAGGGCATGATGGGCGGCGCCCCAGGCTGGAGCAAAAACTCGATGCGCGGGGACGATTCGTTCGCGTCCCGCAACATCGCGGTCGGCGCAAGATGCCCCGTCACGCACGCGGCGTATGGCCACATCCGGAGCTTCCAGGGAAGGAGCCGGCGCAATGGCCGTGGCTCCCCGGTCGTCGCAGACCCCCGCCGGCATGGCAAGAGCGGACCGCCCCATGGTCCACAGCGCAAGCACGAGGCTCGCGAAGAGGGCGGCGCGAACAACCATTGCGGCGGTACTGTGGATCGGCTTGGGGGGCGTTCGCAAGCGCGCCGGCCGGGGCCCCCTGCCTTCGCCGAAGCGGCGGCTTGGACGCGGCTAGCAGCCGCCCAGCTCCCTATGGTAACCACCGCCACCAACTTCGGATCGCGGGCCCACCAACGGACGACGGCCTCTGCGACCCGACCCATTTCGAATCGGCGGTGAGAATCATGCGTACTGAGTCGAGCCTTTCCGCGAGGCAGCACGCGGCGGTCGGACCTTGAGCGCCTCGACGTCGTTTCGTGCGATCGAGGCCTGCCGCGTCTGCGGATCAGCCGAGCTTCGTTCCGTCCTCGATCTGGGTCAGCAATGCCTCACCGGGATCTTCCCGCGCACGAAGAACGCGAACTTGACGAGCGGACCCCTCGAGATCGTCAAGTGCGGGGGGGACGCAGACGCATGCGGCCTCGTTCAACTCCGGCACAACTACGATCCGGGCGAGATGTACGGGGCAAACTACGGGTATCGCTCCTCGCTCAACCGTTCCATGGTCGATCACCTCCGCGCGAAGGTGCAGTCGCTGGTGTCCCGTCGACCCGTGGGCGCGGGGGACGTGGTTCTGGACATTGGGAGCAATGACGGCACCACGCTCTCGTTTTATCCCGAAAACGCAAGGCTCATCGGGATGGATCCGTCTGCGGCGAACTTCGCCAAGTATTACAAGAGTCACATCCAGGTCGTCGCGGACTTCTTCTCGGCGGAGGCTTTCTTTGGGGCGAGCGGGGGGAGGCAGGCTCGCATCGTGACTTCGATTGCGATGTTCTACGACCTCGCGCACCCCCTCGAGTTCATGCGTCAGGTGCACGCCGTCTTGGCAGACGACGGCATCTGGCACTTCGAACAGAGCTATCTCCCGTCGATGCTCGCGGCGAACTCGTACGATACGATCTGCCACGAGCACGCCGAGTACTATGCGCTCGGTCCGATCGTCTGGATGGCCGACCAAGTGGGATTCTCGATCGTCGACGTGTCGAACAACGACATCAACGGCGGCAGTTTCGCCGTGACCGTGACCAAGGCCAAGCCAGGCGCAACGAAGCACGCCGATGTCGTCACTCGCATACTCGAGAAAGAGCGGCAAGAAGGGCTCGTCAGTCTCGAGCGATTCGCGCAATTTGCCGGAATCGTTCGGCGGCACAAGACCGAGCTGCGCACGCTGCTCGAGACCTTGAAGGCGTCTGGAAAGCGCGTCTTCGGGATGGGCGCGTCCACCAAGGGAAACGTCATCCTTCAGTATTGCGCGGTTGGCCCGGAACTACTGCCCTGCATCGCCGAGGTCAACGAAGACAAGTTTGGCTGCTTTACCCCCGGAACCGAGATTCCGATCGTTTCCGAGGCCGAGGCCTTCGCGCTCGAGCCCGACGTGCTCCTCGTGCTGCCGTGGCATTTCCGCGAAAACCTCGTTCGCCGATCGGCCTCCCTCATCGAGCGCGGCGTCAAGCTTCTCTTCCCGCTTCCGAAGATCGAGTTCGTCCCGGCGCCATGACCCGTGCCGTGGTCGTGGGGGCCAAGGGGCAGGACGGACGCATTCTGGTTGAGCGCCGCTCGCAGAATTGCTCCGTCCTCGGCCTCGACGTCGGATTCGTCGTGCAGCACGCCCTCGGTGAGGTCGCGCCCGCACGCGGCGTCGACCTGCAGGATCCCGAGGCCGTAAGCGACCTACTCCGTCGTTTGATTCCGGACGAGCTCTACTACCTCGCAGCGCACCATCACTCGTCGGAGGAGCAACCGGACGAGGCCACGGAGTTTCGCAAAGGCAGCGAGGTGCACTTGGTCGGGCTCGTCCACGTTCTCGAAGCGGTCCGACGGCACGCGCCCCACTGCCGGATTTTTTTCGCGGGCTCGTCCCAAATGTTCGGAGAACCGGCAGCGTCGCGGCAGGACGAGACGACGCCATTCCAGCCGAGAAACGCGTACGCAATCACCAAAGTCGCCGGCGCGCACGCTTGCGCCCTCTACCGCGAGAGGTACGGCGTACACGCGTCGGTGGGCATTCTCTACAACCACGAATCGCCATGGCGAGGAGCTCGGTTCGTCACCCAGCGCATCGCGCGCGGCGCGTGGCAAGCAAAGCGGGATCCTGCCTTCAAGCTGAGACTCGGCTCGCTCTCCGGTGTCGTCGACTGGGGCTACGCTCCCGACTACGTCGACGCGATGATTCGCATCGTGGCTCAACCCGCCGCCGACGACTACGTGATTGCCACCGGTGAACCCCACACGGTGCGCGACTTCGTCGAGGCAGCCTTTCGGATCGTCGGGGTCGATTGGAAAGCCCACGTCGAAGAAACTCCGTCGCTCGTGAGGGCCACCCGGGCAACCCTGATCGGGGATTCGTCGAAGCTTCGCGCGAGAACGGGCTGGAAGCCGACCCTGGGGTTCGAGCAGCTCGTGGAGATCCTCGTTCGCGCCGCAGAGTGACGGGCAGCGCTCACTTCGAGGGCGCCTCGACCGCGCAAACAGTGCGACTCATCGCGTGCCCATCTGTCCACGTCGTTTTTTCCGTCGTCCAGAGCCGGGCGTGGGCGGAGGCCAGAAGGTCGCGGGCGACTGTCCGGCGCTCCGCAATGGCTTGCGGCTCGGTCGCCGTATCGGCCGGAAGCGTACGCAAGGCAAGGCGGGCGAGCGTCGCGGCGTCGCGGCCAAGTGCGGTCCACCAGGATACGTTTCCGAGTGCCGCCGAAAAGCGGGCCAGCTCGTCCTCCTCGGGGAGATTGGTCGTCACCTCACTGGGCACGACTCCGGAGGACGCGCTGACGACGCGCAGGCCCGGCGTGCGCGGGGGAAGCGTCGCGCTCTCGAGCGTCAGTGCGACGACTCCGCGCTCGTGCGCCGCCGAGAGTTCGCCGACGAGGTTGCGGGCACAGCGCGGTGAGCCGCTGACCAGCCACGCGCTCGTTTTTTCGTGGTCCCACTTCGTGATAGGGAAGCGCGGATCCCCCGCGCGCGTCGGTGGGGTATCGCAAGAGATTGGTGGAAGAAGCGTCAGCGGGCCTACGGGCCCGCCTGCGGCGGGGTAAAGAGAGACTTCGCTCAGGTCGACTAGCGGAGCGACCCGACCGGTCGCGAGTCCGGGCGCCTCGCGTGCCAGCGCGACGAGGACGCTCTCTCTCGGCTCGCCCAGAACGAAGCCGAAAGGACCCGTGCTGACGCCCGCGGTGGGGGGCGCCAGCACGATCACGGCGACTCCTTGGCGCAGGCTCCAGGTCAGGGCGCGCGCCGAGGTTTGAGGATCCAGCCCCGCGATCACGACGCCCGCGCCCTCGCCGGCCAATTCATCGAGCGAAGCGTCGGTCCGGTCGGCGCTTCCGGCGTCGTTGCGCGTAACCAAACGCAGCCCCTCTTCCGGCTCAGGATCCCCGAGCGCGGGGGCCGCCTCCAGCGCCGCGCAGCCCGAGCGTGTCGCGGGCGTTCCCCCGTCTCGAAAGCCCGGCACGGCGTGGTGACGCCGAAGCCCTCTCGGTAGCCCGAGCGCCCACAGAACGCCGCGCAGAACATCCGCCGTCTCGTCGCGTAGACCGGGCGACTCGCCTGGCAAGAGCAGCCCGACGGTGCGGCCTTGGAGGATGTGAAGCCCGCGACGGCTCGTCGCCAGCTCGCTGAGCTCGACCCCCGCATCGCCGCCGATGACGAGCGTACCCGCGTCCGGATCGAGGAGCATCCGCGCGAGCTCGGCGTCCCCGCTCTCCGTCGCAATCTTCGCGAGCCGTTCGGCGAGAATGCGCTCGATGTCGACGCCGTATCCAAAGGTGGCTCGCTGCGCGCGCATCGCCTGGAGCGAACCGACGAGCACGTCCTTGGGAAGCTCCTCGACGAAGGATGTCACCGTGGCGAGCGTGCGGCTCTTTTCCTCCTCCGAGCTCGCCCGCACCCACGCGTCCATGTACGAAATGGCTTCGTAGTCCCGATGTGTGGCGAGGGCGCTCAGCATGAGCTCCTTTTCGAACTCGGCGCGCGTCACGGGGTCGACGTTCTTTCCTACGAGGGCGCGGAGAAGCTCGAGGGCGGCCTCGGGATCGCCGCGCAGGCGAATCCGGCGTGCGCGCGCCACGGTCCACAGATCGTGCGCCGTGCCCGGCGGCAAGTTCGCCGTCCCCTCGAGTTGCCGATCGGCCGCATCGAGCTCCCCCTGCTGCATGGCGACGAGGGCGAGGTACACGCGTGCGAGCGGCACCAATCCGTCGTTCGGGAAGCGCGCGAGAAAGTGCTCGAGCGCCACGGCGAGCGCAGCCGGATCGCCGCCCTCGGCTCTGTTCCACAGGTTGCGAATCTCGTCGAATGCGACCGCCGATTCAGGCGAAGACGAGAGCGTCGGCTCGGGCGTGGGTTCCGACAATCCGCCTGCGCACGCTCCCATCGCGATGAGGCTCACCGACGCGACGAGCGCGATGCGCGACATCGCACCCAGCCGCAGTCGAACCTGGGCGAGATGCGAAATACCCTGGAGTCTTGCCAGCCGGCGAGGCTGCATCGGGTATCATCCGTAGCACGCCGGTGCCCGCCCCCGATCCCGCAGACCCTCCGTCGGCGAGTCCGTTCGCGCGCCGCATCCTTACGCTCACGGGCGTGGCTCCGCTCGGCGCTTTTCTACTCCTCCACCTGGCCATCAACGCGCGTGCGCTTCGCGCGCAAGCCGCGTTCGCGGTCACCGTGGACGCCATCCACAGCGTGCCGGCAATCGCGGCGCTCGAGTGGCTCCTGGTCCTTGCTCCGCTGCTGGTGCACGCCGCCGTCGGGCTGTGGCTCGTGGCGACGCGACGCGCAATGGCCGACCAAAGCCCCTATGCGGCCCCGCTCGGAACCGCCGTGCGCGCGACTGGCGTCGCAGCGTTTGCATTCCTCGCGATGCACTTGCACGAGCTTCGCTTCCGGGCGCCCGGCGCGCGCCTCGGAGGCGCGGAGCTGGCGACCGTGCTGGCGGCGGATCTGTCCTCCGTGTCGCACGGCGTGCCGTGGCGGGGCGCCGCCTACTTGGTGGGTACCGCCTGTGTGACGTTTCACTTTGCCGCCGGCCTTTGGGGGTTCGCGGTGACGCGCCTTCGCGACCACGCGCGAACGCGCGCGGGGGCCGGCTGGGGAGCCGCTGCTCTCGGCGTGGCGATCTGGGTAATCCTCGCGGACGTCGTCGTCCTTCACGCGACCGGCGCGCGGATGC
Organism: uncultured Polyangiaceae bacterium; assembly: GCA_964628155.1. GTDB lineage: Bacteria > Myxococcota_A > Polyangia > Polyangiales > Polyangiaceae > Palsa-1150. The sequence continues at coordinate 9,831 of CAZVPE010000051.1, read as the reverse complement.
TCGGCGGGCCAGCCGAAGAGCCGGACGCAAAAGGTGCTCCGTGTCCGGCGCGGGAATGATCTCTGGTGGGCCATGACAGACTCGAACTGTCAGCCAACGGATTAAGAGTCCGCTGCTCTACCAATTGAGCTAATGGCCCTGTGAAAGAAGGTCGAGCTACGTAACCGCCGAGGGAGACGGTGTCAAGGTCGCCGGAAGACGGGGGAGGGAGCCAACCGCCCGGAGCTTCTCCTCCATCGCGACGTCTGCCACGCTGCCGCGCACCCCCGCTCGCGCCAAAAGGTCGCCGATCGTCGCTTCGCTCTTGCCAGACGCCGTCCACCGGCCGCCCACCACCGCAAGCCGCCGCACTGAACCAGCGAACGCCGGAAGGGCTCTCGTCGGTGTCTCGCCCTGCTCGAAAGTCGCAGCAAATCGCCGGTCCGCCAAACCGTTCGGTGCGCTAGACCGGATCTGTGGCGCTCTCCGGCGTCTTACGCGCTACGACGAACATCTCGCCCGGAAGATAAAGATACCATATTGGCTTGATCACGAACAAAGGCTTGAGCAACGACCTCAATAGCCGCTGCGGTCGATACCGTTTGAGCGAATTCGATATGGTCTCGTGAGACGCTGCAAACGGATAAACTTTCGACTCGACGATGTCGAGCCCCTCCGTCGAAAGAAGGCGATCAAGACTCCGGTGGGTAAAGTACTGGATGTGCTGGCCCTGCCAATACCACCAGCGCCGTCCCAGGACTCGACTCGTGATGGAATCGACGTCCCCCGTCCAGATCGCCAGGATTCCGCCCGGTTTGAGGATCGCAGCGATTCTTCGAACTTCCGCCGCCGGATCTGCAAAGTGCTCGATCACGCCCCAAAGCGTCGCGATGTCATATTCCTGGCGATGCCCCGGAGCGAATTCCTCGAGCAGCGCACCGTGTACCACGAGTCCCCGGCCTCGCGCGACGCTCCCGGACCAGGCACACGGCTCGATGCCTTCGCACTCGAACCCGCACTTCCGCGCCTCGTCGAGGAAATCACCCGTCGCGCATCCGATGTCGATGAGCTTGCCCTTGGCCTTGTGCGCAATGAGCGTTCGCAACAGTCTTCGGGAAGCGAGCCTGCGAGAGGTCTCATGCTTGAGGTATTCCTCGTCGACAACGTCCTTGTAATTGACGCCGATGTCCGCAGCAACGGGATAGCAGAATTGGTGACTGCAGTTCGTGCAGCGGTAGATTCCAAAGGTCTTGCTGTGCGCGGGACTGAATGTGTACGAAAACGAGACAGCCCTTCCAGACGTTATCTGTGGCGGATGGACTTCCTTGGACTCGACGCTTTTGCAGATGGGACACTTTGGCATGGCATTCCGGACGGGGCGAGCGCCAGTCTTCGACTGCTCGCGATAGCACGATGTTCAGACAAGCCTTGGAACCTCAGTACGGACGAAGATAAATGTTTGGCGTAAGCTGTTTGTAGTGCTCGGCGGTGAGGAATGGAATGAACAAGCCTTGATTGTGCCGCGTCTTTCGAGCTCCGTATTCTGGGTCGAGGATGAAGACCTTCGGCATGTGCTGCTTCAGCTGTTCGTAGATCGGACGGAACCGCTCTTCATCCGTATCGCCCGTGTAAAAGCCCATCATCTCGTCGACGAATACGCTCTCTCTCACCGCGCTAATCCGATTCGTTTGAACGTATAGGTTCGGCATACCGGTCGTGAAAATGCGGTCCGTCGGCGTGGTGTTCTCGGCGACGATTTTGAATACGCCCGGAACGGCCTCGACGTAGGGATTCCCGAACGTGCGGCTGCCGAATGCAGTGCGCTCCGCATCCAGCCGCGGCCATACATGCAGAATGACGAGGCCTCCGATGGTGAGCCGAAGGAACATGCGCAAGAGGACGGTGCCGCTTCTCATGAAAGGGCTGAGCGCATCGAGACCGATGGCGAGAAAAAAGAACAAACCCGTCATCGTCATGTTGTAGTAGTGCACCCATTGGCAGTTGCTGGCCGTCACAGCAAAAAGACCAAAGAAGGCAGCAACCGACGCACAGACGAAGAGGGCCGGATTGCGCCGCAGCGTAATTACCATGGTGCTTGCGGCGAACGGAAATAAGTACGATAGATTTGGCGCGTTGAGGAATTCTCGCCGAGCCTGATCCCATTGAACCATCAGGTCGTTCCACCGCGTCGTCGGCTTGAAACGGCCGAGTAGGACGCAGTACGATTTGCTCGTATCCCGGAATATCGTGAAATATCCCTTCACGGTCAGCAGGTATTGCTTCATCGACCCGGTCGGCACCATGTAGACGCAAAGCAAGGCGACGACGATGAGGCCCCCAACTGCCGTGTTCTTGAAGTATTTCAGCAGGTGAGCGCGCGGGAAGGATCGCCCCGACCAGTCGGCACCCTGCGCGAAAGAGCACGCGATCCACGTGGCAAAAACGCAAGGAATGAACGGCTCCTTGGACTCCGCGCAGGCAAGAAGGAATGCGCCCCCCAAAATGTCGAAAGCAGTTCGAAAGCGAGTTTTTGCCAGAAGGAAGGCGACGCCGAACAAGTAGTAGGAAAGCCCGATCGACTCCGAATCCGAAAGGGCTGTGTCATGGTACATGGGGTTGACGAATAGGCAGGTGAAGCCGATCATCAATGCCATGGATAGGATCTTGTCGACGCCCCGCGATATCAGCGAGGCGTGCGCCGCAACGAGGGCCCCGAGCGGGAAATAGCAAAAAAAATACCGGTACCGAAAGCCGTCGAACCCGTGAAGCTTCAGAGCGAGTGCATGAGTCAGAAAGACGAAAGGCGGTCGAAATTCGAGAAAATCGACGTAGGGTGCGAGTCCCTTCAGGAAGCACCAGCCGCTCCACAGGAACCAGCACTCATCGTAGCCAACGCCCCCATGCAGCATCGCGTCGTTGAGAAGCAAGAAGACGTACGCGGGTATGGCCAAGCAGACCGCAATGAGCGCGGCGCGCGGTCCAACGCGCGCGATCGACGCGACTGTGCCTTCTAAGTGCCAACCAATCTTCACTTGCGTACGCCCGGTCGGCTTTCTGGCAGATCGGGGCACTCGTAACTCCAGCATCTACAGTGTAGTTGTATGTGCATTCTTTCACGCTCGATGTTGCCGGTCAAGGGTGGCGCGCACTCTCGCCGCCCGTTATCGGGGGCGCCATTGGGGTGCGGGCGGGGCGCGAACCGGCCTCGGATCGGCGTGGCTCATGAGCAAGGCACTCGCCTTGCCGGCGCTCGGCTCCTCGAGTAGTGACTCCGAACATGGCAACGGATCTGGGCAAGACCCTCATCTTCATCCCGACGTACGAGGAGCGCGACAACGTTCGGCGGATGGTCGAAGAGCTGGTCCGGCATGTGCCGCACGCCGACATTCTCTTCATGGACGACAACTCTCCAGACGGAACCGGAGAGCTTCTAGATGAGCTGGCGAAGGCAGAGCCACGCCTGAAGGTCATCCACCGCGCGGGCAAGGCGGGTGTCGGCGGTGCACACCTCGAGGGTATCGCTTACGCGTACGATCGGGGTTACGCCACGCTCGTCACACTCGATTGCGACTTCACCCACTCGCCCTCGGACATCCCGATACTACTCGAGAAATCCGTGGGCACCGACATCACCATTGGGTCCCGCTATCTCGCGCCGGACAGCCTTCCTGGTTGGAACATCGTGCGCAAACTGTTGACGACGCTCGGGCACGCCCTCACGGTGAACATGCTCGGAATCGGGGGCGACGCCACAGGCGCCTTTCGGGTATACCGTCTTGAGACCATTCCCCGTGAGATGTTCGGTCTCGTGAAGGCACGCGGTTACGCGTTTTTCTTCGAAAGCCTCTTCATCGCGAGTCAAAACGATTTGAGGATCCTCGAGGTCCCAATCAGGCTTCCTGCTCGCACGTACGGGCACTCGAAAATGAGCTTGCGCGAGATCCGAGGCAGCGTGGAGCAGCTACTCGAGCTCTACTTGGCGAAAACGGCGAATCCTGCACAATTTCGGGTTGGAGCTCCCATTACGGACGCCGACCCGGCGCTCGTCGATCGGCAGGGATGGGACGATTATTGGCAGAAGAAGAAGCGGAAAAGCGGGATGACGTACGAGATGATCGCCGCCGTCTACCGGACTCTCGTCATCAGGAAGCGGCTGAACGCGGTCATTCGTGGAGAGTTCGCCGAGGGCGCGAAGCTGCTCCACGCCGGGTGCGGCAGCGGTCAGGTCGATGTCGACTTGCACGAGCATGCAAGGATTACCGCCGTCGACATATCCGTCCCCGCGCTCGAGATTTACGCCAAAGAAAACCCGAATGCGGTGGCGGTGAAGCACGCGAATATCTTGAAGTTGCCGTTCCCCGACGAGTCGTTCGACGGTGCGTACAATCTGGGAGTCGTCGAGCATTTCGACAAGGGTGAGCTGCGGACGATGTTTGCTGAGCTTCATCGCGTGATCCGGCCGGGCGGCAAGTTCGTCGCCTTCTGGCCGCACGCATATGCCACAAGCGTTGCCGTCTTGAACTCGTTTCATTGGGTGATGAACGACGTCCTCAAGAAAGACGTTCGCCTTCACCCGCCCGAGGTCTCACTGGTCCACTCCGAGGACGAAGCCCGGCGACTGTTCGAGGAAAACGGTTTCGATCTCGTCTCGTACAAGTTCGGCTTCCAAGACATGTTCGTCCAGGCAGTCGTAGTCGGTGAGCGTCGCTAACTTGGCTCGGGGACGTGGACCTTCGATGCCGTGGACTTCCAGAGTTACGCGCTTGGCGACGATCGTTACTACTAAAGGTGCCACGCATGCGACAAGCGCAGAACCCGGCTAGTGGCGACGTGCGCATCCGTGCAGCCGGCGAGCAAAATCGACCAAGAGGCCCGGGGGCACTTCCTGTAGACTGGCGCCCGTGCCGCTCGTGACTTGGATGCGCACGGCCCCGAGCAGGGCTCTCCGCGGTTATCTCCTTCGCGACGCGGAGCACGCCGCCGCAGCGCGAGGCGCTGGCCAACAAGCAGACATCGCTCGCTACTTCGGCGCGGCAGAAAACCGCATGCTCGCGGCCGATGCCCTCGCGAGCGCCTCGCAGTCCGTCTCCGCGGTGGTCCTTTATCGCGAGGCAATCGGTTTCTTCTTGTCCGCGATTGCCAAGGCGGCCGGCGAAGAAGGCACTGGACCGAACCGCCGCACGCCCTCCTTCGAGGCATTGGACAGCGCCATCGCGCTCGCCCCGCCGGCGACCATCGAGGCATCCGCTCGCGTGCGCGCCGCGTTCGCGGCCGAGGACCCGCTTTCGCTCGACTCGCTCGGCCGCGAAGACTTGTCGGAGCTCGGCGCTGCGGCACGAGAGACGGCGGCGTGGCTCCGGGCGCAGGTCGACCCACGTTCCGTGAACGCCCTTCGCCGAGCTCGACTCGTGCGAATCGTCGTCGCCTTGGGCATTGCGGTCGCGGGCATCTACTTGGCTGGGAGGTGGGCGCTTGCGCCCCGGAACATCGCGCGTGGAAAGCCGACGACGACCAGCTCGCGTCTCGCCGGCACGCCCCCCGCCAGTGGCGCAACGAATGGAGAAATCGAGCCAGGGTACGGCATCCACACGGACGTGGACGCGGAACCATGGGTGATGGTCGATCTCGGCAAGGTGCGGAGGGTCCGAGAGGTGCGGGTCTTCAATCGCGGCGACGGCTGGCAGAATGAAGGCGTCCCCATCATTTTGGAGGTATCGAGCGACAGCCGCGTATGGACTCCAGTCGAAGAGCGCACGACGCCCTATCTGCAAGCCCAGCCCTGGATTATCAAGGTTCAAGTCCCGGCGGTTCGGTACCTTCGCCTGAGGCGTCCGATGCGCGGGGTCATCGCCATCAGTGAGATCGAGGCATACCCCTGAGCGCGCGGCCGCGAGGGCGGCTCATCACGTCTCTCTATCCCCGGCGGTCTCGACCGACAAAGTCAAAGCGAAAGGTCGAGCACGACGATGCGCTCGAACGTGGCTCGGACCATGGCCGCGGCTCGCTTGTGTTCGGGATGCGGACCGTACGCGTCCAGGCTTTCGCGATCGGTAAAATCCATCGTGAACCCGTGCGTGAACCCCTCGCGCCGCTCGGGTGCGACGACGTTTTCACCCCAGTGGAAATCGAGAAGGCCCGGGATGCGTCCCACGAGCGAAGCGAGCGCGTCGCGGCACGCCTCGATCATTTGAGGCGTGCTCTCCACACGGGGCTGAAGCAGGAGAACGTGTCGAACCACTGTTTAGCCCATGCTAGCTCTGGCGCGGGCCGCGTCTAGAGCACCGAACGGTTTGGCGGACCGAGGACTTGCTGCGAGTTTCGAGCAGCGCGAGGCGCGACGACGAGAACTACTGGAGTAATTTGAGGAGGAGCAACGAAGCGATGCGAAGAAAATCGCGGCAAACCCGACGGGAGTCAAACCGTTCGGTGCTCTAGTGCAGCACCGTGGAGGTGGCATCGATCCGTGGGGGGCGCTGCACCAGCAGCCGCGATGGTTGGGCGACCGCGGTCATCGGAGCTCGAGCGACAGAACATACCGACAAGACGGGAGACCGACCATGATCCGCAAGAGCACGGCACGCTGGACTGGCGATGGACTTCACGGCAAGGGGGCGCTCACGACGCAGAGCGGCGTCTTTCACGACCAGCCCTATTCGTTTCAGACTCGTTTTCAGAGCGAAGACGGCCGCGCGGGAACCAACCCCGAGGAGCTCCTCGGCGCCGCGCACGCCGGCTGCTACGCGATGGCGCTCTCCTTCGCGCTGACCGGCGCCGGCCATCCCCCGGAGGAGCTCCTGGTGACGGCCGCTGTCGACCTCCAGAAGGAAGGCGACGGATTCGCGATTCGGACGATCGGGCTCAGCCTCGAAGCGCGTGTCCCGGGCATCGACCAGGGGACTTTTCAGTCGTTGGCCGAGGGGGCGAAGAAAGCCTGCCCTCTCTCCAAGGCGCTCGCAGCGACGCCGATTACGCTTACGGCGAAGCTGGCCTGACCGGAGCGCGACGCATGGGTTGCGACGGCGGTTGCTCGAACCGTCGCGCGAACAGTTTTCGCGGCGCCGAGAGTCCTACGGGGAGAGCGAGCCATCGAGGCCCGCTCTCACCCCCGAGGACGCCCATGAAACTCTACGACTTTGCCTTCTCGCCGAATTGCCGAAAGGTTCGCGCCGTCGCCTACGAGCTCCGCGCTCCGCTCGAATACGTGCACGTCGATATCGTCCGCGGTGCGTCGCGCACCCCCGCGTTTCTCGCGTTGAACCCCAACGGCCGCGTACCGGTCCTGGTCGACGGCGACTTCGTGCTCTGGGAGTCGACCGCCATCGTGCGGTATTTGGTCGCGAAGCAAGGGGGAGCTCTGCTCGCCGTCGGCGCCCGTGAACAAGCCGAAGTCGATCGCTGGCTCTCGTGGCAGCTCGCCCATTTGGGCCCCGCGTTGAGCAAGGTTGCCTTCGAGCGAATCGTCAAGAGGCTGACCGGCCAGGGCGTGCCCGACGAACGCGCGATCGAAGCCGGCGCGGTTGATTTCACGAAACTGACTGCGCTCCTGAACGAGGCGCTCGACGGTCGGCAGTATGTCGCCGGACCGCTCTCCCTCGCAGACTTTGCGCTCGCTTCGCACTACAGCGTGGCGTCGACGTGCGGCCTCGATCTGACGCCGCACCCGCGGGTCAGTGCGTGGCTCGGTCGCGTGCTCGGGCGCGAGAGCATGCGGCGCGCGCTGGCCGACGCGCAAGCGACGGTGAGGCCCCATGCCGCATGAGATCGAGGCTTCGTTCGTGCGTGCGGTCGAGCCTCTGCGCGGTGCCATTCGACTCCATTGCTACCGGATGCTCGGCTCGGCCCACGACGGCGACGACGTGCTCCAGGAAACGATGTTGCGCGCGTGGCGAGCGCGTGACTCGCTCGAAGACCCCGCCCTCCTCAAGCCGTGGCTGTACCGCATCGCCACGAACGTATGCCTCGACGAGCTCAAACGGCGGCCACGAAGACTGCTCGCCTCGGACGCATTTCCCGCAGCGGTGGGCGCGGGACTGCCATTGAGCCGAATCGAAGAACCGATATGGCTCGAGCCGATGCCCGGCGCTTGGCTCGAGGGCGAAGCCGAGGCTGACCCTCAAGCGCGCTACGCGCTGAAAGAGAGCGTCGCACTCGCGTTCGTTGCGGCGCTTCAATGGCTTTCCGCGGTGCAGCGCGCGACGCTCCTACTCCGGGACGTGGTCGGACTCTCGGCGGACGAGACCGCGAAGGCGCTCGGCATCGGGGTGGGCGCCGCGAACAGCGCTCTCTTTCGGGCGCGCTCCGCGGTCGCGGAAAGGCTTGGTGGGTGCGATCCGGCGACGGTCACGGCGCACGCCCACGTGGATCGCGAGCTACTCGAGCGCTTCGTGCGAGCGTTCGAAGAAGCGAACCTGGACGCGATTGTCGCGCTCTTCCACGAAGAGGTCCGGACGACGATGCCCCCCGCACCAACCTGGGTCTCGGGGCGGTCCGAGAACGAGCGCTTTTACCGGCGCCTATTCGGGAACCTATTGCCCGGGCAATTCCGTCACCTGCACATCGACGCCAACGGCCAGCCTGCGCTGGCGTTTTATCGTCCCGCTTCGCCAGGTGCGCCCCACACCCTTCACGCGATCCAGCTCATCACGATGCGAGACGCCGCGATCGCGACGGTCGATCACTTCATGCTCGAGGAGGTTTTCCCCCTTTTCGGGCTGCCTCACGAATTGCCCTCGGCCCTTCCGACGTGAGCCGGCACGGCAGCAGATCCTACCTGGTCGCTGCGGCCGACCGTGCGGTCATCGCTCGACCCGGACTTCGGCCCCCGTCGGTGTATCGCCCCGAGCGGTCTCGGTGGCCGTGACGAGGGTGCGGGTCCCGCTGGGGGTCAGGGTCGCGAAGAACATCGCCCCGTTCTTCAAGTACGCAACCGTATGCGGGGTCCGGTTTGCGACCGGTTTCCAGCCGCGGGCACCGAGCTCCGCGTCGTAGAAACGGCGAAGCGATTCTTCGCGCTCCGACGACCGGTAGATGTGGATGCCGAAGGGCACCTGGGCTGAAGTGCCCGACAGGATCCGGGTCGAGGCCGGGGGTCGGGGCACCAGGGTCGAGTCGAAACCCGCGGCGTCGCCCTGGGCCGGAAACATCTTGCCGAGGTTGACTTCGCCGTCGGTCCAGATCGTCCGCACGTGAGTGCCGTGATCGGTACGCCGCACGTAGACGTACCGGACGTGGCCGAACTCGGACAGGTCTTTCGACTGCTCGAACGCTTTCAGGCGACGGGCCACGTCACGCATTCCCGCGGGCCGCTCATCGGTGAAACACGTGAGAACGCCGTCGTCGCCTTTCTCGTGGCGGACCACACCAAGGCGCCACACTCGGTCGGCCTGTACGTTCGCCTTCTCGAGGAGGGTGTCCGGGATGTCCGCGAGTGCCCGTGCCATGAACTGAGGATGCGCGCGGCATACAGCCTCGAACCGATCGAGAACTTCGGCGGGGGCTTGCGCAGTGAACGCCGTCGCGATGTGCACCGCGGCGCCATTGACGAACACCGTGTTCACGCCGCCGAGGACGTCGCTCAAGGCCTCGAGCTCGCGCCCCGCCCGCAGCGAACCCTCCTTGAAGTCCGCATAGACGGATCGGGCAGCGACGAGCGCGCCCACGAAGGACACAGCCATCGCGTAACAAAAGACCCTGAGGGTTCCCGCCATTCGCCCCACCGAACTTCGCTCCTGCATGCTCATGTCGACCCCGGCTGGCTGAAGGGACTCAGGGAGAAAGAGGGAAAGAGCTGGTCACCAAGTCCCACAACCCGCCGGGATCGCCGTCCCGCTGAGGATCGCCGCAGCTCATGTA
>CAZVPE010000050.1:6286-28496 GCA_964628155.1 uncultured Polyangiaceae bacterium | reverse complement strand
GTGGACGCGCTCGCGCGCCGGAAGCGCCGCCAGCCGCGCGGCTCGCTCCGGGACGGAAAGGACGCGAGAGAAGGGGACGTGAGGGATGGCGACCAGGACATCGACGTCGCAGTGGCGCGCGAGTTCGCCGACCTGATGGCGGTTGAACGGCGCGCTCAGCGGCTCGAGCGAGGTCGGGAAAATCTTCGTGACGACGGCCACGCGCATGGGCTGTGCAAAGGACCATGCGAGCGCCATGCGCATCATCCACGTCGTGCAAGGGCTGGGGATCGGCGGACAGGAGCGGCTCGTCGTCCATCTCTCGCGCGAGCTCGCCGCGCGCGGACACCAGCCCGCCATCGTGAGCCTGTCGCTCGGCGGCGAGGTGCGGGCCGAGGCAGGCGACGTTCCCGTTTACGACGCCACGCGCGCCGGTGGGGTCGACCCATCGCTTGTCGCGCGCCTCGCAACGCTCTTGCTGCGGCTTCGGCCCGACGTCGTCCACACGCACAACCCAGGCCCGATGCTCTACGCGATCCCGGCTGCCGTGCTCGCACGGGTCCGCCGCCGCGTGCACACCAAACATGGCGCCAACGTCTACGGGCCCCGCGCGCTGTGGGCAGCCCGCGGCCTCACCCGCGCCCTCGACGCACTCGTCGCCGTCTCGCCCGAGACGGCCGAGTCGGCTCGGCTGAAGGAGCGCCCGCGCAAGAAGCGCCTGCATATCGTGCCGAACGGCATTCCGCTCGTGGCGTTCGGCCCGGATCCGTCCGCGCGCGCGCGCGTGCGCGGCGAGCTCGGCATCCCCGAAGACGCGTTGGTGGTCGGCTCCGTCGGGCGCCTGGCCCCCGAGAAGGACTACCCGCTTCTCGTGCGCGCGGTCGCCCCGCTCCTCTCCGAGCGGCTGCGTCTCGTGCTCGTCGGCAGCGGGGAGGACCGGCCGGAAATCGAGCGCGCGGTTCCGTCCGACCGCGCCCGCTTCGTCGCGCTCACCGGACTGCGCCGCGACATCCCGGCGCTACTTGCCGCTTTCGACGTGTTCGCGCTCTCGTCGCGCACCGAAGGTTTGCCGCTTGCGATTCCCGAAGCGATGGCGTGTGCCCTTCCGGTCGTGGCGACCTCCGTCGGAGGGATACCCAGCGCCGTTCCGCCCGGATGCGGCCTTCTGGTCCGCTCGGGCGACGCCTCCGCCCTTCGCGTCGCGGTCGCCGCGCTCGCGCGCGACCCCGCCCGCCGGCACGCGATGGGCGAGTCAGCCCGGCGTCACGCGGTCGCGTCGTTTTCCGTCGAGCGGATGGCCGACGCGTACGAGCGCATCTATTTCGGCGCCGACTGAGGTCGATTGCCGTTTTCGCCGGTGTTCTTACGGATCCGGCAACGCGACAGGCCATGTTGGTCCCACCTATCTTTCTCGATACCGACGTCGTGACGCGCGTGGCTTTGGTCGAGGGCTACAACACGAACACGTATCAAGCTCAAAACGACCCCAACGTCCCTTTGATCCGTCGTCACCCCTCGGCGTTCACAGGCGTCGACGCCAATCTCGAGCTGCGTCTTTTGGGCCGCGACACCGACCGGACGACCATCAACTTCGGCGCCCGCGCCAACCACTACGAACCGCTCACGCCCGAGTACCAATCCGATGACGGGGCGCTCAACGCCTCTCTGGCCTCGCGCGTGACCATCGGTCCGCGCACGACGCTTGCCCTGAGCGACGGCGCCGCCGTGACGAGCTTCAACGCGGCTCACGTCACGGACGGGACGATCTTCGCCTTCGATCCGACGCAAGTGCGGAGCACCTATTGGCTCAACGACTTCGGCGCCGCCGTGACCCACCAGCTTTCACCGAACTGGCGCCTGACGCAGTCGCTCGGCCTGACCGTCTCGGGAACCCTCGAATCGGCGCCGACCCAGCTTGCGGGCGGCCCGCTCATCGAGCACCGCGGCCTCGACTACGTCATGCCCTACGTCGAGACGGACGTCAGCCGCGACCTCACCCCGCGCACCGCCGTGGATCTGATGGTCCTTTACCAATATGCATGGGAAGTCTTCGTCCTCGACTACACGCAGAGCCCGCCGCACAACATCGGCCCGGACAAACAAGCATTCCTGACGTCACTCGGGGGCTGGACGTTTCACGAGACCCAAGAGCTCTCGACGGTGCTGCGCGCGGGGGGCGTCCTTGCGTCGGCCCCGCCGCGCGATGTCGACCAGCGGGCGGTGCTGTCGCCGGCGGGGATGGCCGAGCTCTATTTCGTGCGACCGTTCTTCGATCTTGTGGCCGCGGCCGGCTACACCTGGGGAACCGTCAATCCGCGCCTCGGTGCCGGCCCTACGGCGAACGCGAGTCTTCTGGCGATTGGCATTCCGCGCCACGTCGGCGCGTGGGCGAACTTCGCGCTCGTAGGCCGCGTCCAGGCGTCGTATTCCAGCCTGATCACCGGCGTGGGGCAGTCGACCGGACTCGGTCTCTGTGCGGCCGGCGGCGAGGTCCGCTACGGCATCAACCGCTGGCTAGGCGCTCTCGGCGGCTTCGATTTCCGTTACGCCACGTTCGATACGCCGGGGCAATTCAATCCCCCGTTTCTGCAGTACGTGTTCTTCCTGGGGTTCAGCGCGTATTTCTCCGGCGACCGATCCCAGCTTCCTCTGACGACGTTCACCGCGCCGGTGCAGCCGCCGGCGTGATGCTGCCCGGTCTTTTGGAGGCTAGGGGCTGGGGCTGTCTTCATTGTCTGCCGACAGCCCCTACCGGGCGCCAATCCGGAGGAGCACGACTTTGATCGTGTCCAGGATTATCGAAAGGTCGAACATCACCGAATGACTCTTGATGTAGTAGAGATCGTATTGGAGCTTGTCCAAGTGATCCTCCGCTGTCGCCCCGTATCGACAGCGCACCTGAGCGTGTCCGGTAAGGCCAGGTTTCACGTAGAGTCGCTGCCTGAAGTACGGCACTTGTTGCTCGAGTTGTTCGATGAAGACCGGGCGTTCTGGGCGGGGACCGACCATGCTCATTTCACCTCGGAGAACGTTGTAGAGCTGGGGTAGCTCGTCGATGCGCATCTTGCGGATCACCCGCCCGACGCGTGTAACGCGCGGGTCGTTCTCCTCGGCGAACCGTGCGCCCAGCTTCTCCGCGTCCACCCGCATCGACCGGAACTTGTAGAGGGTAAACGGTCGACCCAACTCTCCGGAGCGCTCTTGCCGGTAGAGGAGCGGGCCCGGCGAATCGATCGCGATGAAGATTGCGCAGAAGACCATGACGGGCGAGGCGAGGATGAGGCCGGCCGCCGCCACGGTGACGTCCAGCAGTCGCTTCAGGCGTCGAGCCGTCGGCCTCACTCGGAATCCCTCGGCGAAGATGAGCTGCGACGGCTTGAGCTCGCGAACGAAGATCTTCCCCGTCTCGCGCTCGTAGAACGCGACCCCTTCTTCGACCTCGACGCCGCGAAACTTCACTTCCAAAAGCTGCTCGACCGGCAGTGTTCCCCGCCGATCCGGATAAGCTACGAGGACGACCTGGATGCGTTCGCTCGTCACGAGGCCGTAGAGATCGCGGTAGGTGCCGATCACCCCGGCGGACCCATCGACCTGCAGCCGATCGCGCGTCAGCATCCCGACGAGCTCGAGCCCGAGGTCCGGCCGCGTGCGAACCAGGCCGGCGAGTTCGCGCGCGAGCTCGCCATTGCCCACGATGAGAGCCCGGCGCAAAAACCCCGACCCCTCGCTGACGCCGTTGTAGAGAACGCGCCAGGCAGGCACGGTGAGGATCGAGAGAGCCAGGGCGACGAGGAAGATTCCCCGACCGATCTCGATGGTGGGCAAGGCGTAGAACGCGAGGAGAAGGACGACCGCGCCGAGGGCTACGCCCTGGAGTGCGCGCTCGTAGACGACGCGGGCGTGCCGTGTCGCCGCGAGGTCGTAAAGGCCCGCGTAATAGAAGCCTGCCTGAAGCACGGCCGCGAAGAGCAGGGCCTTCTTGGCCACGTGGGGCATCGTCAGTCCCGCGTGGACGCCGAGCCGGATGCACGCGGAGACGAGCACGGCGACGACGACCAGCATCCCCTCGTAGCAAAAGAGGAGAAGTCTTCGTGGAGAGCGGAAGAGCTCGACCATGGCCCTACGGCACGATGACCGTGTCGCCGAGCTCCAGCGCGATGTTCTGCTGGAGATCGCCGTGCTGCACGACGGCCGAATAATCGAATGGAATGCGGCGCTCGCCGCGCGCGTCCCGGCGCACGATGACGACGCGGTCGGGGTCCGCGAAGCGCGTGAACCCCCCGGCGAGCGACAAGCTCATGAGCACGGTGACCTCCTGGCTGGGCGCGTACTCGCCGGGCTTGTTCACTTCGCCGACGACGTAGATCTTGTACGACTTGACCTCCTGCACTTGCACCGTCACGGGGGGATCGTCCTGGTAGAAGCGATGCAGGCGCTGCTGCACGTCGGCTGCGATCTCCACGGCGCTTCGACCCATGGCGGGCACGTCGCCGGACAACGGCAGCGAGATGGCCCCGTCGGGGCGTACCGCGACCTGGGCGCTCAGCTCGTCGTGCTTCCAGACGACGACCTTCAGCAGGTCACCCGGGCCGATTCGGTAGCCGAGCGCGCTTTCAGCTCGCCAGTTGTAACCGGGTGCGGGCGAGCAGCCGGACACGGCAAGTGTGAATGCGAGCGCGGCGCATGGCGGGCGCAGGAACATGGAGGGTCCATGATCACGAGCCGCGCCGACGACCTTCGGCGGTCGCGTCCCGCAACACCTCCGCGAACTCTCCCGCCAGAGCCCGCCGATCGTAGCGCCCGATATCCGTCGCGTTTCGCCACGCATCGAGACGATAGTCGCCACTTCGAAAGGCCCGCAGCCGCTCTTCCAGGTTGCCGAGGATCCCCTCTTCGTCCCGAGGGTGCACGGCAGGTCCCAGGCCGTGCCGTGCGACGAGGCGAGCGATCGCGCTGCCGGGGGGCGCAAGCGTGAGCACGGGCCGGTCGAGACGCATCAGTTCGAAGATCTTTGCCGGGTAGATGCGCTCGGCGCCGGCGACGTCGTCGAGCAAGCAGAGCGCCGTGTGGCTCGCCGCGAGCTCGCGCAAGACGCGCGCGTGCGAGACGTAGCCGACTCGCTCCACGCCGAGAGACTCGGTTCCTTCGAAGGCGTCGAGCTCGGTGTCGACGATGCGGCCGATGAAGCGGACGCGGAGAGCGCGAGCGAGGTCAGGGTATCGCGCGTGCAGCCGGCGCACGGCGCCGAGCAGGCCGCGCGCGCTCGTGAGCGCGAACACCGTGCCCGCGTGGGTGAGTACGAATCGGTCGCTCGGTGGAAGCGGCAGGTCGGCGGGAAAATCATCGGCGTCGTAGCCGTTGGGGATCGTCACCACCCGGCCCGCGTCGAGGAAGGCGAAGCGCCGCAGCAAGTTCGCCCGAAACTCGTCGGTCGCAACGACGACCGCGTGAGCGTGCCGAAGGAGAGCGGCTTCTAGGGCGTCGGCCAGAGGGCGAGCGACGGGCAACGGAGCCATCTCGTAGGCGGCATGCAGGGTGGTCCACTCGTCGCGGTAGTCGAGGACGACTCCGAGGCCCCCCGCCCGCGCCAGGGGGGCGAGCAAGAACTGCGAGAAGGGGGGCGCACTGACGAGGACGACGTCATCGCGCTTCGACGCGATGCGCTTCAAAAGGGCGGCGTGCGCCGCGGGTTGCCAGAGCACCTGCGGATCGGGAACGAGGACATGCCGAGCGAGGCGTGCGAACGCGCCCACGCCACGCTGCGCTGGACCCGCCCGCTCCCGGCGGGCTCGCCACGCCGCGCGCTTGGCGCCGTAGGCGGGTTCCAGCGTGCGGGCGCGCGTCACCTCCACACTGGCCGGCACATCCTCGAGGAGCGACTCATCCCGAACGGGAACGCTCGGATTGGCGACCGTGAGGACCGCCGGCCTCACCCGGTGGAGCGGAAGGTACTTCGCGAGCTTGGCAACGCGCTGAACTCCGGCGCCCCCGACGGGAGGGAAGCTGTACGAAACGAGGAGAGCGCGCAAATCCGGCAATCGCTTCGGCAGCCGTGCATGCGGCGCGCCCGCGCGGGTCTCGTTGTCGCTCGGAGGACGCGCCCTATACTCGTGTGATGTCCTGGTCTCCGTTCGTCACCGTGGTGATGCCTTGCCGCGACGAAGAGCCTCATATCGAGAAGTGCGTCCGCAGTGCGCTGGCGCAGGACTGGCCCCGCGACCAGCTCGAAATCCTGGTCGCCGACGGGATGAGCATGGACTCGAGCCGCGAAATCTTGGCGCGTCTCGCATC
Source organism: uncultured Polyangiaceae bacterium (assembly GCA_964628155.1). Classification (GTDB taxonomy): domain Bacteria; phylum Myxococcota_A; class Polyangia; order Polyangiales; family Polyangiaceae; genus Palsa-1150. The sequence goes on along the minus strand of CAZVPE010000050.1, from coordinate 22,226 downwards.
CGAGGATCGCCGCATCCAGCTCATCGACAATCCGGCTCGAGTCCAGGCTGCGGGACTCAATGCGTGCGTCCGTCGGGCGCGCGGCGAAGTCATCGTGCGGATGGACGTTCACGCCGACTATCCGACGGACTTCATCCGCAAATGCGTCGAAGTGCTCGAACGAACCGGGGCCGACAACGTGGGCGGTGCGGCCCGCCCGCGCGCGCGCACGTTCTTTCAACGGTGCGTCGCCGCGGCGCTCGTCAGTCCGCTCGCCTTCGGCGGATCGCCGTACCGAAACCCGGAGGCGGAAGGGTTCGTCGAGAGCGTGTGGCCCGGGGCCTTTCGACGCGCCGTGTTCCAACGCGTCGGTCTGTTCGATCCGCGCGCGGTCACGAATGAAGACGCCGAGCTGAATCAGCGAATCGTGGAGGCCGGAGGGCGTGTCTACCTGAGCCGCGACATCCGGGTCCACTACTACCCGCGCGACTCGATGCGCGCGCTGGCGCGCCAGTATTTCAAGTACGGCAAGGGGCGAGCGCGAACGCTTCTCAAGCACCGCCGCTTTCTCTCGTGGCGCCCCGCGCTTCCTTTCCTCTGGCTGACGGGCGAAGCGGCACTGATCGCGACCTCGCCCTGGCAACCCTTCGGGGCGTTGTCGCTCGCGATGTACGCACTCGTGACGGGGGCCGAGGCGGTGCGCGTTGGGCGGAACGAAAGCGTCGCCGCGATCCCGGTCGTCTGGTCGATATTCCCCGTCTTACACGTTTCCCACGGCGCGGGCTTCGCGGCCGGCCTGGTGCGGTACGCACTGCGCCCCGACTGGGAGCCCGCCGAGCGTCTCGCGCCCACGATCCCGGCCAGCGAGCACGTGAGCGCGGCGTAGCCAGGTCGCTCCGCCCGTTCTGCGCGCTCGCGGAACGCGATTCGCAGGTGGCGCCCGCCGTGGCGCTCGCCGGCACCCTCCTCCTCGTCGTGGTGCTGCTGGTGCGGCCGCAGGAGTTCATTCCGGCGCTCCAGTCGCTGAGCCTCCTCGATTCCGTGGCCGCGCTCGCGGTCCTGGGAATCGGCGTCGAGCTCGCGCTGGGCAAGCAAAGGGCTCTCTACACGCCCCAACTTCCCTGGCTGGCCGGCTTCGTCGTGTGGTGCTTTGTCGCCACGGCGATGCGTCTTGGCCTCGAAGGCCTGAGCGTCGCATGGGAGTTCGTCGGACTCAGCGCCATCTTCATGCTGGTCGTCGCGAGCGCGGTCCGGACAATGGCGCAGTGGCGCGCCGTGGCCGCGACGCTCGTCGCCGTCGGCTTCCTCATCTCGTGCACCTGCATCCACCAGTCGCGCCAGCAAGCCGAATGCATCGAGATCGATTCGTCCGGGCCCGAAGGCGATCGCTCCGGCGAGGGGAGTCCCGACGGACGCGCATGCGAAGACGCGTTCGGCTGCGAGCAGCAAGGCAAACCGCGTATGGCGTACGGCTGCGAGAAGGTCGGCCTCTTCGGGACGTTCACCGAGGGCCGCCGCGTACGCTGGCGGGGCACGCTCGGCGATCCGAACGAGCTCGCCCTCCTGCTCGGCGCGATCATGCCGCTGGCGTTCGCGTTTGCCGCGTCGAGCACGTGGGGGAGAAAGGCCTGGGCGTTCGCGGTGGCGGCCGTGCTCGGCGTGACTCTGTGGTGTGTGGTGCTCACGGGATCGCGCGGAGGTCAGCTCGTCGTGCTGGCCGTGTTCGGAGCCTACTTCGTGCGACGTTATGGCTTCCGAGGCGCACTGGCCGGCGCGCTGTTCGCGTTGCCCGTGCTGGTCTTCGGCGGGCGCTCGGGCGAAGAAGCCGAATCGTCGTCGCTCGAGCGAATCGACCTGCTCTACGAAGGTATCGACATGATCCGCGAGCACCCATTGCTCGGAGTCGGCGCCGGGCAGTTCGTCGATCACGCGTTCAACGGAATGACGGCGCACAACTCGTACGTGCTGGCGGCCGCCGAGCTCGGAGCGCCAGGAAATACGCTTTGGCTGATGCTCGTCTATACGTCCATCAAGATTCCCTGGGTCATCGCCACTCGAGCGCCCGCCGAGCTCGACCCGTCCGTTCGCCCGTTTGCCTTTGCCCTGGTGGTGGCGTTTGCAGGAATGCTCGTGGGCGTCTTCTTTCTTTCCTTTTGCTACAAGGCGGTCCTTTTCATTTTCTTCGGTTTGTCCGGTGCGCTGTACGGCGTGGTCAAGCGAGCGTGCCCGTCCTTCGAGCTTCGCGTCTCGGTGACGGAAGTGGCGCGCGTCTTCGTGGCCGATGCGGTCGTTCTCGCGTTCGTCCTCGCGTATAGCCGCGTCAAAGGGGCCCGCGCGTGATCCGGCGCTGGCTCGGCGTCGCTCTCTTCGCAGCCGCGGCGAGCGCCACGCGCGCGGGAGGGTGTGGGGGCCGAGAAGTATGGCCGGGCCCGAAGACCGCCCTGCCGGCTCGGCCCCCGGCTCCGCCGCCCCCAATCCCGACGGTTGCGTGGACCCTTTCGCACCCGCGCGGTCCTCACCCGCGAATTCTGCTCGGCGCCGAGCGCGTCTCGGCGTTGCGCCGCCTCCGGACGGCCAATGCTCCGACGTGGCGAGCGCTCGACGAACGGTGCCAAGAGGACGTTCGCGAGTCGATCGGCGCCGGCTACGAGGGGTGGGACTGGGCCAACGCCACGCTGGACCTCGCGACCTGCTACGTCGCGGCCCCGCGTCCCGACTACGCCGCCGCCGCCATCACCTACTTCCGCGCCCTCCTCGACGATCGCCACAAAGTCGGCGACCGAGCTGGAGGCGACGACGTCGTCCGTCACGACGACGGCTACTCCATTCGCACCCGCGGCTGCTTCGGGGCAATCGCCTACGACTGGCTGCACGACCTGCCGGGAATGACCCCCGAGCTCCGCGCCCATGCGGTCGATCGCCTGAGCGCGTGGACGAAGTGGTTCTCGGAGAACGGCTACAGTCGCGATCAGCCGATTGCAAACTATTACGTCGGTTGGTTCGGAGCCGTAGCGTTCTCGGGGATTGCGGTCGACGGAGACGATCCGCGGTCCGACGACTTTCTGAGGCAGGCGCAGCGCCTCTACGGTGAAATCGTTGCTGTCTACGACCGCAGACTGAGCGGCGGAGACTTCCCGGAAGGATGGCAATACGGCGACCTCGTGGGGGCCGTGCTCGCGATATTCGCCGACGCCGAGTCGCCGTACGCGGAGGGCCGGTCGCCTTTGGACCGCTTGACATGGCTGCGCGAAGCCATCGACTACCGCGCCCACGCCCTTTGGCCCGACGGCAAGCACACCTTCGATACGGGGGATTGGTCCGAGAAGCCCGCCGTGGCGCCCGCGCATACGCTGCTCGCATTGGCAACGGTGCTCCGGTCCGGCGATGTCTTCCAGGGGCACGCCCGTTGGCTCGCCGGTCTGGCCAACGACCCCCACGAAGAATGGCTGTGGCTGGCCGCGCTGGCCGACGATCCGTCGCGCATCGCGGAAGACCCGCGCCGCGGTACGGCGAGCTACTTGGCCCGCGGCACCGGCGTCGTGACGGCGCGCACCGATTGGTCACCACGCGCCGCGTGGCTCGCGCTCGCCAGCGCATCCTCGCTCTCCGATCACCAGCACCTCGACGCAGGGCACTTCGAGGTCGTGCGTGGGGCCGACGCCCTCATCGTCGACGCGGGGGGATACGGCTCGTACTCCAGCCTGAGCCACAACGTCATCGCCGTCGACGACAAGAAGGAAAACGACACCTACGCGCCCAACCAGGGCACGTGGAGCGACCTCGCCGGGATCGCGCGATTCGAGGACACCGGGACCTTAGTCTATGCGCTCGCCGATTACGCCAGCGCCTTCAACCCCGCCGGCTACCCAGGCGACCACGCGCAGCGTTCCGTCGCGCGCGCCGAGCGCGAAGTCGTCTTTTCGCGGACTCCGGTCGACGGGGTTGCAGCTTCGGCTCGAGTCGTCGTCTACGACCGAATCACCGTCACCAAGCCATCGTACGGCGTCACCTTCTTGCTGCACGGCGGCTCCCTCCCGGAGCTCCGCGCCAACGCCGTGCGCTTCACCGCCGGTAACAGCGAGGCACGCGCCACGACGCTCGTCCCCTCCGGCGCGAGCCCCGCGCTCGTCCGAGAACCAACCGAACTGGGCGACGGCCCCTATTACGCCAATGTACCTCCCGAAGGGACGACGAGCGTGCGCGTGGAGGTCCGATCGCCGTCCGGCGGTCCGGAGCGGAGGTTCCTTCACACGATCATCGTCACCGAGAAAGGCGCGCCGTCGCCGGCAGTCGGCCGCCTCGAGGGGGAAGACGTCGACGGCGCGGCGATCGAGGATGAGGCGTACGTGTTCGTCCGTTCGAGAGAGCAGGCGCGCCCGGCGCGGCTGGCGTATCGGGCGCCGCCCGCGGCACTTCGGCACGTGGTGGTGTCGCTTCCGCCTGGAGCCCGCTACGCCGTCGGGGTCGATCGGGACGGCGCGTTCTGTCGCCTCTCGCTCGATCCCAATCCTGCGAGCGCGGGGCGCACGGCGTCGCGCGCGGGAGTCCTGTCGTTCGAGCTCGGGCCGGGGTGTGCTCTGCGGTGACGGCGCGCCTCGCCTTCCGAGAGGCGCCGGGTCGGGTGAGAGAACCGCAAGGATCGCAAGGACGCCAGGGGCAGAGACGTAGGGCTAGCTTCGCTCGTCCATGAGTGAGCGTCGTTTCTCGAAGAGAAAGGCTCATCGGTCGAGAAGGGAGTTTTCCTCCTTCGAGCCTGACCTTCCCTCGTTGGCAATCGGGCTTCCTTCGTTAGCAATCGAGCTTCGTTTGTTAGCAATCGAGCTTCCTTCGTTGACAATCGAGCTTCCCTCGTTGGCGTGGGAGCTTCAATGGCCGACCACGGAGCGTCCATCGTGGGCAAGGGAGCTTCCATCGTGGACGAGGGAGTTTCCATCATTCGTGAGTGAGCTTCACTTGCCGGTCACAGAGCTTCCATCGTGGGAAATCGAGCTTCACTCGTTGGAGAGGGGGCTTCATTCGTTCGAGCGCGAGGTTCACTCGTCGGGGAGGGAGCTTCGTTCCTTCGCGCGTGAGGCTCCCTCGCCAACAAGAAAGCTTCATTCGTTCGAGCGCGAGGTTCACTCGTTGGAGAGGGAGCTTCATTCGTTCGAACGTGAGCGTCACTCGCGGGCAACGGTGCTTCATTCGTCTGCGAGGGAGCTTCGTTCGTTCGAATGCGGGCTTCATTCGTCCGAAACGGAGACTCGTTGCTCCGCGAGCGAGCGTCGCGATCGACCGAGGACGGCTCGTTCATCGACGGACGCAGTTCCGTGGCGGCGCGGCGAGCCTCGTCCATCAGGGACCGAGTCTCGACCCCCGACCTCCGTCCGCCCCTCGTCCCCGCGCCTTCCACGGAATATCGCCGACCGCGTTCACTTGAACAGGAGCTTCTCTCGCTCGTCGAAAACCGAATCGAACTCCCCCGCGGGAACCTTTCGCGCTCCCGATTGTCGTCTCCGCCGTGGCATTCGAACGGCAACATCGAGAGAACGAGGCGCTCGCCCTCGCGCGCACGGGAGGTACGCGCGTCTACTTCTCGCTCGCCTGCGGCATCACCTGGGTGCTCGCCTTGCCCGCCGCGATGGCCTGGGCCCGTCACGAGGCGCCTGGTGCGGGCGCGGTGGCTTGCGCCGGTCTCAGCGCGTTCGGGCCCGCGCTTTCGGCCGCAGCGGTCGCATGGCCGCGCGGACAGCTCCGCGATGTATTCGGCCGCTGGCGCACGAACGCCGCGTGGGTCGTCGTCGCGCTCCTCGCGGCGCCCGCGGTGCACACGGTCGCCACGGCCCTTTACGTCGCAATCGGAGGACATCCCGCCCACTGGTTTCACCCTCCGGTTGCCCCCGAGCAAGTGGCCGCTCTCGTGGTCTTCCCGCTGGGAGAGGAATTCGGTTGGCGAGGTTTCGCCCATCCCCGGATGGCGGAGCGGTACGGGCCGGTGAAAGGCCCGCTGCTCGTCGGCGCGGTCTGGTCCCTCTGGCACCTCGTCTACGCAATTACGCCCGAAGCCGCCGGCTTCGATTCATTCGCGTTTCTCCTGACGATGGTCGAGCTGCCCCTCTATTCGCTCCTCATCGCCGCGGTCTTCGAGCGCGCGCAGCGGAGCATGGCGGTCGCCATCGCGTTTCACGCGGGCGCCCACGTGGACCACATCGAGCGCGCGGGGCGCTCCGATCTCGGCCTGCACGCCCTGCACATCGCCGTGCTCGTCGCCCTCGCTGCCGTGGCCGCCCGGTCCCTGACTAAGCGAAGCGCGGTCCTCGCTCAGCGATGAACGACCGAGCGAAGCGCCGCACGGCTGCTCGCGCGCGGCGAAGACGCCGGCCTCATTGAAAGAGCGAAGTAGGCGTACTCGGCCTGGATAAGAGTGAATGCGCCCAGCGCGACGAGCGCCGCACGCTTTCTCACTCTCGAGCGCCGCCACGCCTCCACGCCGCTCGCCATCGTCGCGGCCGCGAACGGCACGACCAGCGGCATGACCGGAAAGTGGTACGTCCCGCCCGAGAACGCGATCGCGTACGGCACCTGGTACGCGACGATCAACGCGACGAGCCACGACCGCCACCCGGGCGCGCAGGCGCCCGAGAGCGTGAGGAGTCCCGCGAGGGCGAACGCCGCCACCGCGACGTAGCTCCCGACTTCGAGCGCCAGGAGCGGCATGGCCTCCTGCGTCGACCAACCGCGCCAGTTCTGGATTTCGCGCGACCCCAGATAGTCTAATCCCCAGACCGACGTCGCGCGTTTTAATGTGCGGCGCGCGGTTCTAATGGTTGGGTGGAGCACTTACTCGCGCGGCGCGCGCCCCAGCGCGGCGCGCGCGTCCGGTCGAGCGTAGAACGACTCGAGGTACGACCGCTCTTGCGGAGGCAGTTCGTCGAGCGAGCGTTGGCCGAGGTGACTGGTCTTGTAGTCGGGCGTGTACGGGTTGTTGCCCAACCAGAGATTGCGCTCGTTGTTCGTCGAGATCGTCCAGCCGGCTCCCGCCCGCCAATCGTGCGCCTGCGCCGGAATCACGAGGGCCAGCGCGCAGCAGACCGTCAGCGCCGCCCCGAGCCCGAGGGCGCCCGCCGAACCCCGATGACGGCGGGCCGTGTACGCCAAGGCCGCCAAGAGGACCGGAACCACGCTGACCATCGACGGGCGCGTGAGGCAGCCCAGGCCGAGGGCAGCGCCCGTCCAGGCGAACGCCGCCATGCGCCGATCGCGCAGAGCCAGCATGCCGAAATACGCGACGGCGGCGAGGCAAAGCGCCGCGAGGTGCTGCGCGTAGGGCTGACCGCTGAGAACGACGCTCGGGACGTACGCGGCCGAGAGCCACCCTCCGATCCGGCCCGCGCCCGCGCCGGCCAGTTCGCCCGCGAGCCGCGCGGTCAGCGCCACGCCCGCCGTGCTGATCGCGATCGTGGCGATTCGGGCGACGAGCACGCTCTTGCCCAGCGCACCGAGTGCGCAGGCGAGCACGAGAGGCTCGCCCGGCGGCCAATAGAAGGCGCCGCCGAACTCGCCGGACGCGAAACGCTCGGCTACTTCGAAGTAGTCGCGCGCGTCGCTGACCATCGGCATCCGGCCGAGCAGCACCAGCGCCACCAGCGCGCGCAGGGCCACCGCTGCACCGAGCACGCCCGCCCACCCCTTCCAGCTCCATCGCCTCATCGCTCGCCACTCCGAATGGTCGAACCGACTCTGGCGGCGTGCAATTACCGCGCGAATGCCCGATACGTGCGCTCCAGTCCCTCGCGCAGGTCGACCGAGGGCTGGTAGCCAAGCAGATCGCGCGCCGCCGTGATGTCCGCGAGCGAATCGCGGACGTCGCCCGCGCGAGGTGCCCGGTAGTCGGGTTCGAGGTGCTTTCCGGCCAGCTCGCCGACGAGGGCGATGAGGTGGTTGAGCGACGTGCGCACGCCGCATGCAACGTTGACCACCTCGCCCCGGAGCGTCCGCGACGTGGAGGCCGCCAGCAAGTTCGCTCGGACCGTGTTCTCGATGTAGCAGAAGTCGCGTGTTTGCTCGCCGTCGCCGAAGACGACGGGCCGGTCCCCGCGTATCGCCGCCGTGATGAACTTGGGAATCACCGCGGCGTATTCGCTGCTCGGGTCTTGCCTCGGTCCGAAGACGTTGAAGTAGCGCAGACTGAGCGTTTCCATGCCGTGGATCCGTGCGAAGATTCGCATCAGGTGCTCGCAGGTCAGCTTGCTCGCCGCGTAGGGGGAGAGCGGTGCCGGGGGCATCGTCTCCACTTTGGGTAGGGTCGGCGTATCGCCGTAAGCCGCCGAGCTCGCGGCGAATATCACCCGCCCTACGCCCGCCCGCTGGGCGACGTCGAGCACCACGGTCGTGCCCTGGACGCCGGCGAGCATCGTCGCTTGCGGGTCGGCGACGGACCTCGAGACGCTGGGAATGGCCGCTTCGTGGAAAACGATTTCGACGCCCTGCATTGCGCGCGAGACCGTCTGCGGATCGGCGATCGTTCCTTCGACGAGCTCGAAACGTCCGGGGAGTCGCTCGAGGTTCTCGCGCCGGCCGCTCGAGAAGTCGTCGAGGATGCGAACGCGCTCGCCGCTCGCGAGGAGCGATTCGGCGATCGAAGAACCGATGAAGCCTGCCCCGCCCGTCACCAAATGCAGCGCCATCTATTTCCCTTCCGTTTCCCGTTCTTTGCAAAGCCTATACACCGCAACGTGCCGCCTGCCACGCGCCGAGCACGGGTTTCGCAGGGCCGAAGGGAAAAACAAACGGGGGCGGGGTCGGGACGGGAGCAGGCGTGCCCATGGAGCAAAAACGTCACGACGAGACGAGATCGCCGCGCGAGCGGCTCGCAAGGACGCGGGCGCTCGCGCGCCGCGGTTTGAACTATTGGAAGGGGACGCTCCTGATTTTTTCGCTTGCGGCGGTCGCCGCGATCGTTGGCGCGTCGAGGGTGAAGCACGTCTACCGGTCCGAGTGCACGGTTCTGGCGAAGGCGCGAATCCGGACCGACGACCGCGACGATTCGTCGACTTCGCCCGATCAAGTCGCTCGGCAGAACGGCCGCCTGAAAGACATGCTGACGACGCGCGCCCGCATGGAGAGCGCCGTCAAGAAATTCGGCCTCTATCCGGAGACGGTCACGAGCAAGACGATGCTCGACGCCGTCGAACAAATGAAGCCGCATGTGGGCTTTCGCGCGCTCGAGGGGTCGCAGTACGTCATTAGCTTCGACGGCGACGATCCCGATGTCGTGCAGAGCGTGACGCAGTACTTGTCCGAGTCGCTCGCGACCGAGTACGCGGCGGGCGATCTCGAGGACCTCCAGCACGAGGCCGACTTTCTGGCCAAGGAGGAAGCGCGCTCGCTCGCGGGCCTCGAGGCGGCGACGAAGGCGGTCACGCTCTTTCTCGCGGCGCACCCGGAGTTTGCGCTCGAAGCGAAACAGGCGGCGGCCACGCCGTTCGGACCGAACCCCGCGACCGGCATTCCGCTGATGCCGAAGCTGTCCAAGGATGCGACCACGACCGGCGATCCGGAGCTCGCCGCGCTCTACCGCGAACGTGCGCGATTGGAAGGGGAGGCGCACACTTCGGTTTCGGCGGCGCCCGGCGTCGTCTCCCAGGCCGCTTCGAGCAAGCAGCTCGACGATCAAATCGTGCAGGCGCAGGGGGAGGTGGAGGTTGCGGCGAAGCGCGTGGCGGAGACGCTCGCGGATATCGCGTCGAAGTCGAACCTCACGGAGGACCACCCCGACATGCGGGCCGCCCGAATGGCCGCCGACGCGGGGGCTCGCGAGCTCCACGCGGCGAAGGCGAGGCTCGGCGTGCTCCAACAGGCGAAAGAGGCCGCACTCCGCGGGGCCCACGTCGACCCCTCGCTCGAATCGCCGGAGACGGCGGAGAAGCTGCGCCAGATCAGGTTCCAGATCGCGATCCGCCGCGGGTCGGCCGCGCGTGCCGCCGCTTCCTCCGGCGCCGGGTTGCCGCCGCCGGCAATGCTGGGGACGAGCGCGGGCGGAACGGGGCTCGTCGAGCTGGAGACCGACTGGCAGCGGCTGCTGCGCTCACTGAGCGAGTCGAAGGCGCACCACGACGACCTGAACTCGCGTGTCGAACGCGCGAAGCTCGCGGTCGAGGCGTCCCGCGCGCAGGCGCGCGAACGGATGGCGGTGGTCGACCCTCCGTTCCGTCCGACACATCCAATTAAGGGGAGTCGCGCGAACTTCGCCATAGCGGGCCTCGCAATGGCTCTGCTCCTCGCCGTCGCCTACCCGACGGCGCGGGTAACCCTCGACGACACCCTCGTCGACGCCGACGACCTCGACGCGCTCGGCCTTGGGCCCGTGCTCGGGGTCGTGCCCACCGTCCACCCGTCCTCGGCCAGGAAGGCGCGCGCACATGCACCCGCCTGAACAAGCCACCATCGCCGCGACTTCCGCGGAGATCGTTCGCCGCGGTCCGCCGACAGTGCGCGTCGTCCCTGTCTGGGCGTCGCCTCCGGACGTCGAGCTCCTGGCGATGCTCGGCGAGTCGCGTGGGGACGCCCCGGCCGCTGCGCTTCGAGTGATTCGGCACCGGCTCGAGCAGCGCCGCGCCGACGGCATGTGGACGTTCGCTGTCACGAGCGCACGCGACGGCGAGGGCAAGAGTACGCTTTCGGCGCAGCTCGCCCTCGTTCTGAGCGAGTCGCAGCGCGCCCGCGTGGTCCTGATCGAAGCCAGCATGAACAGGCCATCGCTCGCGCGGCTGTTCGGCTGTCGCGTACCGCCGGGATTCGGTTTCTCGGTGCAGCTTGCGAGCCGAATGCGGGGTGGCCAGCCCGATCCTTGGGCGGTCCTGGCGCTCGGCCCGGCCCTTCACGCGCTGGTGGAGAGCGAGGCCGAACGAGGCTACCCGGACGCGCTCCACTCCACGCACTTTCGCGAAGCAATCGAGGGGCTCGGCCGCCTGTACGACTGGGTCGTCGTCGACGCCCCGAGCGTACTCGGGTCGGGAGATGCGAATGTCGTCGAGAACGCGGTCGACGGCGTCGTCGTCGTCGCGCGGAGCCGCGCATCGAGAGGGTCAGACCTACGCGCGGCGGTGCGGCAGCTCGGCGACCGCAAGGCGATCGGCTTCGTTCTCTCGGACGCGGCCGAGGGGGGCGCGCGGTGACCGCGGAGCTCTGGCGGATCGACCCGGGCGGTCTTCCGGCGCCGCTCCGGCAGGTCTTCTCGAAAGAGCTCCACCTCTGGGTCGGCGGCTGGCTGCGCGATCGGGCGTTCAAGGCGGCGCTCCCGCGCGTCGAAGGCGACCGGCATCTTCTCTTCTGCGTGTGCGACCACTTCGAGCCGCTCCACGGTCGTGCTCCTGCCGACGTCGCCCGCGCGCGCGTCAGCGTCTGGCGAAGAGGATTGCCCGAGCTCGTTCGATCGTTCCGAGACTCCAGCGGCCGCCAGCCCCGCCACACGTTCTTCTACCCCGGCGAGGAGTACGACCCGGCGCTGGTCGAACCGCTGGCGGAGCTGGTGCAAGCGGGCCTCGCCGAAGTGGAAGTGCACTTGCACCACGACGGAGACACCCGAGCGAGCTTGCGCGAGCGGCTCCTCGATACGGTCGGCTTGCTCGACGCACACGGCCTGGTGCCGCGCCGTGCCGGGGAGCCGGCCTGGAGCTTCGTCCACGGGAACTGGTCGCTCGCGAACGGGCGCCGGGACGGCCGATGGTGCGGAGTCGACGACGAACTCAGTCTCCTCCACGAGGTCGGGTGCTACGCGGACTTCACCTTTCCGAGCGCCCCCGATCCCTGTCAGCCGTCCGTCGTCAACTCGATTTACTTTGCTCGTGATGCGTCCATCCGACGCGCGTACGGGCGCGCCGAGCCCGTTCGTGTGGGCTCCCCCGCGCGTCGGAGCGTCCTGCTCGTGCAGGGGCCCCTCGCCATCACGAGGCGAGCGAGGGCCCTTGCGCTGCGCATCGAGGCGGCCGCTCTATCGTCGAGCGACCCGCCTACGGTCGCGCGCCTTGCGGCGTGGGTCGATCAGTGGGTGCACGTTCGGGGCCGTCCGGAGTGGACCTTCGTGAAGCTTCACTCGCACGGCGCCCCCGAGAAGAACGCGCGGACGATGCTCGGCGATGAGATGGCCGCGCTGCACGAGGCGCTCGGGCGCCTGGCGTCGGAGGGAACCTGGCGCGTGCACTACGCCACGGCGCGGGAGATGTACAACGTCGTCCGCGCGGCGATGGACGGCAAGCGCGGATCGCCCCAGGCTTATTTCGACTACCTCGTGCCGCCGCCGGAGAGAGCTCGGCGCGGACCCTCCTGACGAGGAGCGTTACGCCTGTCGCCGGTCGCGTGCGCGGCGTTCGTCGTGGAACGCCTCCGTAAGCGCGACGCCGAGCTCGTCGCCGAGCTCGCGCCGCTCGCGCCTTCCTCGCCGGTCGCGCAGGAGCTCGCGCAGCTCCGGCTCCGATCGCGCCTGGGTCCGGCCGCGGCCGTGCATGATCGCGTGCGATCCGCAGAGCGTGGCCTGCCCGCCCCCAGCTAGGTTGATCTGCACGAGCGTCCGCGCGTCGCTCGCTCCGCATACGCAGCAGCAGCCTCCGAGGCTTTGCGTCATGCGTCACCCATCTCGCGAACGCGGGCGGTTGGCCAAGTTTTCGGCATGGGACGAAATGCTAGAGCTCTCCGCAAGAGGGCGCTGTACGAAGCGAGGCGTGTGATGACGACCATGGTTCGCGCGATCGATGAGGGCGGCGCATCGCTCGTGCTTCGCGAGCGCGACGGAAGGACAGAGCTTCTCTCGGGCAATGTAGTGCTCCTGTCGAGTGCGGCGCTCGAGACGGAGCTTGATTTCGGTCGGGTCGTGGCGGCGCGCGTCGGCGCGCACCGGCGACCGGTCCGGGTGCTCGTCGGCGGCCTCGGGTTCGGCGCAACCGTGCGCGGCCTGCTCGACGAGGCACGATCGGACGCGAGCGTCGTCGTCGTCGAGAAGGTGCCGGCGGTCGAGCGCCTCGTGCGTCACGAGCTCGCGGCGTTCGCTCGCGAGCCACTTGCCGACTCCCGCGTGAAGGTCGCGATTTGCGACGTAGGAGAGGCGATCGCCGAGGCCCGCGACCTCGATGCAATCTTGCTCGATGTGGACAACGGGCCGCACTGGGCGAGCTTTCGCGGCAACGCGCGGCTCTACACTCCGGCCGGATTGGACGCTGCGCTTCGCGCTCTGGCACCGGAAGGCGTCTTCGCGGTGTGGAGCGGATACCGGGCCGACGCCTTCATCGTCCGACTGCGCGAGGCCGGATTCGAACCGTCGATCGTCCCTCTTCACGAGCGCGGTCGGGTGCGCGCGCGGGGGTATCTCGGCCTCAAGCCCCGTCAGTGAGGCAATTTCCCGAGGGGTCCGGCAAGGAGCTTCTCGGCGTTCTCGAAGTAAATCTTCGCGAGGACGTCCGACGGCAAATGAACCGCGCTGATGGTCCAATCGCCCTGGATGGGCGTCATGTGCGCGAAGCTCGTGTCGGCGGTCTCGAAGAACCGCCAATGCTTCCGGAAGAACTCAATCGCCTCGTCCTCCGTCGGCGGAGGGCCGCTCCCTCCCGAACCGAGCGTCATCTGGTCGTAGACCTGGAAATCCGTCGCGAACACGATGCGGTCTGCGTAATGGACGAACATGGCGCGCACCTTGTCCGGGTCGTGTCGGCCGATCTCCGGCACGCGCGCCGCGATGTCCGCCATCATGTTCGGGTGCGCCTCGAGCTGCGCGGCCACCCACTCGAGATCTTCGGCGTTGTTTGCGAAATGTACGCACACGAATTTCGTCTCTGGATGACGCGCCACGACCCGCTCGAGCGCCGCCAAGAGCTCTTCTCGCTTTGGATACTTCTTCGAATCGCCGAACCACCAGCGCGGGTGATCCGCGAGCTCTCGCCAGCGTTCGTTCGACGCGTCGTACGGCCCCCAAAACGCCTTGGGGTCAGCCACGTGGATCGAGACGGGCAGCCCGAGCTCTCCCAGCCGCCGCCACATCGGGTCGAGTTTCGGGTCGTCGATCTTGAGGAGCTGTCCGCTTCGATCCCTGAGAAAAAGGCCCAACCGCTTGAACTCTTTGAATCCCGCCGCTCCTTGGCGCGCGCCTTCCTCCACTTGGGACACGGCTCGCTGCGCGAAGTCGGGCTGATCCCAATCGGAGTAGTCGAGATTCATGTACTCGAGGAAACGTCCGGGAAAGTGCTCGTTCGCGAGCCGCTTCGTCCGCTCGAACTCCGATTCCTGCGCCCCGGTGTGCGTCACCGTGCCCCCGCTCAAGTTCACGGCGACACCGATTCCCACCGCGTCCATGACGCGCACCGCTCGCGCGAGGTGTTCGGGGGTCGGGTCAACGTGCGTGTGCAAGTCGATGATTCGATGCGCCGCGCGCCACGCGTCGGCCCGAGCCCGGACGGAGGCGAGATCCTCGGACGAGCCGGCGGAGAACGTGGCGTCCGCCGGTGCCGCCGCTCGCGAGGGCGGCTCGGCGGTTGCGGCGAGCGGCGCAGGCGCGATCGCGTGGTGCGACGCGCACGCACCGAGGGCAATCAGGGTGAGGGTCGCAATCGCCAAGGCGCGCACGCGCCGAGCCTATCGCGCCCCGGGGGCGTGTGAAGGGAAAGCGCAAATCGGCGGTCTACCGTTGCGGGCTGGTATTCGCCGACGCACTGGCCGGCGGCCTCTCGCGTCCGCCCTCCGGCGTGGCGTGGGCCTCTTGCGTCCGAGTCGGCGCACCTCGCGACCCGGGGCGCGCCCGGTGAAACGCCAGATCTTCCGCGGAGCTTTCGGCTGGAAAGTGCATCCCCATGAACGAGACGAACTCCTCGGCCAGATCCTCGTCACGCTGCCGGTCGTAGCCGATGACGTCCCAGACGCCCAAGCGCGCGCTCAGCACGTGCCCGATCTCGTGCGTGAGGGTGCGAACGAAACGCGGATTTTCCACGAGCTTGCCGCTGTCGCCTTCCACGAGCGGGTCGTTTCGCAGAAAGAGGTGATTGAGCGAATCGACGTAGAGCCCCCAGTAGCAGCAGCCCGGTGCGACGGCCTCGAACCGCGTTGGCAGGTCGTTGAGCGCGCGCGGAGACTTGCCGTCGAGCAGCGTGTTTCCCGGGAGCAAAGAGATTTGGGGGAGCACGTCCGGCCGCGCGTGTGCGCGCGGGAGGTTCTTTGTCCGGAGAAAATCGCCGTAGCGTGCGAACGCCTCACGACACGTGTCGTCCAGGACCGCGAGCGCCTCGCTGCTCGGCTTCGTCTCCGCGCCGAGTGCGCTGGTCGCACGCCACTCGACGACCTGCATTCCGCATTGCGGGAGCCAGATCGGCTGCGCGAGTCGCTCGCTCGCACGCGGGAGCGCGTCGAAGCGAGCGACCGCGGGCGGGCGTCCGGAGGACGGGGTCGCAGTCAGCGCGACCAGCGCGAGGGTCGCACACCCTAGAAGTCGCGCGAAGGAGGATGCGAGGGCGGCGTTGCGCAGGCGGGGTCGGCTCATGGGTTGGAGGTGCCGCCGTAGAGGGCATGGGGCAGGCGCACGCCGGGGCATCGCGCCACACCGCTCGCTCTCCGCGGTACTCTCCACCTTAGCTTGCAGACGAATCGCGACCGCGCACAAATGCCAGGCTGAGCTTCACTTCAGTCGCAGCGGGTGCGAAAAGTCACACCCCCCGCGGCTAGCACCCAGGCAGCATCGCGCTAGATTCGCAATTGGGGCGCTCTTCGCTCCAGTGCTCCATGCACGCCCCCGCATCGCCCAGGATCGCCTTTGCCATGGTGGGCCTTCCCGCGCGGGGTAAGACGTTCATCGCGCGAAAGATCGCCCGCTACCTTTCGTGGCTCGGGCACAACACGAAAGTCTACAACGTCGGTTCGTACCGCCGGTCGCGCCTCGGGAGCCACCAGCACCACTCCTTTTTCGACCCGCGCAACGAAACCGCCAACGTCGCTCGACGGGAAGTTG
>CAZVPE010000050.1:2138-6186 GCA_964628155.1 uncultured Polyangiaceae bacterium | reverse complement strand
GCAACGAAACCGCCAACGTCGCTCGACGGGAAGTTGCGCTCGCCGCGCTCGACGACATGCTCGACTTCTTGCGCACCGGGGGCGACATCGCGATCTACGATGCGACCAACAACACGCGCGATCGCCGGGACCTCGTCCGCGCGCGCTGCGCCGCCGAGGGGCTCGAACTGGTCTTCATCGAATCGATCTGCAACGATCCCGGACTCGTCGAGGGCAACATCCGGGCGACCAAGGCGCGATCGCCCGACTACCGAGGCGTTCCGGAAGAAGAAGCCGTACGCGACTTTCGGATGCGCATTCGTCACTACGAGAGCGGCTATCGGGAGGTCGGAGAAGACGAGGGGGCCTTCATCAAGATCGTCGACGTCGGGCGCAAGATGGTGCTCCACCGAATCGAGGGGTACCTGCTCGCACGCGTCGTGCACTTCTTGCTCAACTTGCACGTGCAGCCGCGCAGCGTGTGGCTGACGAGGCACGGAGAGAGCGAGTTCAACGTCCTCGGGCGAATCGGCGGAGACTCCCCGCTCAGCGACGACGGCCGCGCCTACGCGCGCACGCTTGCACGCGTCGTGCGCGAGCGGATCGGTCCGGACGTCGTCGTGTGGACCAGCACGATGCGCCGGACGATCGAAACCGCCGAGATTGTCGGGCTTCCATACCGCACCTGGCGGCCCCTCGACGAGATCGACGCGGGCGTGTGCGACGGCATGACGTACGCGGAGATCGCGATGTCGATGCCCGGGGAGCACGCCGCGCGCCTGGCCGACAAGTTTCACTATCGCTACCCCCGCGGTGAGTCGTACCAGGAGGTGATCCAGCGCCTCGAACCGGTCATATTCGAACTCGAGCGCGAACGCGCCCCGGTCCTCGTCATCGGGCACCAAGCGGTCTTACGCGCGCTCTACGCTTACATGATGGACCGGCCGCCCAGCGAATGCCCTTTCGTGCCCATCCCCTTGCACACGATCCTCGAACTCGAGCCGACTCCCTACGGCTCCGAAGAGCGTCGAATCTCTCTTCCGCCGCCGCCGCTCGACCCGGAGGGGTTCAGACAGCCGGCGTGAGTGGAGCCGGGGCCGGCCGGACCGCCGGGCCTCGGCCGAGCACCGTCCCCGCCGTGAGATCCCAGCGCGTGCTTGTCGGGCGCCCGCACCGTGAGCGCACGGCCTGTCCTCGCGGCTCGCGCGAAGCGCGTGGCGAGCGTTCCAACCGACGCCAGTGCCGCAGCGATCGCCAGGATCGCGGCGACCGCTCCGAGCACGCCCAGGCCGTCGCGCCCGCCGTGCGTGGGGTTCGTCGTTCGCGCCGTCGGAAGATGAAGCAGGTCCGACGCGTCGCTCGCCGGGCGCCCGGCCGGTGCGCGAGCCATGGTCGCGGTGGCCATTTCGAACGCTTGCAGCGACGGGCGAACCGAGAGCGGACCGATGCGCCCGTCTGCCGACGCGAATCCCACGAGGGCGGCGCCGAACGCCTCGGTGCCGGGGAATCGATTTTCACGGTCCTTGGCCAGCGCCGCTCCAATCACCCGTTCGAGCGCCTCGGGTACATCGGGCCGCACGGCGCGCAAGCTCGGTGTGGCGTCGGCGACGATCGCCGCCACGGCCGCCGTCGTGGTCCCCGAAAACGGTGGCGCTCCGGCGATGAGCTCGTAGAGAATGACTCCGAGCGACCAGACGTCGGCCCGCCGGTCGACGTCTTTCGACGAGCGAACTTGTTCGGGCGACATGTAGAGCGGCGTGCCGACGCACCCCGCCGCCGACGTCACCGCGGCATCGACGTCGGGCGCGCTCTTGGATATTCCGAAGTCCAAGACTTTTACGATCCGCGCGCCGCCCTCGTCCGCGATGAACAAGTTCGACGGCTTGAGGTCTCGGTGGACGATTCCCGCTTCGTGCGCCTCGGCCAGCGCCGCGCACGCTTGCAGAACCCAGTCGATCGCTTCGGAGATCGGGAGCGGCCCCCGCCGCCGCAGCTCGGCTTGGAGGTCGCGTCCGCGCAGAAGCTCCAGGACCATGTAAGGCCGCCCCTGCGCGTCGGTGTCGACGTCGATCACGGAGACGACGTGGCGGCTTCGCACGCGCCCGCTCGCGCGTGCCTCCCGCTCGAAGCGCTCCACCGCGTGGGGTGTGCGCATCGCCTCGGGCCGAAGAAACTTGATCGCCACGCCCTGCCTGAGTCGAAGGTGCATCGCTTCGAAAACGATGCCCATTCCGCCCTCGCCCAGCCGTCGAACCAGGCGGTACTTCCCGCCGATGACGTCACCGGGTAGCGGCATCGGTACGAGGCCGGTTCGGTCGTGCGGGGGTGAGGTCGATTCGTCCATGCGCTCGAAGGCACTGGGAGCAATGCATGGAGCGTGCAGTATCCCAGCCGGCTCCTCACGCTGCGCCCCGGTTCGGTCGAGTGGGGCTGGTCAGGAGAGGTGCCGGGCCGCCAACGCGTTCCCGAGCCACAGTTTCATCCCGAGCAGCGTCGCCGCGCTCACTTCGAGCGCCCAGGCCGCCGCGGTGGCCGCGTGCGCAGGGCCATCGAGCCGTAGGAGCGCGACCAAGCCGTACAGCCCCACGACGGTGGCCAGCGAAATTCCTTCGAGCCCGCGGATCCCCCGTTCGGCTTGCCCGGCGAAGGCCCAATCGACGAAAGCCCAAGTGGCGCACCAGGCGCCGAACGCGACTCCCGCGGTGATTGCCCAGAACGCCATCCACGTCAGGGCGCCATCGTGCCCGGCGGCCAGTGCGTCCAAAGCCGTCCCCGCGACGAGCAGCCCTGGCGCAGCGGCCCCGATCACCAGATACATGGCCTGGCCGGGCTGCCCGGCGTGCTCCTGCATGACCCGGTGCCGTCGCAAGGCTCGTGCCCCGCGGCGGCTCGGCACCGCGCCGGCGGGCGCCGGCACAGCGAGTGGCTTTTCACGGAGGTAACGACCGAGACGGCGTCGTCCCGTAAGCGCGCGTTTCGCCGTAGCCCGCTTCGACCTTCGCCCGGTAAAGCGAGAGCATGGTGAATCCGAGTTCGCGCATGGCCTCCGCGTCCATCGCGCGCTCCATGCGCGGAAACACCAGTTCCTCTTCTTCTTCGGCGTGGAGCTCGACCACCTGGCGCAGATCGCTGATGGCGCGTGCGAAGTCTTCTCCATCGACGCCAGCTTCGAGCGCGCGGTCGAGCGATTGGCGGACCTGGGCGTGGCGAGAACGCCCGCATCGAGCGCATGCCTCTTCGTGGAGTGCCTGGCACGCCGCCGGATAGAAGACCTGATCTTCCACTACGATGTGCGCGACCAGGTCCCCGGCGAGCTGGGGAAGGAGAGAGTGACGAACGCTGGCGCTGCCGCGCTCGACCGCTTCACATAGCTGCTGGAGATTGCGGTGTTGGCGTTCGAGAAGAGTCGTGGCTTTCATGGCGACCGCGAGGTCCGACGCAGCAACCCCCATGCCGGCCCACGGTTCGCCCTCGACGGTTCGAGAAAAGCAGAGTGAACGAATACGAAGAGGATACGAATTGAGAGGAGCTCTTCAGCGCCCCTTCAGCGACGGGCGGCTCCCGCCTCGAAGACGGTCGCGTCGAAGGGCGCACCGGCGTCCTCGACGATAGACGCGTCGATCACGTCGCTCGGCTCGAGCGCGACCATCCTCGCGTTCGCCGGGTCGGTCGGCGCCGGTGGCGTCGCGGGCGGCTGCTGGGATGGCTGGCAGGCGACGAGCGACAGCCCGGCCGTCGCGGCGAATGCGAGGAAACGCAGCATCATTCCGAAAGCCCCGCGCTGATTCCCTCGATGCCCAGCCGACCTTCCCGGCGCCACAGTCCGTTGGCGACATAACCCGCCGCCGCGAACGCGCCGAGCCGCCCGACGCCCGTGAAGAGAACCCCTCCGAGCGCGACACCGAGTATGGCTGCGGTGACCATGGCGACAAGAGGCCTTCTTCGCGAGAGATCCGTCAGACCCTCGAAATTTCGCTCGTCGGCGGTGGCGACCGAAACACTGCAGGGGTCTTCGCCGATGCTGGAGTCGCCCATCGCCCGAGCTTCCCTGCACGTGTCGAGCCGAAGG
>CAZVPE010000050.1:0-2038 GCA_964628155.1 uncultured Polyangiaceae bacterium | reverse complement strand
AAGCTCGCAGAGCGGCACGCCCGCTGCAGCGATCGCTGCGGGAAAGGAAGGGACGAAATGCTCTACTGGGCTGCCATCTTCTTCGTCATTGCGTTAATTGCCGGTGTCTTCGGATTCGCAGGTATCGCCGCCAGCGCTGCGGGAGTGGCGAAGATCCTATTTGTCGTGTTTCTGGTGCTAGCGGGGATTTCTCTACTGCTCGGCCGCCGCGTAGTGACCTGAAAGGAAGAACGCGATGAGCAATCGTCACGATGTGCGCGATCAGCGATCCTCGGAAGGGCAGCGCGAGCGGGAAGCGCCCGACGTCGACCGCGATTCGGACGCGGCCTTCGAGCGCGACGTCGGCGATCCCCGGTGGGGCACTGGAGGAATGCGCGGAGACGAACGAGGCCAGCGTACCGCGCATGAAGCGAGCGAACGGTCCTGGCGGGGTGGATTCCGGCGCACCGAGCGGTCGCCGGTCGAGTGGCAGAGCGATGCGCCCCTCGGAGTTGTGTCCGAAGCGCCGGCTTCGGCACCGGGCCCGTACGTGGGCCTCGGGCCGAAGGGATACCGACGCAGCGACGAGCGTATCCGGGAAGACGTGTGCGAGCGCTTCACCGCGCACGGCGACCTCGACCCCACGGACGTCGAGGTCGGCGTCCAGGGCGGTGAGGTCATGCTCGCGGGAACGGTCTCGACCCGCACGCAAAAACGCCTCGCCGAGGACATCGTGGAGGCAGTCATCGGCGTGGTGGAAGTGCACAACCACCTTCGCGTTCGGCGCCTTCTCCTCGACCCGGCAACCAGGGTCGGGGGAGCGGTCGGGGCGGGGCGCGTGCAGGATCGCGCCGCGGCCGATCATCGCTGAGTTGGGGCGCGCGCGGGGCCAAGCACCTCTTCCAGCTTTGCCACGAGTTGCTCGGGCAGGCACGGCTTGACCAGGATCGCATTGCAGCCGGCCTTCTCGGCATCTGCCGAAGGTCCGGGAAGCGCGTGGCCAGTGAGCGCGATGATCGGGATGTGTTTGGTGCTGTCATCCTGCTTTAGCCGCCTGGTCGCTTCCCAGCCGTCCATCACCGGGAGGGAGAGATCCATCACGACCGCGTCCGGATGGAGGCCACGAGTCAGATCGACTGCCTCCTGCCCGTTCGCGGCCTGCTCGACCCGATAGCCGGAATACGCCAGGTATGCGGCGTACATCGCCCGATTGTCTTCGAAGTCGTCCACGACCAGGACGAGCGGCGGTCTCTCCCGCTTTTGCTTCATCGGCTGGCACATGCCCATCTCGTGCCCCGGAGTTCGGGCCAGAAGGACGTTCGCTCGCCATGCCGAGGCCGGACGCACCTCACGCCGCTTGAAGTGCGGCGCCGCCGGACAATTCCAGCAATTGCGCCGCGAGGCGCGCGCGCGCGGCGCTCGCGTTAACCCCCACGACGATGGACTCGTTGCGGACGCCTTCGTCGAGGAAGCGCGCCTGGTGATCGGGCAGTCCGGCTGCCTCGAGCGCTGCCGTGAAAGAACGCTCGTTCGTCCCAGGGCGCAGAAGCGCCCTCACGAGCGGACCCACGACGCGAAGCATACGTCCGCCCGGTGCCGCAACGACCACGAGGCCAGCGACGATGCTGCCGAGCACTCCCCCCGTTGGCCGCGAAGGCCGGCCAGAGCCTTCTGTGGACGCACCGCCGAACTCGCGCTCATGCGTGTTTTCGGACATGACGATGCTAATCGTGTCGCGCGGAAACCCGGCTTGGACGAGCTGTTCGATTGCGGCATGTGCCGCATGACGATCACCGAAGAGCGCTGTGGCATGTGTCGGCATGAGTCGGCCTCCGTCCCGACGGGCGTGCTCGTCGGTTTGCGACCACGAGTTCGCAAAGGGTGTGCCCGCCGCGGGCACAGGCCACGAGCGGAGTCCGCACAAGAGACGCAAAGCGGACTCTGTACAAGAGACTAGGGTGGGGGGTTTTAGGGGGGAGCGGCCGAGCCGTGCAAGACTCCGGGTGGGGGGTTTTCGGGGGGAGCGGCCGCGCTCCCCCCGGGGCGCGAGTGTTAGAAA
>CAZVPE010000049.1:0-28792 GCA_964628155.1 uncultured Polyangiaceae bacterium | reverse complement strand
CGAGCGGCGAGTCGAGAAACGATACGCGCGCAGCCATTTCGGGAAGCACAGTGTCGTCCCGGTCGAGGAACCGAACTTTCACGGTCGCCGACGCCTTGGCGCGGTTGAGCTGCGGGCTTGTCTCGACGACCTCGCCGCGCCAGCGCTTGTCGGGATATGCGTCGAGAACGATCTCGCATGGCGCGGCCGTCCGGACCAGGTTCAGTCGGCCCTCGGGCACGTCGGTCTCGACGACGATCGAGGCGAAATCGGCGATTTTGGCCATCGGCGTGCCCGGCGTGACCACGTCGCCGGACTGCAGCGGCTTGATGACGACCGTGCCGTCGATCGGCGCGCGGATCGTCGTGTTCGTCAAGTTGGTGGACTGGGCCACGACCTCGGCCGCCGACGCCGCCACGTCTGCGTCCGCGGCGTGAACCTGCTCTTCGAGCGACTTGGCTCGTGCGGCCAAATCGTCGGCCGTGGCCGATGCGATCGCGCCGGTCGCCGCAAGCCTCATTTCGCGATCGCGCTGGATGACGACCTCGGCAAGCTGGGCTCGTGCGGTCGCGGCCCGCGCGCGCGCGGCGGCCACGCGCGCCTGGGCGCTCGCCACGAGAACGCGCTGGTCGTTCGCGTCGAGCTCGAACAAGATCTGCCCCGCTTTGACCTTGCTGCCTTCGCGGACGTTCGCCTTCTCGACGCGACCGACGAGCTTCGACGAAATATCGACCTCGACCTGCGGAACGACATATCCCGTGGACGTGAGCTGGACCTGTGCCTGCGCCGGCGAGACCAGCGCGACCTCGGTGATGGCCACGTCGAGCTTGAAAAGCCTCGCCTCGACCTGAGGCGCGGCCAGGCGCCAACCCACGACACAGACGACCCCCGCCGCCGCCAGCGCCGCAATCCAGCGCACGGCTCGCCCGGTCGACGAAGCGCGCGGACGAGCACCGCGGTCGATGCGGAGCGAAGCCAGATCGGAGCTGAGGCGGTCGTCCATCGGGACCCTGGCCCGCAGCATATGGGAGTGGCCGCCAACTGCCAACCGTCGGCGATTTGCAGCAAAAGGGTGGACGTACCCGCCTCTTTGCCTGCTTCCCTACTTTGCCTGCTTCCCTACTTTGCCTACTTTGCGTCGCGGCCGAGCGCGTGCTCGAGCTGGATGCGTGCGATGCGCGCGTCGGCCCTCGAGTAGAGCAGATCGAGCCGCGCCCGCGTCAAGTCCGTTTCGGCGTCGGTGAGCGTCGTCGACGTGCCCCGCCCGTTGTTGAAGAGCTCGCGCGCGACGCGGTAGGCCTCTTCTGCGCTCGCGAGCTCTCGGGTGCTCGCCTCGGTCGAGAAGTCGGCCTCGTGCACCGCCTGCCAGTACTGCGTCACTTCGACCGTGATGTTGTCGCGCGTGGTGTTCTTGTTCGCCTCGATCGACGCCGCGCGGGACTCGGAATCGGCGGCCGATCCGTTTGCCACGAGGATATCGTTGGGCGACCAGGTGAGCTGCGCGCCGACGTCCCAAGTCGAAAAGAAGACGTTGGACGGCGGGAAGTAGCGGGGGTTCGGATTTCCGACGATGCCGTCGGCGAACGCGCTGAGCGACGGGTACCGACCGGCCTTCGCCGCGGTCGATTGCTGGCGGGCCGCTTCCGCGTTGGCATCGGCGCTCTTGACTTCGGGGCGTGACGAAAGCGCTTCGGCGGTCATCTGCGGAATGCTCCCCTGGACGGGCGCGAGCGGTGCTTCGAGGTCTTCTCCCGGAACGAACGCCTCGTCGTCCGACGCGTGCACGGCCACACGCACTTGCTTTTCCGACAGATTCGCGAGGTTCTTCGCCTTTTCGAGCGTGAGCTCCGCGGACGCGACCGAGGTCTCGGCGCGCAGAACGTCGGCCTTCGACGCGTTGCCGGCCGCGAACTGGTTTCGTGCGTCCCGAAGGTGCGTCCTCTGGTCGTTCAGGGCTTGCACAGCGACGATGACGGATCCGCGCGCGCGCAGCCACGAGTAATAGGCGACCTTTCCGTTGGCCCCCGAGAGCGTGCGGGCGGTGACGACGTCCCAGCGCGCCGCCTCTTCGGACCGCGTCGCGGACGTGTACTGCTGGTCGATGCGAAAGAGGTAGTCGCTGATGGGAACGGTGATGGTCCCCTGCAAGAGGAAGTTGTTGGCGATGAGCGGGAATCCTCCGCTGTTCACCGTCTGAATCATCCCGGTCGCCGGGTTCGTGAACGGAAACGTGAGGCTCGGCGGCGTGAACGGGCTCTGATAGGTGTACTTCGCGATGCCTGAAAGCCGCGGAAGAAACGACGCCCACGCTTCGTCGACCCGCGCGGCGGCGCCGCGGACGGTTTCTTGCGATGCTCGGGCGTTCCAGCTCGTGGCGGCCGCGCGGGCGCCGACGGCGTCGGATGTGAGGCCCCCCGGGTGCGCGCGAACGAGATCGGTCGGTACCGGCAAGGGCCCATCGTCGGCCGTCGTGGCCGGGGTTGGCGCCGAAAGAATTGGTGCCGCCGCAGGCCCGGCCTCCTGCGCGGCCGCAGCGTGAGTAGCCAGCCACAACGGCGTCCCAATCCACAACGCGACGCCGCCCGAACCCATCCTGATCCGCATCGTTTCCATCCTTTCGAAGCGCTCTCGTGTGACGCGGCCGGCGAGCCTACTGCAAGCCGCCGGTCCGATGATCCGTTATGCTCGGGCCGTGGACCTTTGGAGCGCGGATCGCGTTTGGGCGCGCGTGGAATCCCTCGCAAATACCCAGCCCGGCGGCGCCATCGCGATGGACGCCGACGGAACGCTGTGGAGCGGCGACGTCGGTGAAGATCTGTTTCATGCGTTCGTGAAGCACGGTCGGGTTGAGGATCCGGCGCTGGAAGCCCTGCGCCGGGAGGCGCGAGAGCACGCCCTGTCCGATGCCGGAAGCGGCCCCGACATCGCGCGCCGAATCTACGCGGCCTATCTCGGGGGCCATTTTCCCGAAGAGCGCATGTGCGAACTGATGGCCTGGTGCTTCGCCGGCTGGACGGACGGCGACGTGCGCGCGTTCGCGCGGCGCGTCGTCGCGCAGTCGGGGCTCGCCTCGCGGCTGCACGAAGAGGTGCAGCGGGTCCTCGCGTGGGCGCGCGCTGCTTCGGTCACCGTGGTGGTCGTGAGCGCGTCGCCGATCGACATCGTCCGAGAAGCGGCGGGGAGCATCGGATTCGAAGAACACGACGTCGTCGCGGCACGGCCTCGATTCGAGGGGGACGTCATGCTGGCGCAAGTGGATCGGCCGATCCCCTACGCCCAAGGCAAGGTCACTCGCCTCCGCGAACGCATCGGTCCGCACGGGGCGCTCTACGCCGCCTTCGGAGACAACGCGTTCGACGTCGCGCTCCTGGCCACCGCGAGCCTCGGTGTGGCCGTGCGCCCCAAAGCGCGACTGCGCGAGCGCGCGAACGAAGTGGAGGGGCTGATCGAACTCGCACGCGAGGAACGGTCGGGGCGTTAGGCTATTGACTATTCCCCGCAGAATACCGCCGCCGTAACCGAGAAGAAATCCTGGAAGGTCTGCCCGACGAGACATTGCGCGGCGAGCCCGCCGTCCGCTGCGAGGTTCTTGACGCAGCTACTGGCAGCGAACCAGGAGCCGCACCCGCACGTGTTCGCCGCGGCGCCGCATTGATCCCATTGGTCGAACGCCGCTGCGCTCCCCGCTCCACACCCCGGGTCGCACGCCGCGTGCTCGCATTCGTCGTTGGCTTGGACGGCCTTCGCGCAGTCGAGGGCGCTCGGGTCGAGCAGCGCGATGCACCCGGAGCCGTTCGTTTCGACGACGCCCCCGCTGCGCACGAGGGGCCCCCAGGTGGGATCGCCGAAGTTGCTCGAGATGCAGCCGGCGCACGTCTGGTGGGCCGGGTCGGAGCCGGCCCCGAAGGCGTCGCAGGCCTGCGCGCCTCCGACCGATAGGCAGTTCTGATAGTACTCGTCGATGAGCGCGGGCGTGCACTGACCCGTATGCGCTTTCCTCGGCGGCCGCCACGCCGGGACGAACGCGGACACGTTGCCCGGCGACGGGCACCCGCCACCGCCGCACGCGATGGGCGCGCTGCTATCGTCGAAGGGCGCGTGGGGTCCGCGGCCACCGCCGGAGTCGGCTCCGCCGCGAGCCGAGGCAAGACCGGAGTCCCCGCTCTCCACCGCCGCCGTGACCGCCCCGCCGCAGGCGCTCCCGCCGACGAGTCCGAGCGCGCAGACCCAAACGGCCCAGGATACGCGCGCGATCACGCTCACTCGCTTAGCGTAGCGCGGATGGTTGCGCTATTGCACGAAGCGCGGGTCATGCGCGTCGTCTACGCCGTCTTGATCGCCGCATCCTCGGGGGCCACGGCGTGCGGGAGCCGGACCGGCCTCACCGTCCAGCCCGGCGACGGGGGCCTTTCGGTGGCCGATGCCCAACTCACGCCGCCTTCGGTCGAATCCGGGAGCCCGTGCACGAGCGACGCCGACTGCACGGTCGACGCGTTCTGCGTGACTTCGGCGACGTGCGACCCGGCGACCGGGTGCGTCCTCGTGGCGCGGAGCTGCGACGACGGCGTCGCCTGCACCACGGACTCGTGCTCCGAAGCATCCAGGCGCTGCACGAACGTCCCCGACGACTCGGTCTGCCCCGATACGGAGCTTTGCTCGGCGACCCGCGGGTGCGACGCATTCGTCTATGCGGTCGCGGCGGACGGGCATCTCTACGAGGCCCGTGTGCCCTCCGGCGATCTCGTCGACTTGGGGCAACCCGCGGCGTCCGTCGGCGATCTCGCGCTCGGCCCGGGCGGCGTGCTCTATGCGACCGACACCTACGTCCTGTCGAGCGTAGACCGGGCCACCGCCCAGACGACGACAATCGCGTCGATTCTGCCGCTCCACCCGTACAGCGGGCTGGGCACCGGGAGCGGAGAGCTTTTGGCCACGACCGACGTCCCACAGGTATTCGCCGTCGGCATGCTCGACGGCTCCTCGACCCCCGTCGCATCGTTGCCCCCGGGTTATGGAGAGGGTGGCGACGTCACAGCCCTCGGCGCACGGGTCTTCGTCTCGCTGCCGGCGACCGGGAATATGTCCACCGACACGCTGGTCGCCGTGAATGTGGCGACGGGCGGCTCGACGGTCATCGGGGAGTTCGGGTACCGGTGCGTGTGGGGGCTGGCCACGCTGGGGGGCGTCGTGTACGGGCTCACGTGCGAGGGGCGGCTCGTCACCATCGACGTCACGACGGGAAAGGGGACGGCGGTCGCGCGCGTGGCGCAGCAGTTCATCGGCGCCGCAGGAAGGTGAGACTCGCGGGGCCAGGCGGGAAGCGCGACTGCGTCTGATGATAGTCACGTGTCGCGGTGCGTGGTCACCCGGTTCACTCAGTGAAAATCTCGGCTCATCGCGGGCACGTCGTAGAGAGCCAGCCGCTCGAGCCGGTCGGGAATCACGTAAACGACGTCGCCCTGGCGTTCCACTTTGCCGTGCGCGACGAGCATCGAGCTCGTCGTGGCGACGTGCCGCCAGCGTTCGAACGTCTTCGCCCACAAGATGAGATTGACGAATCCGGCCTCGTCTTCGAGCGTCACGAAGACCACGCCGCTCGCGGTCGCTGGTCGCTGGCGACAAATCACGACGCCCGCCGTGCTCACGCGAGCGCCGTGGGGAACCGAAGCGAGATCGCGTGAGCTCTTGTAACTCCCAGGGAGCTTCGGGCGCACGACGAGCATGGCGTGGTCGCCGACCGCCATCCCGGTCGCGCGGTAGTCGAGCGCGAGCTGCTCGGCGCGCGTCAGCTCCGGCAGCTCGGGCTTCTCGTCGTTCGGCTCGACCCCTGCAAACAAGCTCTCGCTACGCGGTAAGGGCGCGTGGACCTTCCACATGGCCTCTCGTCGAGCCAGACCGAAACCGGCGAGCGCACCCGCGCGGGCGAGCACGTCGAGGTCGCGCTTGTCGAGACCACCGCGTGCGACGAGGTCTTCCACGCTGGAGAACGCTTGCTGGCGGCGCGCCTGTTCGATGCGACGGCCCACCCCTTCCCCGAGACCGCTCACGAGCCGCAACCCCAGGCGAAGGGCTCCGGACTCCGGGCTGAAGGTCCCTGCCCACACCTGTTCGTCTCGAAGCTCCAAGCCTGGAGCCTGCTGTCCGACTTCGAGCGTGCAGTCCCAGTCGCTCGCGTCGACCCGCGCCGGGAGCACCTCGACGCCGTGACGCTCGGCATCCTTGACGATCGACCCGGGCGAATAAAATCCCATCGGCTGGCTGTTCACGAGCGCCGCCGCGAACGCCGCCGGGTGATGGACCTTCAGCCACGCGCTCGCATAGACGAGAAGCGCAAAGCTCGCCGCGTGACTCTCGGGGAATCCGTACTCCCCGAAGCCTTCGATCGACTGGTACAGCCGCTCGCCGAATTCGCGTGCGATCCCGTTCTCCGAAAACCCTCGGAGCAGCCGTTCGCGATGTCGCTGCAGCTTGCCGTTTCTGCGCCACGCTGCCATGTCGCGGCGGAGCTGATCGGCCTCGCCGCCCGTGTACCCGGCGCCGACGATGGCGAGCTGCATCACCTGCTCTTGAAAGAGAGGAACGCCCAAGGTGCGTTCGAGGATCGGGGCAAGCTTGGGATGGGGCAAGCTCGCTTTCTCCTCGCCGGTGCGGCGGCGCAAGTAAGGATGGACCATGCCGCCCTGGATCGGCCCAGGGCGCACGATCGCGACTTCTACGACGAGATCGTAGAACGTACGCGGCCGGAGGCGCGGCAGCATGGCCATCTGCGCGCGGCTCTCGATCTGAAAAACGCCTACCGTGTCGGCCGCGCAGAGCGCGTCGTAGACGCGCGAGTCCTCCGCCGGGATCCGCGCCAGCCGATCGATCGCCGTCGGCGCTCGCACGCGCTCGTCGTACGCCACGAGCGCGAGCGCCTTTCGAATCGCCGTCAGCATCCCCAGGCCGAGCACGTCCACCTTGAAAAATCCGAGGGTGTCGAGGTCGTCCTTGTCCCAGGGAATGATCGTCCGGCCTGGCATCGTCGCCGGCTCGACGGGCGCGACGTGGACGAGCGGCTCGGCGCTGAGGACGAAGCCTCCCACGTGAATCGACAGATGACGCGGATAGCCCTGGATCGCCTGCGCCATGGCAAGCACCTGACGCACGCGCGCGTCGTCGGGATCGAAACCGCACGCAGCAACCCGCTGGCGCGGGACGCCTCCCAGCTCGTCCCACCACGATACGAGCGATCCGAGTCGGTCCACCTGTTCGAGCGAGAGTCCGAAAACTTTTCCCACCTCGCGCAGCGCGCTCTTACCCCGGTACGAAATGACTTCGCTCACCATCGCCGCGCGGTCGCGTCCGTACTTGTCGTAAATCGCTTGAATGACCTCTTCGCGCCTCTCGTGCTCGAAATCGACGTCGATGTCCGGCGGCTCGCGACGTTCGCTGGAGAGGAAGCGTTCGAACAGGAGATTGCTTCGCGACGGATCGACGGCGGTGACGCCCAGGCAATAACAGACGGCGCTGTTGGCGGCGCTACCCCGACCCTGGCAGAGAATGTCCTTCGCGCGAGCGAGCGCGACGATCGATTGTACGCTCAGAAAATAAGGCGCCACTCGAAGCTGCGCGACGAGCGCCAATTCCTTCTCGATCTGCGAAGCGACCCGCTCGGGTACCCCTTTGGGCCAGCGACCGCGTGCCCCATCGAACGTCAGACGGCGGAGCGCTTGGTCGGGGGTTTCGTCTTCGCGAGTCGGAGCGTCGACTTCGCTCGGAAAGCGATACTCGAGCTCGCGCAACGAAAAGCGACACGCGCCGGCGATCTCGCGCGATCGCTCCAGCCACGCGGGATGCTTGCCGAGGAGGCGCTGCACCTCAACGGGCGACTTCAAGTGAGCCTCGGCGTTGGGCAAGAGCGCCCGCCCGGCGTCGTCCAACGTTCTATTTTCGCGAATGCAGCAGAGGACGTCGAATATCGGCTTGTGCTCCGGGACCGCGAAGAAGACACGGTTGGTCGCGCATCCCGCGACGCAGAGTCTTCGCGCGAGCGCTTCTGCGCCCGCCAGGCGCACACCGTCGTCCCCGTCGAGATGCTGCCACGCGGCGATGGAGAGCCGCTCACCGAACGCCTCTTTCAAGAGCGCGATCGCCGACTCGCCCTCCGGCGGCGCAGTGCACCAGAGCCCGCGAGCGTTCTCGCACACCCTCTCGAGCAACACCCCCGCGAACTGGTTGCGCGGGACGCCGTCCTCGGCGCTGCGCGGCTTTCCCTTCGGATGACGCGCATGGCTCTCGGTGAGAATGCGACAGAGGTTCGCGTAGCCCTCGGCGGTCGCAACGTGGAGCCAGAGAGCGGAGATCGGCGCGTCGTCGATCGCCAGCTCGCAGCCTACGACGAGCCGTACGCCGAGTTCTTCTGCGGCCTCGAGCGCACGCACCATCCCGTAGAGCCCGTCGCAGTCGGCGATGCCCACCGCGTCGTAGCCGAGCTTCGTCGCGCGCTCGACGATGGTCCGCGGCGACGAACCTCCGCGGAGGAAGGAAAAATGGGTCCGCGCGAAGAGCTCGACGAACATGGCGTTGGAGCGCCTTCACGCCATCCGAGCGCGGACGAGCTCGAAGAGCGCCTCGACGTCGAACGGCTTGGTCACGCGGACGTTCGGGACGCGCTCGAGGAATGCGCGAGCGCGTGCGGTGAACGGGCCGCCCGTGATGAACACCATTCGCTCGGCCTGATCCGGAGCGATCTTCCGGAGCGCTTCGTAGAGCCCTGGTCCATCCATTTGCGGCATGAGCAGATCGCAGAAAATGATGTCGAACCGATCGCCGGATTCGACGTGAGCGAGCGCCTCGCGCGCGCTCGTCACGGCGAGGATGCGCCCTTCCCTCGAGAGCAACTGGCGGAGCGACCGGCTGACCATCGGCTCGTCATCGACGATCAAGATCCGTCCTCGGGCGTGCGAGGCGGGCGAGACGGGCCCTGCCTCGCTCGCACGGGCGGCGGCCGCTGCTCCGATGGTGCGCCCGACGCTCGGCAACTCGACGCGAAAGACGCTCCCCTTTCCCAACTCGCTCTCGACCGAGATCGTTCCGCCGAGCGACGTGATGATCCCGTGGCAAATCGCGAGACCGAGGCCCGTGCCTATTCCCACGGGCTTGGTCGTGAAAAAGGGTTCGAAGATACGCCCGCGGACCTGCGGCGGGATGCCGGCGCCGTTGTCGTGTACTTCGACGACGACTCGTTCGGACTCGGACGGACGCAGGACCACTCGGATTTCGTTCGATTCATACGGCCTCTCCGGGAGCGCCTGCACCGCATTGAGAAGCAGATTCAAGAACACTTGTCCGAGCCGTGCCTCGTTCGCGACGACCTTCGGAGTCTGGGCGTAGTCTTTGATCACGCGGGCTCGATGGCGAATTTCGTTGGCGACCATGGCGAGCGTGCCGTCGAGCACTTGCGCCACGTCGATGGGGGCAAGCGTTTCGTTCTCCGGTCGCGAGAACGTCTTGAGGCTGCGAACGACGTCCCGAATTCGCTCCGCTCCGTTTCGCGCGTGATCGAGCGCCAAGCACACTTCTCGCGCGCGATCGTCCATCTCTTCGGGTGGCGTCGCGAGGAGCTTGGGCAGCTCGCCGATGACGTAGCTCAAGTTGAGGAGCAAGTAGGCAAGCGGATTGTTGATCTCGTGCGCGACGCCGGCGGTGAGCGTTCCCAAGGACGTCAATCGATCCGTCTGCGCGAGCCGCGCCTGCAGCTCACGATGCTCGCTGGCAACGAGCAAGTGATCGATCGTCTCGAGGAGAGTCTCGTACTCCACCGGCTTCTTCAGGTACGCGTCGGCGTCGATCGCCGCGGCCTTCGCCGTCGCATCGGCGCTCAGCGCGACGACAGGAATGGCCGAGAGCTCCGGGTCCTGTTTTTGAACGACGCGGAATTGCCAGCCGTCCATCACCGGCATCATGAGGTCGAGCAAGATCACGTCGGGCTTCGGTGAAGCGTGGAGCCAGTCGAGGGCCTCACGACCGTTGCTACAACCGATCACGTGAAAGCCCTCCATGGAGAGCAGACCGTCGAGTGTTTCACGGATGTCGGCGTCGTCTTCCACGACGAGAAGCGACCGGCCGGACGCCCGTTTCTCGAAACCAAACGAACGCATGGATTCATCACTATGCCGTAAGAGAAAGTCCTGTCGAACCCAACATGGCCGTGGCAAATTGCCTCAATCGATCCATCCTCGAAGGAGCGGACATGCCCCTCGATGTGCGGAGAGCTCGAGCCACGCGAGCGCCCCGTCGATCCACGCGGCGAATAGATCGCGGCGCTGCGCCGGCTGTCGCCACCACTGGACCGCCTCGAGACGCGCGAGGTGCTGCCCGCGCGCGAGTGCTTCGAGAGGCACGGGGACAGCATGGATGAGTCGCGACGGCTCGAGCGCGGATGTAACGAGAAAAGGCGGCGGAGCGGAGACCCCTCGTTCTCCGTCACGATCGAGAGAGGAACCCTTCACCGGCACGAGCCGCGTTCGTTCGGTGGGGGCCCACGTATCGACGAGCGCCAGAGTCCCGACGATGCCTTCTCCGAGCTCCGCCGAGAGCTCCGCAACGAGGCGTGGGAGCGCGCCCATGGCTTTCGGTTCCGGCGCGAGCAGATCGATCGTTCGCCCTGCCGTGCGCTCGAGCGCGGGGGCGCGCAACGTGACGGCGAGCACCGGGGCCGGCGGCGAACAGCCCTCGAGTCGCGCCCGCACGACGAGCAAGAGATCCGACGCCCGCGAAATCGGGGATGGAAGGACGATCGACAACGCCAACCGAGGAGGGCACGGTTCGGAAGTCGATGCAGCCCGATCGAGCGTGAGCACGAGTTCCAAGCTGGCCGCTCCGAGCGCACGTCCCTGGAGCCGGGCCGCGAGTCGATCGCACAACATCTTGATGAAGAATGCGAGGGTTTCGGTCGAGTGAGCGCCCCACTCGAGCTCGACTCGCTCTTCGGGAACTTCGGGAGGCCGCCAAGCTTCGAGCGGTGCTTGATCCCGACCTTCGAGAAACTGCATGACGTCTTGCGTACGCCCTCCGAGGCGCATGCCGAGAGCCCGACGCGGCAGTTTTTGCAAATCGCCGCACGTGGAGAGTCCGAGGTCGGCCAGCCACGTGGACACGTCGTCGTCGAGCGCGAGCGCGGCGATCGGCAACGACTTCACGGCGAGAGCGCCCTTCCCTTCCGGAACGACGATGGGCTCCTCCGGCATGGACGGCAGGCCGGTCTTCTCTCGCATCCGCATCGAAAAGCGCGCGACTGCCGACGCCACGCGCGGGCCATCGGCCACCGCGACGCGACAGGCATGCCCCAGCGCGCGCACGCCCGCCCCGATTGCTCGAGCCAGCTCGATTTCGCCGCCGTGCAAATGCGCGCAACCGCCTATCTCGATCCAGACCATGTCTCGGTCGACGTCGAACGCGGTCGTCGGTCCAAATGCGAGCATCGCTTCTGCGATTCGCACCAGGGTCGCGTGCACGGTAGCGTTGGGGACGACCCGCACGCGCAATTCTGTGCACTTCGCGCGCGCGGCGGCCACGGTCTGCCCGATGCGCACTCCGAGTGCATTCGCTTCGCTCGACACGACATCGATGCGCGTGCTGCCGAGGACGTCGCGCTCGGTCTGCACGGCGCTCCCAGGGCGAGCCACGATCACGGCGAGAGGAGAGTGTGGCGCGGTCTCTCGCGCGATTTCGAGCCGAATCCCCGTCACCGCAATGCAAGCGATCCGACGACCCATGACTCACCGAGAAGCGAGAGAAACGGCTGCGTCCGCGCTCTCCTCGAACGCGAAACCAGGAGGCTGAAACGGGATCGTTTTGGCGAGTCCGATTCGAGCGCGCTTGTCTTTTGCGACGCGCACGACGAGATCGCAGGGACTCGGTCGCGACAGCTCGACGCGCAGCGCCACGGGCCATGGGGTGGAGTGCGCCCGAGAAGCATCGGTGAGAAGGAGCACCGTGGAGCCGCTTGGTTCTGCCGCGAGGGCCAGCTTGCGGGCAAAAAGCTGACCCTTTGCCTCCGCTCCCACCCTTCGGCGTCCCTTGCTTCCACGATCTTCAGACTCGGGCCCCGAGGATGCTCGCTCCGCTCCCGGGACGGCGTCGAAGTCGACCACCACCACTTCGAATGCACCGGATTCGACCATCTTCACCGCGACGCGCCCGAGCTGCGCTCTCGGTCCGCGCACGACGAGCATCCGTGCGAGATCCACTCCGGCTGCGACGACCCCTGGAGCATGCAAGGTACCCTCCGGGTCGAGCCACGCGCACCAAGCGCTCTTGGAGCGCCTTTGCCCCGCACGCACCGCGGCAAGGGCGATGCTCGTCGACCCCCCCAAGGCTCGCGGAGCGGAGAGCTCGACCACTCCCCGCGGCAGTCCTCCGTCCGGCAAAACGGCATCGAGCTCGGCCCAGGAGAGAGCGAGCGCCTGAGGCGAGACGGTCTCGTCGGCACGCGCTATCCGGAGCTTTCCCTTGGAAGAGCCGAGTTGAAGGAGGAGGGTTTCGACTTCGTGGGCGAGGGACATGTTCAGACCACCGATACTGAACAGGCTAGCAGTCTGTCTGGACGACACGCAAGCCGACACCCACGACCGTGAGAAATGTGGGCCCGATGCTAGAGAACGGATCGTGACCTCACCCGATCCGAAGCTCGAACGTTTGCGCGACACGGTCGCCCAGTTGGGCTCGGCGCTCGTCTGTTACTCGGGGGGCGTCGACAGCGCGCTGGTACTCGCGGTCGCTCACGAGGTCCTCGGAGCACGGGCGGTCGCCATGACCGCCGTATCCCCGAGCCTTGCCCCGTTCGAGAAAGAGGCAGCAATCGCCATCGCCAAGCAGATCGGCGCGCGCCACGAACTCGTGGAGTCCCACGAGATTGACCGGGCCGGCTACGTGGAAAATTCGCCCAATCGCTGCTTTCACTGCAAAACGGAGCTCTACGACATCGCCGAGGCCAAGCGACTCGAGTGGTCCCTTGCGTTCGTGCTCAACGGCACGAACGTCGACGACCTCGGCGACCACCGCCCCGGTCTGGAAGCCGCCAAGCGCGCGAACGTGCGCAGCGTGCTGGTCGAATGCGGCCTGCACAAGGAAGACGTACGGCGCTGCGCCCAGACAATGGGGTTGGCGGCGTGGGACAAGCCAGCGAGCGCGTGTCTGTCGAGCCGAATCCCGTATGGCACGTCGGTGACGACCGAGCGGCTCGCCCAGATCGGAGGGCTGGAGGCAGAAG
Organism: uncultured Polyangiaceae bacterium; assembly: GCA_964628155.1. Classification (GTDB taxonomy): domain Bacteria; phylum Myxococcota_A; class Polyangia; order Polyangiales; family Polyangiaceae; genus Palsa-1150. The sequence goes on along the minus strand of CAZVPE010000049.1, from coordinate 15,561 downwards.
TTCGCAGCCTCGGCCTCCGGCAGGTGCGCGTGCGCTGGCACGATCTCGGTTCTTCATCGGCCAAATCGCCGGGGCGCACATCGGAACCCGCGCTCGCGCGGATCGAAGTGGCTCGCGAAGAGCTTTCTCGAGCGTTCGATCTCCGCGACGAGATCGTAGAAGCGGGCAAGCGCTTCGGCTTCGCGTACGTCACGCTCGACTTGCAGGGATATCGCATGGGGAGCCACAACGAGGTCGTCGTCGGGCGCAGCTTGCGGGTCGTCTGAGAAGCACGGAGAAGCGCGGAAAGGAAGTGGTCCAATGGCCCAGCCATCGACCGGGCGCGCGAGGGCCCTTAGGGGCGTGAGGAATTCCGCGCCGCTCACGGTCCTTTTCGACGGGGCATGTCCGTTTTGCACCCGCTCCGCGCTCGCGGTCCAGCGTGTGTTCGGCGGGCAGCGTGTGATTTTGCGCGACTTTCAGCGAGAGGGAGCGCTCGAGCCGTACCCGTTTTTGCGCCGCGACGCCCTAATGAAGAAGATGCACGTCGTGATGCCCGACGGCAGCGTATTCGCGGGTGCCGAGGCGTTCGCGCGCATCGTGACGCAATTGTCCGTGATCGGCTGGCTGGGCTGGCTCTACTACCTTCCCGGCGTCCGCCAGGCGGCCGACGGCGTGTACGGACTCGTCGCGAAATACCGATACCGCGTCTTCGGTCGAACCGAAAAATGCGCCGACGGAGTCTGCAAAATTCACGATTCGGGCTAGAAGCCGGGTGCTTCTGAATCCTACCCTCTGGCCGTCGACGCTCACGCGCGCGTGAGCTGCAAACCCAGGAGTCCACCCACGATCGCGCCGACGATCATCGCCGTGCCGTGACCGACGAGGACGTGGAGTGCGGTTTGATTCGGGCAGGCGAGGCAAATCGTCGCGGCCGACAGGCCACCGCAAGCCACGCCCAGCGCTGCCGTCCGCCATTGCGACGCCGTCGCGAACGCCCAGCGGTACGCCCACGCGCCGAGCACGAGCGGGCCGACCGTGAGGACCATCGTCTTCGTCATGCACGACAGGGTGCCGCCCCAAAACGGGCTTCCCTCGGCAGGCATGGGAAAGAGGAGAAGCGTCAGGAGTCCGAAAACCAGCGGTGGCGTGGCCACCCAGACGGCCGGCCAGAGGTTCGAGAAAACAGCCGTCCCGCGGCTGGTCACCGCGGCCCACGCGAGCGCCGCCGCCGCCAGTGGAACGAGAAGGCCCGCCGCGATGGCCGTCGCGGGAGCCGAGTGCAGGTCGGGCCGCAAACCGGCGATTGCCAGCCAGCCGACCTCGTAGGCGATCGCCGCGACCGCCGCGACCGCCCGCAGCGTCTTCACCCGCGAGCGGGTCGCCGAAACCACCGCACGCGACCCGTCCCGGCGCAGCACGGGTATCCCCGGGTCGCCCGCGAACGGATCGGGGATCTCGGCGAGCCGCTCGATGTCGAATTCATCGCGCATTGTGCTCACCCTTGATTTCGGCACTCTTTTCGATCGCCGCGCGCAGCGCTTCGTACGCTCGAAACGCTCGGATCTTGACTGCGCCCGGCGTGGTTCCGAGCACAACGGCCGCCTCGGCGACGCTCATGCCCTCGAAGCGCAGCAGGACGAAGGCCTCGCGCTGCTGCACGGTGAGCTCGTCGAGCGCCGCTCGCACGACGTCGAACAGTTCGCGCCCCGCCAGCACTTCGTCGCCCCTTGTGTCGGGATCCGCCGGCGGATCGGGCGACGTTTGGCCCGTACCGGCGACCTCGCCCCGTGTGCGCGCCCGCCGGGCGTGATCGTAGAGAGCGTTGCGGGCGATCGAGAGTATCCAGGGGATAGCCGCGGCGCGTTCGTCGAAGCTGCCCCGCGCGCGCGAAACCCGCAAGAAGGTTTCCTGCGTCAGGTCTTCCGCGAGAGCGAGATTGCCGCACATGCGCAGGAGAAAGCCGCGTACCCGCGGCGCCGCCATTCCGTAGAGTTGATCGAAAGCCGCAACGTCCCCGCGCGCGTACCGTTCCATCGCCTCGTCGATCGCCCGGCGAGCCGGGTCCACCGCCTGCAAGCGCCCGCCGGCTTCCCGAGCAGGTCGAGGGAGTGCCTTGTCAGTGGGCTGCACCATGGGGAACGCCGCGACTGCTGTGCGGGTGGCGACACTCTCACCGATGCCCCCCCACATGGTCAATGCAACATCGTCGGACCATCCACGCATCGGGCGTTTCGCCTCATCCCTGTTCTGCTCTCCTACGCGCCGAGTCCTCCCCGGTTACGCCTGGGTGACCGCGGGGTCAGGGGGCGCGGTCGAGTCGACCAATGAGTTCGGCATCTTCGGTGCAGTGCGGGGCGCAAGGCAAAAAGACCTTGCCGTCGCTCATCCTCACGTCCCAGCGGGAGCGTCGAGGCGAGCGCCCGGCCGGGTCGAAGAGTCCTCGCTCCCCCACCCGCACGAGGTGTCACCATGATGGCCAATCCCCAGACAATGCGTCCCTTTCTTCGATCTCAGATCGAGTCGACCGCTCGCCACGTCGGTTGGGCCATGGCCCTTCGCGGTGTCTTCGCCGTCGTCTTCGGCGTCATTGCCATTCGAAGCCCAGCCATTGCAGCCAGCGCGTTCGTGGTGATTTTCGCCGTCTATGCGTTCGCGGACGGGATTCTCGATTTCGTGCTCGCCGGACAGCTCGGGCGCGCAGGGCAGCGGTGGGCCTGGTACGCCTTCGCGGGTCTTGCGAGCATCGCGCTCGGCGTCATCGCACTGGCTTATCCGGGCGTGACGCTGATTGCTGTGGTCCTTCTCGTTGCGCTGCGGGCGATGGCGATTGGGATTTTCGAGCTCGTGGCCGCCTTCTCGTGGGAAGGAATCGAGCGCCGCTGGCTGCTCGGCCTCACCGGGCTCTTGTCGATCGTCCTCGGGCTTCTCCTCATTGCCAGCCCGGCCGCCGGCGCCGTCGCGCTCCTCTGGACCGTCGGCGTCTATGCCGTCGTCTTCGGCGTGATGCTCTTCGGAATGGGCGTTCGGTTGCTGGTCTCCGAGCGGCAGGAGACGCGACTTCACGGCCACGGGCCCGCGGCGACGGCGGGCTAGCCCTCACTCAGATCCAGCGCGGGTGTCTCGGCCCCGCGTCGAGCGCGGGGTTCCCCCGCCCGTCGTCGGGGTACCCGTACCAGGCATCGCGGAACGATTGCGCGTAAAACACGCCGTTGACGAGCGTTATCACCACAGCGGAGATCAGCAATCCCTTGAGCGACCGTATCTCGAAGCTCGCCATGAGCTTGTCGGTCAACCAGAGCAGCGCCGTGTTCACGATGAACGGCACGAACAAGAACAGGAGTCCCAGCGTCAGAAGCGCCGGAACGAACAAGACGGCACGAATGAACCATCCGAGAAAGAAATTGAGAACGCTGAAGACGACCGCGACTCCCACGGCCGTCCCGAAGCTCCGGATGGTCACGTCCGGGACGATTCGCGACAGCACGAAGATCGTGAGCGCCAGGACGACCAAGTGAAGCAGCATGTACATGGCCAGAGCCTACACTGTGCTCGGACGAATGCCATTCCTCGCCCCGCGCTCGAACCCGGTTGACCTCCGTCTCGTGGACGTCATGCATTGCGCGGCATCGAACGATGCATGCGAGCGCCCGTGGTATACAACGCTCGCGCCATGGCGAACCCCATTCCGATTCAATTCGCCGCGCTCCGAAACACGAGCCCGAAAACGGCGACTCTCGTCATTCTCGCCGTGAGCGCTGCCGTACTCGTTCTTCTCCTGGGGGTCATCTACGGGCATGGTCGGGCAGCCGAGATCCCCATTTGGGTGTCCTGGCTTCCCGCGTGGAACGCCCTTTTCAACGGCACGAGCGCGGTCCTTCTGGTGCTCGCATACCGGGCGATCCTCCGCCGGGACGTACTTTCGCACATGCGACTCGTGCTCGCGTCCCTCGGTTCGTCGGCGCTCTTTCTCGTTTCGTACATCGTTTACCACGCGGTCCACGGCGACACGAAGTTCGGCGGTCAGGGCATCGTTCGGCCCGTGTACTTCTTCATTCTCATTACGCACATCGGCCTCTCCGCGGTTGTCCTCCCGCTCATCTTTTCGAGCCTCTTTTTCTCCTTGTCGGGTCGCTTCCCGTCGCACAAGGCCATTTCCCGCTACACGCTGCCGATCTGGCTCTACGTGTCGATCACCGGGGTTCTCGTTTTCGTCTTCTTGCGCGTCTACGGGTGAGCGAGAGGGCTACTCCGCTCGGAGCGTTTCGCCTGCGAACGAGAGCCGGACGCTCCCGGTAGCGGGGACGAGCACCGACGTGTCGCGCCGCTCGTATCGAACCACGATCCGCGCGGCCGGCGGGCCGCGCAGCGTGCCGGCTTCGAGCCGGCCTCCGTTCCATTCGATATCGACGCCGAACCCGCCTCGTGCTCGGAGGCCGCGAACGGAGCCCGAGGGCCAGGCCTTCGGTAGCGCCGGGAGCAAACGGATGACGCCGGAGTGACTCTGCATCAGCATCTCGGCGACGCCCGACGCGCCGCCGAAGTTGCCGTCGATCTGAAACGGCGGGCACGAGTCGAACAGATTCGGATACGTGCGCTCCGGCCCGAGCAAGGTGCGAAGGATCTTGTGCGCGCGTTCCCCCTCGCCGAGGCGCGCCCATAGGTTCAGCCGCCAAGCCGTGCCCCAGCCGGTAGCCTCATCGCCGCGAATCTCGAGCGATTTGCGGGCGGCCGCGGCGAGCGCGGGCGTTCCATCGACGCTGATCTGGCTGCTGGGGAAAAGAGCGTACAAATGGGACACGTGCCGGTGATCCATCTCCGGCGCCTGCATGTCCCAATCTTCGAGCCATTCCTGGAGCTGGCCCGCCGCGCCAATCCGGTCGGGCCCGAGCCGCGCGCGCGCTTCGCGCAGCTTTTCGCGGAGCGGAGCGTCCACACCCAGAATTTCGGACGCCTCGATGCAGTGGCCGAACAGGTCCCGAAGGATCTGCCGGTCCATCGCGGGGCCCGCGCAGAGGGAGGTGCCGCCGGGGTGAACGTTCTCCGGAGAGACGGACGGACACGTCACGAGCCAATGGGTTTTCGGCTCCGCCACCAACGCGTCGAGAAAGAACTGCGCCGCCCCGACGAGGAGCGGATAGATCTCGGCCAGATAGGCTCGATCGCGGCCGTAGTCGTAGTGATCCCACAGGACGACGCAAAGCCACGCGCCGCCCGTGGGCCACATTCCCCACGTGGCGCCGTCGATTGGCGCGGTGGCGCGCCAGAGATCGGTGTTGTGGTGCGCGACCCAACCCCGGGCTCCGTAATGAACCTCGGCGGTACGAGCACCGGTCTCGGCCAGATCCCGGACCATCGCGACGAGCGGTTCCACGCACTCGCCCAGGTTGGCCACCTCGGCGACCCAGTAGTTCATTTCGGTATTGATGTTGATCGTGTACTTGCTGTCCCAGGGCGGGTCGAGCGAGTCGTTCCAAAGACCCTGGAGGTTCGCCGGCTGGCCCCCCGGACGCGACGAGCCAATCATCAAGTACCGCGCGAACTGAAAGTAGAGCGCCGCGAGCTGCGGATCGTCCGACCGCGCCGAACTCCGCACGCGCTCGTCGGTCGGACGGCGGGCCGCGTCGGTCGAGCCGAGATCGATCGTGACGCGCCCGAAGAGCCGCTGGTGCTCGGCGACGTGATCGGCGAGCAGCGCCTCGTAGCGCTTCTGGCGCGCGCTCGCGATCCGCCGGGCCGTTGCGGCTCCCGGATCGCCGCTCGTATCGCGATAGCTTTCGTAGCTGGTCGCGGCCGCGACGAGCAGGACCGCGGCGTCGGCGCCGGTCACCGAAATCGCGCCGCGTGCGGCGGCCAGCGACCCGCCCGAAGCCATCACGTGCACCCGAACTTCGAACGCCAGCGCCCCGTCGACCCCGGCGTCCGCGCCGTTCTTTCCGCGTAAGACGAGCGTTTCGACCCCTTCGACTTCGGTCGTCGCCTGCTGCGGCGTCTTCATCGTGACGTCGAACGCCAGGTCGCCGCGGGCCTCGCTCGCGAGACGCACGACGACGACCTGGTCGACCGGCGACGCGAACACGTCTCGCGTCGACAGGGCGCCGCGAGCGACGAAGGTCGTGCGGGCGACCGCAGTATTCAAGCAAAGCTCGCGGCGATAGTTCTCGACCGGGCCAATCCCATGAAAGTCGAGGAGAAGGTCTCCCGCCGTTTGATACGGCATTTGCTTCAGCGGCTTGGCCATCATCCGGGCGTTGGTCAGCTCGTGCGCCTCCCCGTACTTCCCGGCGAAGATGAGGCGCCGGACCTCCGGCAGCGCGGCCAGGGCCTCGGCGTTGTTCGGATCGTACGGCCCACCGCCCCAGAGCGTGCTCTCGTTGAGCGCGAGCCGCTCCGATTGCACGCCCCCGAATACCATCGCCCCCAGCCGGCCCGAGCCGACCGGCAGCGCCTCGACCCACTCCCGCGCCGGTGCTTCGTACCAGAGGAGCAGCGGCTCGGCGTCATCGCGCGAGACGGCCGGCGAGCGGGGTTGCTTCGTCGAGGACACGGTCATGCCATAGCAGACCCGCTCCGATCCGTGCTAAAGGCGCGCCCATGCTGGCGCCGCGGTGCCGAATCGTCGAGGGCGCGGCGCTGGCCCTCACGGCGTTCTCGGGTGCCGTTCTGGGCACGTCTTGCCTCACGCCGCCGGCTCGAGGTCCGGCTGCGCCCGCGATGCCGAGTCTCGCGTCTCCGCGTTCGAGTTCGGCGCAACCGCATGAACAAGGCGCCGTCGCGGGTGCAGCGCCGCCGGTCTGTCCTGACTCGGTGCCATGGACCGCCGACCCCCCTCCCGTCCGATGCAGCGATCCGACTCCGTGGGTCGCGGCCGGCAGTCCGAGCATTCGGCTGGTCGTGGACGCGGCCGCCCGCGGCCGGCCGTGGAATCGATTCTACGAGCGAGCGGTGGCCGCCGACCACGCCAATACACTCCTCTGCTCCGCGTGGGGCCGCAACGCCGAGAGCGCCCTGAAGAAAGGCCACGACGAGGCCGGTTTTCAATACGTGCGCTTTCACGGCATTCTCGACGACGACATCGGCGTCTATTCCGAAGGTCCGCGCGGCGAGCCCGCGTACGACTGGACGCGGCTCGACCGAGTCTACGACGGCGTCGTCGCCGCCGGAATGCGGCCAATCGTCGAAATAAGCTTCATGCCGTCGGCCCTCGCCTCGACCCCGGCGAAGGTGCTTTCTCTTCTCTGGTACGATCACAAATCGCCGAACATCAGCCCGCCCCGCGACTGGAATCGCTGGAAGGAGCTGATGGCGGAGATCGTCAAGCACCTCGAGCAGCGATACGGCTCGAACGAAGTGCGCCAAAACTGGTACTTCGAGGTTTGGAACGAGCCGTCGTGGATGTACGGTCCCGGCGATGCGGGATATACGGAGCTTTATCTGAATACCGCCGCGGGCCTACTGGCCGGCGATCCCGAGTTGAAGGTGGGAGGGCCGGCCGGCTCCGCGGGTGAATCGCCTTCTCTCGTCCCCGCCCTCATCGCGTCGGCCCGAGCGGCGCGGGTGAAGCTCGATTTCATCACCTACCACCGCTACGGCGACGACGACGGGGTCATCGCCGACGCCGGTGCGATGCTCGCCTTCGAGCGCAAGATGAGGAGCATTCTCACCGCCGCAAACTTCAGCGGGGAGCTCATCAACGACGAGTTCGGACCGTCGTCGAAGGCCGACGCTTGTCGGGACGACGAATCGTCGGCGAGCTTCATCGCCAAGACCATCCACGCGATCGGGGCCGATCCCGATTTCGCGCCGCCGTCCGCCTACGGATACTGGACGATCTCCGATCTCTACGAGGAGTTCGATACCGGCGGCGCGCTCGCCTACCGCGAGGGAAACTACGGTTTGCTCTTGAAAGGCGACCCGCGCTTCCCCGAGTCGTTCCACGTCGCCAAGCCCGCCTTCAACGCGTTTCGACTGCTGCACGAAATGGGCGACACGAGCCTGCCCGTCGCGGGGGGCTCGACCGGCGAAGGGGTCAATGCGGCGGCGACGGTGTCGTCGGACGGCAAGTCTTTGCGGGTCCTCGTTTACAATCACGTGTCCGGGGGGCGAGCCGATTCGAGCCAATCGAGCTTGGTGTCGCTCACGGTCGACCATGTTCCTTTCGCTCCCGGTCCCGTCCGTGTTCGACAGTTCGTGGTCGACCGAACGCACGCGAACTCCCACACGGCCTGGGTGTCGATGGGAAAGCCTCGCGTTCCCACGCGCGACCAATGGACCCAACTCCGCGACGCCGCAAATCTCTGCTATTACGAGGCCTCTGCTGACGTGACGGGCCACTTGTGGACGGTGACCTTTCCGCAGAACGTATCGGGCGTATCGCTGTTCGAGCTCGCTCCGTGACCGCGCTCCGAGGTTAATCGTCCCGTGCGCCTCGCCGACGTCATCGGTCGCTGGATCGGCAAGGTGGAGATCGTCCTGGCGGGCGCGGACGAAGACCTGCGCGAGGGCGAGCAATCGCTCGCGGCCGGCGACCCGATGGGAGCGCGCGCCGCCGCCCGCCGGGTGCTCGCCCGGGCCCCCGATTCCCCCATCGGTCTGGCCTTGCTTGCCGACGCGTGCGAAGCCGCGCACCTCGACGCGGAGCTCGCGCTCACCCTCGAAGAGCTCGCGCTCCGGGCGCCGTCGCGCGCGGAAGTGTGGGTGCGCCTGGCCCGGGCGCGGCAAGTGACGCAGGCACCGCCCGACGACGTACGCGATGCGCTGGTGCGAGGCCTCGCCGTGGCGGAATCGGGCAGCGAGGCTCGGCGCGACGCGCTGATCGCGCTTGCGGATCTCGACCTCGCACAGGGCGACGGCGCGCGCGCGGAGCTTTGGGTGGAGCGCGCCGCGCTGCCCGACCAATCCGCCGCGGCAGCGGTACGGCGCGCGGAGGCAAAGCTTCTGCGGGGCGATGCCGCCGGGGCCAAGGAGCTGCTCGACGGGGTGGACGCGTCACCGGCCGACGGACGCGCGGCCCTCTTGCGGGGACGCGCCCTGGCCATGCTGGGAGACGCGAGCGCCTTCTCGTCGCTCATGCGCGCGATGGTGCTCGACGCCCCGGGGGCGAGCGACGCGCTGTCCGCGGCGCTTGCGTCCGTTCCGAGCGACCCGCAAATGCGCGCCCGCGTGCGCTCGGTGGTCGACGCGAAGGGCGAGCAAGACCTCGCTCGGTGGCGAGCGGCGTTCGCGCGCGCCGAAGGGGCCCGCGACGCCGCCCGACGCGCCCTTCGCGAAGCGCTCGACGGCGGCGACGCAGCCGCGGCGCGCCCGTTGCTCGACGCGGGCATCGACGACCGAGACGCCGAGTCGGTGGCCGCCGCCCTGGCGTTCCTCCCGCCGGACGAGGCCGACCCGCTCCTTGCCGACGCGCGCCTCACGGTCGCCGCCGTCGGCCATTTCGCCGCCGGTGCATCGGCCCTCGACGAGGTCGCGCGCGTAAACCATCCGCGCCTCGTCCCTTGGGCGGCCGCGATCGCGTCCGACTTCGCCCGCGCGTGGGTACCGGAGTCCGGCGCGCCGGCGGACTGGGCCAGTCTCTTGGCGCGCCTCGACGCGCACGCCCGCTCCGTCGCCGATCTCGAGTCGGTCGCCGCCATCGCCGATCTCGCCGCCGAGCGCGCACGGCCGCTTCGTGTAGCGATCGTGGGCGAGTTCAACGCCGGAAAGAGCACGTTCATCAACGCCCTTATCGGCGCCGACGTGACGCCGACGGGCGTCCTTCCGACCACGGCGACCCTTCATCACCTGCGCTGGGCGCCCGATCCGATCGCACGCATTTTCTTCCTCGCGGGCCACGAGCCCCCCGAGCGCATCGTACCGCTCGGCGATCTCCGGGCGACTTTGAATTCGCTCCAAAACGATCCGGTTCGCCGTGTCGAGATTCAGTTGCCGCTCCCGTTCCTGATGCGTGTCGAAATCCTGGACACCCCGGGCTTCAACGCCCCCGGTCCGCGTCACACGCGCATCGCGCTGTCCGCCTTCGAGGAGGCCGACGCGGCCGTGTGGCTGCTCGACGCGACGCAGGCCATGAAGCGGAGCGAGCGCACGGTGCTCGAAGAGGCGAAGCTCGCCAAGCTGCCGGTGCAAATCCTGGTCAACAAAGCCGACCGGCTGTCGCCCCCCGACCTGGAAAAGGTGATGGCGACCGTGAACGAAGCGCTCGTCGAGGCGCGGATCGGCTCGTGGGCGCCGCCGCTTCCCTTGTCCGCAAAGCGAGCGCTCGCCGGCAAGCTGGGGGATGCGAAAGCGCTCGAAGATTCCGGATGGGCCGCCGTAGACGCCATGCTCGAAGACCGGATCGCCTCGCGTCACGCAGAGCTCAAGGAGCGGGCGCTTCGGCGGCACGCAGCGCGCATCGTCGCCAGGCTCGGCGCCCAGGCGAGCGCGGAAGCCGGGAGGCGGCGACTGGAAGACGACGCGGTCGCCGCGCGCGCGCATGCGATCGGTCGCGCTGCGGCCGCGATCGAGCGCGAGTCCGACTCCGTTGCCCAGGATCTCGCGCGGTCGCTGAGCGCCCCGGCGAAAGCCTGGGGACGCGATCTCTCGCTCGTGTTCGTCGGTCGCGACCGCGATGCGGCCGCGCGCGACCCCATGCTCGTCCGCTATCGCGTCGAGCGGGCCGTGGTGGCGCTCGCCCCACCGCTCGCGCTCGCCCTGTCGTCGCTCGCTCCGGAGGGTGCCTCGGGGCCGTCGCGTTTTGCGCCCATCGCGCGGACGCTGGTCCGGGCGGCCGCCGAGGCGAGCGAAGCGCGCGAACCGGATGCCATGCTCTTGCCGCTCGCCCGCGCCGCCGTCGCCACGCTCGTCGACCAGCTCTTCGCGCAATCCGTATCACCCCCGGAGGCGACCCGAGCGGCGGGGTTGGTGCGAGAGCTGACGGCACTCGCAGCGGCGCTCGAATGAGCTCTCCCGCACCCCGCCGGAGGCCAAGAGGTATAGTGGCTTCGTGAGAATTGCACTCGCTGCCCCGTTGGTGTTCGGCTCGCTGCTCGCGCCCGCCCCCTTGGCCCGTGCGGAGATCCTGGGCGGCGTCGGTGGCGACACGGTCTCGCTCGAGGCCGATCGGCTCGATATCGACGTCCTTCCGGGGGAAGCGACGCTCACGGGAAAGGTCACCCTCTCCAAGGGCGACCTCGTCGTGAGCTGCCCGCGAATCGATCTGCGGTTCGACCAGACCCCGCATCTTACCTGGGCGCGGGGCTCGGGCGGTGTCACGGCAGACGTTCGCGGCGTCCACGCCGAGGCGCCCTCCGTGGAGCTGGACCTCATCCGCCAGGTGCTCGATCTGCGCGGCGGCGTCAAACTCACCCGGGGCCAGGGATGGCTGACCGCCGACACTGCGCGGATCGACATCCCCACCGCAAAGGTATCGCTCATGCAGGTCAAAGGGGCGATCCCGGTGGCCAAACGGCCGTAGCGCGGTGACGACGCTTTCCGAGGAGTCCAAACCCGCGATCGCGGCTCGGGGCTTGCGTGTGACCCGCGGCGGAAAGGCGATTCTCCGAGGGGTCGACATCGATGCGTACGCGGGGGAAGTCGTAGGCCTCTTGGGGCCTTCCGGGGCCGGAAAGTCGACCCTTTTTCGCGCGGTGGTCGGGGAGGCTCCGCCCGACGCGGGAACCGTTTGGCTCGATGGGCGGGACGTCACGCGAGACCCCTTGTGGAGGCGCGCCCGGGCAGGCATGGGATACGTGCCGCAGGGCCCGAGCGTTTTGTGGGAGCTGACGGTCGGTCAGAACCTGGCCGCGTACCGGCGCATCGTAGGGCTGCCCGCACGGCCGCCGCGCGTCGCTGCGGAGCGCGTGGGGCTCGAAGAGCTCCTCGACGTCCGGGCGGGAGACCTGTCGGGCGGAGAGCGGCGCCGCCTCGAGCTCGCTCGGGCCATTACGCGTACGCCGCGGGTCCTCGTGTGCGACGAGCCGTTCGCCGGCGTCGACCCCGCCGGTGCCGAGCGGCTGGGGGTCCTTCTGAGCGAGCTCGCCCGCGAGGGGGCCTCGGTGTTGCTCGCCGACCACCACGTCGCCGAGGCCTTGCGGGTTTGCACGCGGGCCGTGCTGCTGCTCGACGGGATCGTCGCGGCGAGCGCGCCAGCCGGCGAGTTTGCCGAGCACCCTCTCGTCCGGGGCCGGTACCTCGGGACGCTCGGAGTCCGCTGATCGGGTTTGGATGTAGCCGTTTCCGCCGCGGAGGGATAACCTCCCGCCCGCGAAGGCAGCTCGATGCCAACCTACCGGACTCCGTTCGCCTACCAGGTCCCCTGAGACATGCACGCTCCGCGGGTGGCCGTTACCTTTCCCCTGGTGGCCCTGATCGTCGTCCTTTCCGGGTGCGCAACCGAACCTCCCGACGACTGCTCCTCGAATGGGACCTGTCCGACCGCGGCGGACGCGACGGCGGATTCTTGGGCCGAAGCCGCGGCCGACAGCCCGCAGGGCGTCGATACGGGAACACAAACGACTCAGGGTCAGGACGCGCAGGACGAAATCGGACCAGACGCGGGCGTCGCGTCGGAGGGCGGGGACGCTCGTTCGACCGGCGACGGGGCGGTCGACGCGACCGTGGATTCGGGGGGCGGCGTCGACTCCGGACCCGACCAGGAGGCGTGGGACTCGGCGGACGCCGCGGACGGCTTCGACGGCTTCGACGGCTTCGACGGGTACACGTGCGATCCCAGCCAGCCCCCGCACGACGAGGCGTGCGTCATCGACGAGCGCTACGGCGTTTTCGTTGCGCCGGCGGGCAGCGGCGGCAGCGACGCGACGGGCAACGGCACCCGCGCCAAGCCCTACGCGAGCATAGGCCATGCGGTCGGCAATCTCGGCGGCAAGAGCCGCGTCTACGTGTGCGACGCGACGTATGCCGAGTCGGTCACGCTGAGCGGCCCGGCGAGCCTCTTCGGCGGCCTCGAATGCCCGACGGGCGACGCGGGCTGGGCCTACCTCGGAAGCGGGGCGCAGGTCAGCGCCCCCCCGAACGCCGTACCGCTCCGGGTCGCGGTGCCGAGTGGTCCGGTCGACGTCGAAGACATGCGCTTCGTGGCGGCCAACGCGTCGGCCCAGGACGACGCCGGCAACGGCGCATCGAGCATCGCGGCGATCGTGACCGCCTCGCCGAACGTCACCTTCCGCCGGTGTGTCTTCGCGGCGGGCAGCGGCGAGAGCGGCGCGCCGGGCACCGACGGAGCCAATGCCCCGAACTACCCGCCCGCACAGGTCCTCGCGCCGGCGGGCAGCGACCAAGACGGCGGCGCCGGAGGGGCGGGCGGCTCGGTCACATGCGCCGACGGACACAAGTCGAGCGGCGGCAGCGGCGGCAATAGCGGTCCGGGCGGCGGTGGAGGCGGGGTCACGGGGACGGCGGTGCCGCCCGCAACGCCTGTGGGCGTGCAAGACGGTTTGGGCGGCACTGGGGGGACGCTGGCCTGCGGCGTCGGTGCCCATCCCGGTGCCAACGGCGCGGCTGGAAGTGCAGGCACGCTCCCGGCATCGCTCGGAGCCTTCTCGGCGGCGGGCTGGACGCCGAGCCCCGGGGGCGCCGGCCAGAACGGCGACCCGGGACAGGGCGGCGGCGGCGGCGGCGGGCTCGTGACGCTCGGAGGCACCGGCGGAGGCGCGGGCGGGTGCGGCGGCGCGGGGGGCACCGGCGGAGGGGGAGGCGGCGCGAGCATCGCGCTCGTGTGCGCCGACAGCTCGGTCGTGCTCGACGGCTGCACCCTGACGAGCGCCACGGCCGGCTCCGGCGGAAGGGGCGGCAACGGCCAGCCGGGACAGGGCGGCGGGGCCGGATTCTTCGGGGTGTGTTCGGGCGCCTTCGGCGGCAACGGTGCCGGTGGGTCGGCCGGCGCCGGCGGCGCCGGAGGCATCTCCACGTGCATCCTCTACCGCGGGACCCTCCCCTCCCAGCTCGAGGGCACGACGTGTGTCCCCGGGGCGGCCGGTGCGCCCGGTCCGTCCGGCATCGGCGGACCGCATGGCACGAGCGCGATAATCGCCACCGGCAATAACGGCAGCGACGGCCCCGACGGAGGCCTTCCCGGCGTCTCGCAGCCCGCCTACCCGCTTCCTCCGTGAACTCGGGGCCGGCCATTGCGATGGCGCGCGCGGTGGGAGGCCCTCCAGCCGGTGCAAGGACTCGCTGAGGTCGCAAGGCGCTTTTTCGGCGGCTGCCAACCGGAAACGGAGCCATTTCGCCCCGACTTGAAAGCAAATTCAGCTGCTGGCACGGAAATCGCCGAAAAAGCCCTGCCAGTTTTGCCGCGCGGTGTTATTTCTTCTACCACGGTCTCCGAGTCTGAAGCGGCGCAGGGCCCCGCCAAAGGTTCCTCTTCGTTCAATCTTGTTGGCGGGGGCTTCATCCCCTACCTCGTTTGGTCTGACTCCGCTTTAGCCACCACGCCCCACGGTCAAGGCCCCAAGGCTCAGGGAAGCGATGGAAATCAAGCAACAGCTCAAGCTCAGTCAGCAGCTCGTGATGACGCCCCAGCTGCAGCAGGCGATCCGCCTTCTGCAGCTCTCGCGCCTCGAGCTCATCGACGAGATCCGCAAGGAACTCGACGCCAACCCCGTCCTCGCGGACGAGGAAATCGACCCGCGCGCCCGGGCGAGCGCCAAGAACGGCGACCAGGGGACCGAGCCTCATCCGCCGGACGCGCCCGTGCTCGCCGCCGAAAAGCTCGAGGTCGCCGACCTCACCAAGCGCAACGAAGAAAAGCGGGTTCAGGAGATCGACTGGGAACAGTTCCTCGAGAACCGCACCTTGCAACAACCCCTCCCGAGCAACCGGGGGGGATTCGAGGAGCTGCCGCCCATCGAGCAGAACCTGACGAAGGGCCAGTCGCTCGTCGACCACCTTCGCTGGCAGCTCCAGATGAGCGACTTCACGGAGACGGAGAAGAAGTTCGCGGAGCTGGTGATCGGCAACCTCGACGACAATGGCTTTCTCGACCTCAAGGGGACCGAGCGCGACACCGGTGAAAAGACGCCCGACTTGACCGTCGACGATCTCGCCCGAGAGGTGCCGATCGAGACCGAGGACGCCGAGTGCGTCCTCCGCGAGATGCAGGAGTGGGAGCCGGTCGGCGTCTGTGCGCGGTCCCTTCAGGAGTGCCTGCAAGTTCAGGCGGAGGCGTACGGCTACGACGACCTCGAGCTCGAGATCATCCGGAAGCACTTACACAACCTCGAAAAGCACAACTATCCCGCCATTGCGCGCGATCTGAAGGTGACGCTCGACGACGTGTACGAGGCGGTCAAACAAATTCAGAAGCTCGAGAGCCGCCCGGCGCGCAACTACAGCGAGACCGACGACAAGAGCATCGCGATCACCCCCGACGTGTATGTGATCAAGGACGCCGAGAAGTTCGTCGTGACCGACAACGACCGCGGCGTGCAGCGCCTTTATATTAACGAGGCCCTCACGAAGCAGCTCCTGAGGGACCCTCAGGCGAAGGAGTTCATCGGCGAGAAGCTCCGAAACGCGCAGTGGCTCATTCGTGCGATCGAGCAACGCCGCAAGACCATCATCCGCGTCACCGAGTGCATCGTCGAA
>CAZVPE010000048.1:0-29209 GCA_964628155.1 uncultured Polyangiaceae bacterium | reverse complement strand
AGATGGACCGCGCCAAAGGCTACGAAGAGAACCGGCTGATCACGGGCATCAAGCTTGCCAACCTGCGTATTTACGAGAGCGCCCAGCGCGACGCCAGGCAGCGGGGAATGGGCACGACCATCGTCGCCCTCTTCGCCGTGGAAGATGGGGTGTATCTGGCGCACGTCGGCGACTCGCGCGTTTACCGGATGCGCGACGGCCGCCTCGAGCAGCTGACCGAGGACCACTCTCTGCTGAACGACTACATCAAGATGAAGCGGCTGACGCCTGAAGAGATTGCCAACTTCCCGCACAAAAACGTCATTGTCCGGGCCCTCGGAATGAAAGACACCGTCAAAGTGGACACCCGGCTCGAGCAGCCGCGGGCGGGCGACGTCTATCTTCTTTGTTCCGACGGGCTGTCTGGGACTGTGCGCGACGCCGACATGCTTTCGATTCTGCTCGGCCCGAACGACCTGCGAACCGCGGCCTCGCGACTCATCGCGAAGGGCAACGAAAACGGCGGCCCGGACAACATCACGGTGGTACTCGCCCGCTGGGTCCCCGGCTAATCAGAAGGGTAGCGATTTTCGCCGATCCCGGCGCGATGCCGGCGTCTGCTCGCTGCGGCGTACGGTCGTACGCCTCGCTCGCCTCCTTGGCCTCGCTTGGGCTCGGCGAAAATCGCTACCCTTCTGGGCTTCGGTCTTGGGCGACCGGGGGGGGCGCAGAAATGGGGGGCGGGTTCTGGCCTTCGGTTTTGGCGCAACCGGGGGGGCGCAGAGACGGTCGTCTCAGGGGGGCTCTAGGCCTGCGCTGTTCGACTTGCTACGGGAACGGATGGCGGCGGGAACGCCTACGGCGATGCTTCCGGACGGGACGTCGGTCACGACGACGGCGTTGGCGCCGATGGTTGCGCCGTCTCCGATGGTGATCGGACCCAAGATGCGTGCGCCGGCGCCGACGATGACGTCGTTGCCGATGCGCGGATAGCCCTTCCAGTCGATCGTGCCTACGGTGTTGCCACCGAGGAACACGACGCGATCGCCGATGCGGGCGTCGCCGCCGATGACGACACAGACGGTGTGCAAGAAGACGACGCCCTCGCCGAGTTGGACGTCGCTCGCGATCTCGATGCCAAAGAGAGCCGTTTGCACGCGCCGAACCACGCTTCCGAACAAGGGGATGTGCCAGCGCCTCCCTGCCTGACGGAGACGAGAGAGCATCAGCGCCTGCGACCCGTCGTGCGACAGGGTCGTGGCGAGCTCCCGCACGCCGACATTTCCTTTGTTAAACCAGCGCGCAATGGCGACGGAATCGCGAACGATCTCTCGGACGACCCGCATTTCGAACCTATTTCCAGTCTCGACCACGGCCGTCTGTTCGAGCCGGCACGCCGACTTTGAGGCTACGGGATCTCTCCTCTCGAAGCCAACATGCTAAATAGTGGGGCTATATCGCGTGCGCCCATTCTCAGCCGTGATTGACAGCGTGAATACCGGTTGGTATGCGCCGACCAGTCTGGTGGGACCGCTCGCGAGATGTGGGTCGAGGCCACGACGCTCGACGTAGGAATCGAGGGATAGGGAGATGATCCAGGACGCGCGACGGAATCGGACGGGGCCGTTCGGGTTGTCCTCGGTGGCCTTGTTGGTGGGCGGCATGCTCGCCTTTGCCGGCAGCGCGTGTGCGCTGCGCGAAAACACGCACACGGCGGGAAGCGTGACGGACGGGAGCGCCGGCGCCGAGGTTTCGACGAAGGCGGACGGCGCGGCTTCGGACGCCGCCGCTTCTGTCCCCGATGGCGCCCAATCGCCCTCGAACGGTTCGGAAAGCGATGGCGGGGGCGGCAGCGATGGGGCGCTGGCCGACGGGTCCGCCTCCGGTGACGGCGGCGGGGGCTATCCGGCCGACGCTTCGACCGATGCCGGCGAAAACGAATTTTGCCCACCCGAAGCGGGAGCCTCGGCCGGGCCGCCCCCCTCGGTCATCACCTTCGACACGCTGCCGGACGGCACGGCCCTCGGAGGGAGCGAGAGGATCACAAACCAGTATCCCGGTGTCGTGTTTTCATCGGCGAGCTGTGGCGGTCCCATCACGTATTCGGACGGGGAGGAAACCAGTCCGCCCAATTTCCTGGTCGGTTCCCCGCTCGTGAACAACATCGGGATCAGCCCGATCGCGATGGACTTGGCCAGTCCGGTGGCCAAGGTCGGAACGGTTCTCATTGGCGTGGGTGACTCGACGGTGACCGCGACCGCTTACGACGCCACACAATCGGTCGTCGCGACCGTGTCGGTTACGCATCCGGGGACGACCAACGGCATGAACGCGCACGACCCCATTACGCTCGCAGGGCCGGGGATCGTCCGCGTCGTTTACGAGATCACGAAGCGCTGGCCGCCGCCTGACGGCTTGGGGGACGGCTTCGGGATCGACGACGTGACTTTCTAGAGCGCAGAACAGGGTGTCCGGCTCACGGCGAGTGCCGGTATTTCGGATCGGCGCCGGGCCCGTTCAGACTCTCCAGAAACGCAACGAGATCGCTTTGCTCGAGCGCGCTGAGCCCCAGCGCGCCAATCTCTTTGGTGCCCGGATACCCCGCGGTGTTGCCTCCTTGATTGAAGAAGGAAACGACTCCGGCGACCGTCCGGATTTGGCCGGTATGCAGGAACGTCGGTCTGGCGCTCAAACAGCGAAGCGTCGGGGTTCGAAAGGCGCCATCCATGTCCGGACCGACCGAAGGAGGGAGCCTCCCGTCGCTCCCGTCGCTGTAGGGCCCGGCACTGTTCAGCGGGTCCGCGAGCGCGGCCGCCAGGCCAGCCGCTGCTCCCCGGTCGTTCGCATCGGTAAATGCCTGCTGCACGACCTGGGGCTTCAGGCCGACGTTGTGGAACTTCTGATCCGACAAGAACGGGCCGCTGTGGCACCGGACACATCCGGCTCTTCCGACGAAGAGGGCCGCTCCGCGCTGCGCCGCGCGCGATACGACCATCTGCCCGTGCATCCATGCGTCGAAGGAAGCGCTGCCGCAGGTGATTCGCCCCTCGAAGGCCGCGATCGCTTTGCCCATGTTGACGACGACCGCCGTCACCGCTCTCTGTTTGTCGGGCGACAAGCCGTCGAACTCCGCGTGGTCGCCCGGCATCCCGTGAAACGTCCCGTCGCAGACCGGCTGGGGGTCACGCGCGTTCTTTGGCCGGCACCCCGTCGCGGCCGCGCTCAGCTCTGGAAACTGCCGGGGGTCGTCGAGCTGCGGAAGGACGCCAAAGATTGCTTCGTATTCGCGGGCATACCTTCGTCGAATCTGCTGGGCCACGTACAGGCGCGAACTGTTCATTTCGACTACGGACTCGAGCGGTCCGAAAATCTGGTTGTAGAGCGCGTCGCGCCGACCGTCCCACATGAGCAACTTCGCCTGTCCGACGTCGAGGAGCGACGGCGCACGACGCCTGCCCCAGCCTGCCCCGAGCGAAATCTGGCGTTGAAACGACCGCGTGTCGGAAAAGCCGGTGCTCGGCACATGACAGCCGGCGCAGGCCACGCGCCCCGTTTGGCCGACGTTGCCGAGCGATTGCGAGCCCCCGTCGTTGTCGCTGTCGAGGAGGGGGCCGGAAAACGACGGGTCATAGAATAGTCGCTGCCCCAGTGCCGCGGCCGCTGGGTCGCCGGCGAACCGATTCGTCGGATCGGGCGGCGGCGCTGGAAGTGACGCGGGCGAGAGCGCCTGGAGCGCGGCCCATTCTTGGCTCGTCCAGGTGGGCGCCGGATCGATTGCGTTCGTCGGGTCCGCGGGGGATGGCGTCGCCGGCACGGACGAGGGGGCCGACGAGTGGCAGCGGCTCGCGCCCAGCACGAGCACGAACGAGAGGCCTATCAGTAGGGTCCACATGGCAACCGCGCCTCGTTCCACGCGGGAGCCGGAACGCCGCTCTTGAAGCCCAGGTCGTCGAAATGCCGTTTCGTCTCGGTGCACTGATGAAGATGCATGAATACGTAGGGCTTCTTGTCTTGGCAGATCCGCTCGTCGCCGGCTCCCTCATGATACAGCACGTCGCCGAACGTGACCGTGACCGGTCCCGCGAGCGCGAAACCGTTC
Source organism: uncultured Polyangiaceae bacterium (assembly GCA_964628155.1). Lineage (GTDB taxonomy): Bacteria > Myxococcota_A > Polyangia > Polyangiales > Polyangiaceae > Palsa-1150. Next base: position 25,131 of record CAZVPE010000048.1, on the reverse strand, counting down.
GGGTATTGCATGCACCCCGCCGGGACTCCGTCGAAGAGCAGGTACGTGCGCCGCGAAGACACGTACACGTCGAACTTCGTCATCCTATCCATCCCCGCGTGCTCGAAGGGCGGCTCGGAGGCCGAGGGCTCCCCGTCGTTGCCCACGTTGTCGTCGTAGTCGATGAAACGATGCTCCGGCGCTTGGTTGTTCACGTTCCAAGGGGCCCCGTTGACGAGACCGTGGATCGCCTGGGCTTCGATGCGCATCGACGGGCCTTGGATGGGTTGGACCAAGAGAGTGTTGTTGTTCGGATTCGAGAGCCCTTCTTGAACCGGCGCCTTCTGATCGGAAATGATCATTTGCGGATATCGACGGCCGGTCGAGACGATGTCCACCGACATCGTCACGTGAAGAAACTTGGTCGGATCCGAGTCGATCCTCGCCAATTGGAGCGCGGTGAAGCGCACCTTCCCCGTGACGTCCTGCCCGGTGTCGTCGTAAGCGACCCACATCTGCCCCAGGAACACTCCGTAGGTGAGGACCGGGCTCGTCGTGACGTCCAGCGAATATGCGCTGAAATCGAAGATGGGCGTTGTGGCGCGACAACCGGCCTGCGTGCACTTCGTCGTGAACGCGACCGGTCCGAAGTCCGTGCCGGGGGCGAAGCCCTGGTACCAATCCCACTCACCCGGTTCGTGCGGCCGAGGCGCGACCGTCACGAAAGACCGGGCGATGGCCTTCGGGAACGACTTCGTATCGTGCTGGCCGTTGACGAAGACCTCGCCGGTCGGCGAAGCCGACTGCAAATCCGAGAGGGTAAAGAGCGTTTGGTGTGGAGGGGCCCGGAGGTGTTGCGGCGAAAGGAAGCCCTGATACGGACAGCCCGAACCGAGGGCTTCGACGACCAAGGTCACCGGCTTCGTGATGCCGGACCATTCCAAGTGCCAGAGCGGCCCGGGGCCCTGAAAGGCGGCCCGCGCGAACCGCTCCCTTCCCGCCGCGAGCTCGGTGTGCTGCTGAATCGCCCGATAAAATACCGCCATGAGAGGCTGCGTCCCGCCCGCGTGCGACCGCAGCACTTGAAACTCCGGCGACGGCGCGAGCGTATCTCCTGCGTGAGAACCGCGTTCCTCGTCGGTAAAGTAGTATTGCGCGCGCTGGGTCCAGCCCTGTCCCGCGACGACGCTCGAAACTTGAGAGGAATATACGGTGCGCGTCGCTGGGCTCGCGGCCGACGGAACGTAAAATGCGACGCCATCGTCGCGCCATCCTCCATTCAAGAGATCGCGTCGCTTGGTCGTATCCGTCGTGTAGATCTTCAGCCGCGTCTCGCGCCATCCGACTTCGTCGTCGGTCGGGTGTCCGGCGAGAGCGTAGACAGGCGATCGGTCGCCCGCGGCCGTGACGAAGACGTAGCCCAGCACAGGATTGGCGGGCACTTCCGCGTGCCAGGTCGATTGGCCGGCGATGACCAGGCCATGGTCGCGGACGTTGACGTTGTTTGCCAGATCGAACGTTTGCCTTAGGCCCGCGCAGCGATAAATGGCATTGGCCACCCCAACCGAACCGTCGGCAGCTACCGAGACGTCGCGGTCTGCGGGGAGCGGGTAGACCCGATAGTCGACCGCGCCTTCCACCGGATCGAAGTCGACGCCGGCGGAGTCTTCGCGCTGCGTGGCGACGACGTTCGTGAGCCCTGGCAGCGGCGGGAGCCGGGTCGGCGGAGTCGTGCTTGAATGCGCGACTCCCGGGTCGGCCCCAGACCGCGCACCTTCCGCGGGGCCGGTCGCGCCGTCCGGCGCGCCGCCTCCAGGCGGTTCGCTGCCCCGCTGGCCCTCGTCCGAGGAGACCGCCGAGAACGCGCCCACGTGCGTCCTTGCCGGACACCCGAGGAAAAGGAGCCCGCAAACGCAAAGCGGCATGCTCGGGCGTGCGTTCATGGTTTCCTGTTGTAGCGCGTACGGCGAAGTAGACCGAGGACGCCTCGGCTCTTACTCTTGGATGGTTCGAGCCGAAGTCGGGGCAAGCCCATGAGCAAAGCAATCTCCCTCAGCATCTTGATCGCGATGTTTTGGATCCCGATCGCCTGCGCGGGCGAGCCCCGACAGAAACGCGGGCTGCGGAAGGTGATCACGCGGTTCGCCGTGTATTGCGCGATCTACGTCGTCCTCATTCTATACGTCGCGCCTCGCCTGGGCTGACGGCTCCACGGTCCACGCGCCCACGAGAGCGGGAAGACGGCCCGCCACGGCGAGGCTGACGCCGACCATGACGTTCGTGGTCGCACCGTTGAAACCGAGGTCGCCCCACATCTCCAAGATACACACGACGAGCGCGACTACTCCGACGAGCGCCGCGGTGCGGGGGACGGCGGCGCGAGAGGCGAGATAGGCCCGCATGTGCAAGAACACGGCGACCGGAATGACTTGGAACGTTCCCACGAAGCCGAGCAGGCCGGAGAACGCCAGGACGCCGAGGAAACTGTTGTGCGGCATGTACCGGTATTGCGGGAATCCACCGGCGATGTAGACGGCAACCACCAGCTCGAAATACTCGTGTCCCCAGCCGATCCCCAAGAGCGGGTTCGACTTGAGCGTCTTGGTCAGGTTGTAGTTCTCGATGTCGCGCATCACGCTCGAGGCGTCTTGATGCTCCCCGAACATCGTCGAGATCGACCCCACCGGCTTGAATATCCCGGTGGGCTGCCCCCAACCGATCGCGACGTAGGTGAGTAGAAGGGGAGAGATCGTCAACAGAAACACGTTGATGCGGCGCTTGAATTTGTCTTTCGGAAGAAGAAAATAGATGAGCGCGAGTCCCGCTACCACGGCCAACCACGCGAGGCGCCGATTGTTCAAGTGAATGGCAAGGACGATGGGGATCGCCGCAAGCGAGGCCCATAGCCCGGCGCGCAGCGTCCGCCGGTGCGTCGCGTGGGCGAGGAGAATGATGAGTCCAGTCACGAAAAGGGACGTGTCCTGGTGCTCCGTCAAGGCGATGAGTTCGGCGCCGAGGTGGCGAGCGACCAAAAACCAGAAAAGAAGGAGCACGAACGCGCGATAGAGCGTCGCCAACAAGACGACTTTCCCCAGGCCTTCGATGTGACGGACCGTGCTGCACGTCGCCATGAGCATGTGGGCGACGACCATTCCCATGACGAACTGATGCAACTGAAACATCGTTTGGTACGCGCTTCCCCCCTGGAGCACGACTCCCCAAATCCAGGCTAGAGCGAGCGACGCGAACGCAATCCGAATCGATTTCAAGAGAGGCGCGACGCGGCCTCTCCGAGCGCTCGCCTGTACCAACGCGGCCCCCGTGGTCGCGAACACCATGAGGTCCCACAACGGAAAGTGAATGAGCGGAAGACCCGTGAAAAGCGCATTGCCCACCGTCGTGAGCGGCGTGGACCACTTCCCCTGGAAAATGCTCGGCTGTACCTCGGCCGTGAGCGCCAACCATACGAGAACGAAGGCGAACCGACGCGTCACCCGGCGGAGGATGCCAGAGCGCCCGCGGGGACGGGACGCATTTCTGGGGGCCCGGGGTGGGGGAGGCGCTGTTGCCCGAACGCGCCGCTCCGCTCTCGCGCCGCGAATGACCAGCGCATGGGGAGGTGCGACCATTCACGAGGGTTCGCGATGGCGCGATGGGAAAGAGCGCCCGCCCCCGCGAGGCTGGCGGCGATAGCGCGCTGACGGTAGAGTCCCAAAGCATGGCACTCATGCGCGACCGGGCGGCCATTCGACCGGGTGGCGGTTGATGGCCATCGTTCGGGCTCCGTGCGAAGCGTGCGCGGCGGTTCGAACTGGGCCGAGTCGAGGGAGGTTTGAATCGTGCAGCACCATCCGGCGCTTCCCACCGTTCTGAGCAAAACGGCACCGCCCGCCGGCGAGGCGCGCGAAGTCGCCGCTGCCATCCGCAACGCACTCAAGCTCGGAAGCTCCCTCATCGCCACGTGGTCGGTGGCAATGATCGTCAAGCTCCAGGTCCCCGCCCACCTTGGGCCGGTTCGGCAAGGCCATTTCGGCTTCGCCGAGAGCTTTGCAGCCGTTTTCTTCACGTGCATCGGCCTTGGAATCGATACCTACATCTTGAAAGAGGTGTCGGTCCGGCCCGACCATGCCTCCGACGTCGTCGGCGGCACGTTTGCGCTCCGAGGCTTGATGAGCGCTGCGATTTTGGCCGCGATGACGGCGACCCTCTGGATCACCCATCGTCCCGCCGAGACCGTGCTGACCGCCGGGGTCTTCGGATTCGCTTACCTGGTGATGACCAACAACAACACCCTCGCCGTGGTCCTCCAGGCGGCGGGGCGTGTCGGGTGGGTTGCCGCTTCCAATGTGACGACGAAGATCATTTGGGGGCTGGGACTCCTCCTCGGGCTGCACTTCGACGCTCCTCTTCCGCTGCTCGCCACAGCGTACTTGTCGGCCGAGCTACTCAAGACGGTCTTGCTGGTGCCCGCCGCACGACGAGAGGCCGGGCTGCGCTATCGCGTGGACGCGAGCGCGGTGCGTAAAGCGGTCGTGGCGAGCGTGCCGTATTTCGTCAACGCGCTGGCCCTGGGAGTCCTAGGGAGCTTGGGTCTGTCCGTCTTGGAGTTCGTCGGGCGCGACGAACGCGAAGTCGGGTGGTTCGCGGCCGACCTGAACATGAGCTATCTCTGCATGCTGCTCACGCCGCTGCTCGGGTGGGTCGTCATGCCGATGCTGTCGCGCGCGTATGCGCGGTCCGAGGCGGAAGGCTTCGCCATGCTTCGCCGAATCCTTCAAGGACTCGTCATCGTCGTGGCTCCGCTCACCGTCCTAACGTCGGCCGGCGCAGACGTCCTCGTGCGCCTCGCGTTTCACGACAAGTTCGCGCCGGCGGCCACCGGTCTCTCCATTTTGTCGCTGGTGTTCGTGATGACTTATCTGGACACGATGCTCGCGATTGCCCTAACGATCGTGGGTCGGGGATGGTCCGTGACGCTCATCTCGGTCAGTTCGGTTTTCATCAACGCCATCCTCATGCTCGCGTTCGTTCCGATTGGTCGTCGGCTTCTCGGTACCGGCGGCGAGTGCGCCGGGGCAGCAGCCGCCGTCATCGCCACCGAGGTCTGCGTGCTCATCGGGATGGTGTCCCGGTTCAAGAAGTCGCCACTCGACAAGATTGTCCTTTCCGTACTCATAAAGAGCGTAGTCGTCGGAGCTACGGTCCTGTGGGTGGATCGGCAACTGCGCGGCCTCGGGTCGGTGCGATTGGCTTTGGACGCCGTGCTCTACACAGCGATCGCGCTCGGCTTGCGGGTCGTGACGATCGCCGAGCTTCGGGGCGCGTACCGGCTGGTGCGGTCGCGCGGTGAGGCGCCGCCGCCCGAGCTCAGTGACACGACCGAACGTTGACCGTCGTCGCTCGACCGGAAAGCCGCATGGTCGCCGGTGGGCTCGCGTGATAGTTTCCAGAGCCGTGTTGAACGAAGGCGCACTCCGAGTGAGCGTCGTTCTCGCGACGTACAACCGCCTCGACCTGCTCCAGCGGCTTCTCGGTTGTCTGTCGCGACAAACGCTTCCGCCGGACCAATTCGAAGTGATCGTCGTCGATGACGGCTCCAAGGCGTCCGTCGCCGAGCACATCGACACCGGCCGCTTCCCCTTCCCGCTGACGATCATCACCCAGCCCAACGCCGGACCCGCCGCCGCGCGTCACCGCGGCGCGCTCCAGGCCCGCGCAACCGTCCTCGTGTTCGTCGACGACGACATGGATCTGCCGCCGCGCTTTCTCGAGATCCACCTCGGATATCATGCGACCGGGCGGCCGACCGCCGTCTTCGGGCGCTACCTGTCCGATCCGAAGATCGGGGAAAAATCGATATTCGAGCGATATCACGGACTCAAGTGGGACGAACTCGCGAGCGCGGCCGAACGGGGTGAGCTCGTGGTCGACGGAACCCTCCTGGCGACCGGCAACGCGTCGATGCGGAGAGAAGACTACTTGCGGGCCGGCGGTCTCGATCTGTCGCTTCCGAGAGCCGAAGACATGGCGCTCGGACTCGATCTGGAGGAGCTCGGCGTCCACCTCATTTTTTCGAATGCGGCATACTCCGTTCACCTGTCCGACCATACGCAGCCGGAGAAATGGCGAGGCCGGGCCTTCATCCACGGCAAGCTCGAACCCGGCATCGCGCGCAAGCATCCACGGATGGCCCACGCAGATCCGTGGCGCTTCGCCTTCTCCTTACCCCTCGCCGGACGGGTGTTGTGTCTGCCGGCGATCGTCGCTCCCCGGCTGGGCGAGAAAATCGCCGCGACGACGTTCAAGATTGCCGAAGTCGTCGACAAGCTCGGTTTCGAGCGCCCCGCCCTGCGTGCGACAGGGCTCGTCTTCGGAATGGAGTACTTTCGGGGAATGCGCGAAGAAGCCGGATCGCTTCGCGCGATGGCCGTCGGCTGCGTGAATTTCTTGAAGAAGGCAGCCGCTGCGAAGCGTCCGACGCGAGGGGTGCCCATCTGGCTCGCTCGCCGGTTGGCGGCAAACTCGTCGTCGCGGGACTGAAGCTGCGATTGTTCTTCGGCCGAGTCCTTCCCTTGCGTCGCGGCGGTTTTCTCGTCCCCAAGCAACTACGCGCTCGTCGCGAATAACCCGGGGAAGGAGCCGTCGGCTGCGGCCGTACGACCGTCGAGCGAGGCGTCGATCGCTCCTTTTACGTCGCGGCAGAACTTCTCGAGCGTATGGTGCTTCTCGACGTAGGCGCGCGCCGCACGTCCCATCGTGGCTGCGCGCTCGGGATCGTTCCACAGGGACACAATCGCCGCGCGCAGTGCGTCCGCGTCGCCGACCGGGACGAAGATCCCCGTGACGCCCTCCTGGATGACGTCGACCTGCCCGCGCGTGCGCGAGCAGATGACCGGTTTGCCCATGGCCATGGCCTCGAGGATCACGTTGACTCCGTTGTCGGTGTCCGAACGTTGCAAAGGAACAACCACGAATTTCGAGCGGGCGTACAGTTCGCGCAGCTCGGTAGCAGGTTTGCGGCCGATCGTGACGTTGCTGCTCGCCGCCGCCGAGAAGCCCTGTGCACTCATGCGACGCGCGAAACCGAAGCGGTCGACGCGAACATGATCGGTCGCGATGTGGCAGCGGATGTCGGTGCCGCGCAGCGCATCGAGGAGGGTCGGATAGTCGCGCATCTCTGAGCCGGCGCTCGCGATCCCGTCGACACGGCTCTCCCGCGGACTCCAAAAAAGCTGATCGACGAAATGTCTGATTAGATAAATCTTCTCCGCCGGCAAGCCCAGCTCCTCTATCGCATACCTGCGCTGCACCGAGCTCCAGGTCACGATGGCGTGCAGCCGGCTGCCGAAGGCGCGCAGCGGCGCCCGCATACTCGGCCGCGAGAACCAGTAGAGCATCGCAATGTGCGGTTTTCCTCCTCTCAGGAAGCGATCGAGCGTCATGAGGGTCATCGAGACGCGCTCGCTCCAAGTCACGATGACGTCGTATTCGTCGCGGTGACGATGGACCTCCGCGGCCAGTCGGGCCCATCCAGGGACCAAACGAGGACCAGGCATCGTTGGGAGTGTATCGAGGATAGACTCGTCGAATTTCCGTTCGAAAAGATCGTCGAATAGGTACCCGCGCCGCGCCGTGGCGCCCGTCGGGTCCCGGATACCGGCTGCCTCCGTGCGCCCCTGCACCGCAAGCGCCATTCGTCGCGTCGTCACTGAGTCAACTCCTTATTTATCGGATACACGCGTATGGTGTCAGATGTTCGTTGCTCGCTCAAGTGGCGCCGCGAGTCTACCGTTCGACCGACGGTTGCCCCAGTGCAGCGTCCAATGATTGATGCCATCTCCACGGCGCTGCACTAGACTACGATTCCCCCATGAAGCCGCGTATCGCATTCGTGCTCGAGCAGGGGCTAGGTCATGTCGCTTACGGCATGAGTCTGCGGCGTGCGCTGGCTGCTCGCGACGACATGGAGTGCGTTTGGCTCGAAGTATCCTTCACGAAGGACGGATTGGGGCGCCTGCCCATCCTCGGAGAGAATTACGCCTTCCGGGGGAACGTCCGGACCCGTCAAGCGATCGCGGCCGCGCGCCGCACCGGGCCGCTCGATGCGCTCTTCATTCACACCTCGATGGTGGCGATTCTTTCCGCGGACTATATCGCAAGAATACCCACGCTCCTCTCGCTCGACGCAACTCCGCTGAATTACGACGAGCTCGCCGTCTGGTACGGTCACAAAGTCGGTCACCCCGCGATCGAGCGAGCCAAGCTGCTGGTTCACCGCGCCGTCCTCAGGCGCGCACGCAAGGTCACCGCATGGTCCGATTGGACCAAGGACTCCCTCGTGCGTGACTATGGCGTGGACGCGCGCGACGTCACGGTCATTCCGCCGGGGACGATCCTCTCGAACTTTCCCGATCCGAATGCGCGAGGACAAAGGCGGCCGGGGCCTGTGCGGCTCCTCTTCGTCGGCGGCGACTTCGTACGCAAGGGCGGCGATCTCCTCCTCGACGTCTTCCGCCGACACCTCGGCGCCACTTGTGAACTCCACCTCGTGACCGCTGCCGAAGTCCCTTCGGGCGACGGGGTTCACGTCCACCGCGGGGTCAAGCCGCATTCCCCGGAGCTTCTTCGTCTCTACGCCGAGGCCGACGCGTTCGTACTGCCAACCCGAGGAGACTGTCTGGCAGTCGTCCTGGGGGAGGCCATGGCCTCCAGCTTGCCGATCGTCACGACGCGTGTCGGCGCTCACGCGGAAGCCGTGGAGGATGGGGCGAGCGGATTCGTCATCGACGTCGACGACGGCGAAGCCCTCCGGCGTAGCCTCGAGCGCCTCGCAGCCGACCCGGGCCTCTGCGCGCGAATGGGGCAGCGTTCGCGCCGGCTGGGGGAGGCGCGATTCGACATGAACAAGAACGCGAATCAGATTGCTGATTTGCTGGTGGAGATGACGAGAGCGTGACGAGACGCTGCGGCGCGGTTTCCTATGGAGGACATCTGCTTTCCGTGTCCCAGCCAAAAGCGGCATCGACAACGCGCAGCGACGCGTTGCTAATGGGTCGCGACGCTTCCCAACGCTTCGGGGGCGCGAGCCTTGGCTTGGAGCTTCGAAGCCTTCGGCCGTGCCTCTAAAGCAGCGTCGTTTTCGAGGCCTGCTCCGGCGGCGTCGCCACCGACGGAACCCCGAGCCCCTGATACCGCAACCCCGCCCCGATGACCTCCCAAGGCCGCCACACATTTCGCCCGTCGACCACGACCGGCGCCGTGGTGCCGTCCACGCTCCGAAGGCGCTTGCGGATCTCGGCAAAGTTGGGCGCTCGGTAGCTGCGCCACTCGGTCAAAAGAACGAGCGCGTGCGCTCCCTCGAGCGCGTCGTACTCCCGGTCGACGACTTTCACGGCGGAGCCGTGCGACGCCATTGCCTTGGCAAAGTTGCGAGTCGCTTCGGGGTCGTGGCCGACAATCTTGGCCCCCTTCGCGAGGAGCACCTCCGCCAACTTGATGGCAGGCGATTCACGAATGTCATCGGTCTCCGGCTTGAAGGCGAGCCCCCAGAGGGCAATCGTCTTTCCGGCGAGCACGCCGACCGAATTCTCGACCAGCTGCGCAAGAAAGTGAGCTTGCTCTTCGTTGGCGACGTGGGTCGCTTCGGCCATGCGCATCGGCACCCCGTGCGCTCGCCCGAGGTGCCAGAGAGCTTGCACGTCTTTCGGGAAGCACGAACCGCCGTAGCCGGGCCCGGCGTAGAGAAAACGCTTCCCGATGCGCGTGTCGCTCCCGACTCCGAGGCGAACGGCATGCACGTCGGCGCCCGTCGCGTGGCAAAGGCGCGCGAGCTCGTTCATGAACGACACGCGCATGGCCAGCATCGTGTTCGCCGCGTACTTCGTCAGCTCACTCGATCGCGGATCGGTCACGACCACGCGCTCGCCCGACAGCTGGAGCGGTGCGTAGAGCGCGCGCAGTGCCGCTCGGGCCTGCTCGCTCCGCGCGCCGAGGACGATGCGGTCGGGGCGAAAGAAGTCCTGCACCGCCGTCCCCTCCTTGAGAAACTCGGGGTTGGACACGACCTCGAGCGCGACGTGCGCGGTCTTGTCCAGGCGTGCCTGCACCGCGTCGCACGTGCCGACAGGGACGGTGCTTTTCATGACGACGATGGCAGGCCGCGCGGCGATCTTGGCGATGGTGTCCGCCACGGCGTGCACGGCGCTCACGTCGGCCGCGCCGTCCGGCCCGGGCGGCGTACCGACCGCGATGAAGTACGCGTCGGCCTCGTGAAAGGGCGGCGCGATCTCGGTCGCAAACCGCAACCGGCCCGCGCGCTCGTTTCGGCGAACGAGGTCGGCCAAGCCTGGCTCATAGATGGGAATGACTCCGTCTCGCAACTGGCGGACTCGTTCCGGATCGATATCGACGCAGAGCACTTCGTGCCCGAGCTCCGAGAGGCCCGTTCCCGTGACGAGGCCGACGTAACCGATTCCGAAAGTGACGAGTCGCATGTTTAACCTCGTAAGTGGCCGAGAGTGCATTTGTACCGAGCCGACCGTGAAAAGCAAATCGAGCGGCGGCGCTCGCGGGCCGACAGCTCCCCTCCTTCTGGAGCTTCTGGATCCGCTGGAGCTGGTCAGGTCTCCTTCAATGTCTCCGGGGCACGCTTCGCCGCGGTTACGGCGTTGGCCTGAGTCACGGTCATTTTGGCCTTTGTGTTCTCACGGTACAGCCGGTACTTGCGATCAATGTCGAACTTGGCTGCGTCCCGCACCCCGGTAAGCAGATGGGCGCCATAGGGATCGTCGCGCCAGCGCCGCTCTTTGAGCAAATATCGTATCTGTTTGGCGCGGCCGATGAAGACGAGCTTGAGAAACAGCCAGAGCGCCAGCGGATCGCCGCATCGGATGTGCTTGGAGTAGAAGGCACCGTCGCCGATCCCGTAGTTCTTCAGGGTATCCGGCCACTGCGCTTGCGTGCGCGTCCCGTAGTGGTCCACCGTGACCTCCGGCGCCAGCAGGATTGCCATGCCGAAGCGATAGGTCCGGAACGCGAAGTCGAAATCTTGCGACGAGCGAAGCGGCCCGCCGCCGCCGAGCGCCTCGTCGAAGCCGCCGACCCGGTCCAGCAGCGTGCGGCGAATCGCCATGTTGGCGCCCATCCCGAACACTTTGAAGCCGTGCCCCTTCGCGAGCCGCTCGCGCCGTGAGAACGTGAGCGCCGGAACTTCGGTGCCTGCCGCCGAACCCTCCTTCAAACCTTTCGGCACGAGGACCTGTCCGTAGAGCAGTCCGACCTGCGGGTCGTCCTTCATGGCGCGCGCGATGAGGGTCAGCCAGTTGGACGGAACGATGACGTCGTCGTCGGTGCAGGCGATCACCTCGCCGTCAGAGACGCGCATTCCGGCGTTGTAGGCGCGCGAGAGGCCAGCCTTCTCGAGAAAATGATAGTGGATGCGGCACTTGGTCTCGAACCGCTTCGCCAATCCCTGAACGATGTCCCGGGTCAGCGTGTTCGTGCTTTGATCCATGATGTGAATGTCGAAATCGGGGTAGTCGCATTGCGCGATGCTCTCGACGGCCTGGCCGACCGTCTCGTGCCGGTCACGTGTGCAAACAACGACGGATAGCTTCACTTCTTCCTCCTGAGGCTGGTTTCTTAGCGCCGCGTCTTTCCCCACATTGCGTTGGCCGTCTCGGCAAATCGAACGGTCGTCTCCGGGACGTCGAGCAGCGTGGAGTTCACCCACTCCACACCCTGCATGAACGAGTGATCCTGATTGGAGACCTCGTAGCGCCATGCCCCGAAGCGACCGCGCGAGGCGATCCCCGCGCGCAGGAGCGCGGGCTCGATCTTCTGGAGAAGCAGATTTCGATCCAGGGACGGCGTCGGGTAGCCGTGCTCGGCCGTGTAGCGCCACGTGCTCACGACTTGATCGCGACTTCGAATCAAACCGGTGTTCAGCAGTCCCTGAATGTTTTCTTCGACCAGCCTCTCGCGATTCACCGGTTTGACCTCCGACTCACTGGTCTCGGCCATGAGCGACCAGTACTTGCCGGTTTCCGGCTCCGGCACGTTGTTCGGCGAATAGTTCGAGAACACAGTGACGCGGTAAAACGGGCAATTGTCCTCCGGGAAATACATCCAGCACTTTTTCGCCAAGGTGGCCGGCATCTCGCCGGTCAGGCCGATGCCGATGATGTGAGATTGCGAACGCAGAAGCTTCGGAGCGGCCTCGACGACCGCGTCGACGCTCGGAGAGAGCATTCTGCCGAGCGTATCAAGTGGCATTGTGCTGAGGATCTGGTCGTACGCGAGCTCTTCACCTCCCTCGGTCGTGACGACTTTCTTTCGCCAATCGATCGCTCGGATTCGCGTGTTGAGCCGGACGTGTCGGTCGCCGATTTGCTGCGCAATGGCGCGCCATACGGCCCCCGTTCCCCCATATTTGGGAAACTGGAAGGTATTGTTCGGGCCCCAGGACAGGTCGTCCTTTTCGAGGAAGATGTTCTCGAGTGCGCGCGACATATCGACGACCGATACTCGTTCTCCGACCCAACCCGCCCAAAGCCGCTCCATCGGAAAGGCCCACACCTTGAAATTGTAGGGGGCCATGAAAATGTCGCGGATTCCCTCGCCGAACGTTTGGAGAACCCAGCTCCCGAAGTCCTGGTTGGGCGAAGGCGTGCGCGGAGGGCGACTCGCCAGCCCGCGCACGGCTTTGGCGACGAGATCGCGTGGCAAATAGCGCAGGTTGTTCTGGAACGGATACGGCACGAAGCGGCCCGCCATCCAGACCCAGGACTCGCGCTCGTGATGGAGCCACCCGTCCTCGCCGAGCGCCCCCGCCATCGCGTCGTCGAAGTAGTCGTAGTGCGAGAACTGCACATGACCGCCGACATCCCATGTAAAATCCTTGTCGTCGGTGTAGCTGCTGGCGAGCCCGCCTGCGTGGCCACTCGCTTCGACGAGCAAGTAATTGTCGTAGCCGAGCTTCTTGAGCCGATATGCGGCTCCGATGCCAGTCGGCCCAGCGCCGACGATCAGGATGCGTCCTGCGTCCCTCACCATTCGTTCCTTCTCCCTCGTTCGCGTACCGGGCGGTCGCGCAGCGGCGTAGGAAACCGGTAGAAGAGAGTACCGTCGGCTGCAGCTCCACGCCAGAGCTTCTCGCAGCATCGCCCGAACGATTTGTTGCGACGCGTTCCGACTTCCGACGCTTCCCGACGCGTCGACGACCGGCAGCCCACCTGTGGCCCCAGCGGTGCCCACCCGAGAAGGCTCTGCCGTTCGAGCTTCTCTCGCTACTTCCTTTAGCCGGCCGCTCGCCTTGCGCTTCGGGCCGCTTCACCCACACTTGCCTTCACGGATGCCGGGCCGTCGCGAGAGGCGTGAGAAGCTGTTCCGGCGCAGAGATTCGAACTCCGATAAGCGGAACCAAAATCCGCTGTCCTGCCATTAGACGACGCCGGATTGCGGGCCCGCTTCTAGGCACCGCGTTTTTTCCGTGCCGCGCAGCCTACGCAACCGCGCTGCAAACGCAACCGGGTCTTGGCGACCCGGCCTGCTAATTTTTTTTCTTGCGAGGGTCGCCTCGAAAGTCGGAACTTTGGCCGCGCTCCCGCGGTCCGCCCATTCGATGGCCCGGAGGTCGTCGAGGTCCGAAGCGCGCGGATCGGGCTTTGCCCCTTCGAAGCCGGATGGGGCACCATGGCGGAGCGTGCTCGCCGACGACCTTGATCGCCTTCGCGCCTTCGGCGCCACGCCGGGCGACGAGGCTCGGCTCATCGAGAGGCTCGTTCGGCGCGACGAGGCGGCCTTCAACGCCCTCGTTCGCACCTACGAGCGCCGCGTCTTCGCTCTCACCGTACGCATGATCGGAAACCGCGCCGAGGCGGAGGACTTGGCCCAAGAGGTCTTCGTTCAGGTTTTCAAGACGATCGGGTCGTTCCGTGGCGAGTCGAAGCTCTCCACCTGGATTTATCGAATCGCCATCAACCTCACCAAGAACCGCACCAAGTATCTCCGCGTGCGCCACACCGCTCAACAAGAAGAACTCGAGAACGCCGAGCAGCGAGGTCCGCTCGCCGAGTCCGGCGGCGGCCGGGCGACTTCGATCGAGCGCCCCGACGACCTGGCCGCCGGCCGTCAGCTCGAGCAGATCGTGCAGCAAGCCATCGTCGCGCTCGAACCGAGCTTTCGCGAATGTCTCGTCCTCCGGGACATCGAAGACCTGAGCTACGAAGAGATCGGCGCCATCACGGCTCTCCCCGAGGGCACAGTGAAGAGTCGCATCCACCGCGCCCGTGCGCAGCTCAAGGAGCTCGTCGAGCGCGCGCTGGGAGAGAAAATCGCATGACCGGAACGCCCGAACCGAACGACGACGACGCCGAGAGCCTGGCCGTGCGCGACCTCGTGAAGCGCGCCCTGGCCGCGGACACGCTCACGAAAGACACGCCCGACATCCTCCGGGGGGTGCAGCGGCGCATCCGACATCGGTCGCGGGGGAAGTTCTTCGCCGACGGCTGGAGCACGACCCAGACGCGTCACGCTTATCTGCTGGTCGCACTCGTCACGCTGCTCCTCGCGGCGACGGCGTACTACGCCCTCGGCCCGATGGATATTCGCTGAGCATTCGCGGGAGACGGCGGCCGCGGCGCGTGTCCCCTTCCCCGGAGCGGCGAAGCTATTATTTCGAAGTTTTTCGTGGTATTCGGCCGCGATACCATGCACGTTTTCGTCGCCGGCGGCGCCGGTTACATCGGGTCGGTGCTCGTGCCCATGCTTCTCGAGCACGGCCACCGCGTGACGGTGCTCGATCGACTCTACTTCGGAGACACGCTCGCGCCGTTCGCGCAGCGATTCGGGGAGAGGCTCCGCGTCGCACGCGGCGACGTACGCGCGTTCGATCGATCGCTGCTCACGTCGGTCGATGCGGTCGTCGACTTGTCGGGCATTTCGAACGACCCGTCGTGCGAGCTCGAGCCGGAGCTGACCCGGAGCGTGAACGTCGAGGGGGCGAAGCGCCTCGCGGGCATCGCGCGCGAGCAGGGGGTTCGCCGGTACGTTTTTTCGTCCTCCTGCTCGGTCTACGGGCACGGCGAGGGGCTCGGCCTCGTCGAAACGAGCCCCCGGCGCCCCGTCTCGCTCTATGCGCGCGCCAAGTCGGAGGTCGAGAGCTTCCTCCTCGAGATGGGCTCCGGATCTCGCGGAGAGGTCGAAGTGTGCGCGCTTCGGCTGGCGACGGTCTTCGGTCTCAGCCCCCGCATGCGATTCGATTTGGCGATCAACGTGATGACCAAGAATGCCTACGTCCTCGGACGCATCACCGTCGATGGCGGCGGCCGGCAGTGGCGGCCGTTCGTCCACGTGCGAGACGCGGCGCGGGCGTTCGAACTCGCGCTGACGAGCGACGCGTCGAAGGTCGCCGGTGAAGTGTTCAACGTCGGCTCCGATCAGAGCAACGTGCAGATTCTCAACCTGGCGTTCCGCGTGCGCGACGCGGTGCCGGGCACCGAAGTGGTCCACGCGCCGACCGACCCGGACCTCAGGGACTACAACGTATCGTTCGACAAGATCCGTCGCGTTCTGGCGTTTCGCGCCGAGCGCAGCGTGGACGACGGCGTTCGCGAAGTGCTCGCGGCGCTGCGCGACGGGGCTGTCGACCCCGACGACCGGCGCTGGTACACGCTCAAGCAGTACCTGTTCTTGCGCGAGGCCGAGAGCGCGCATCGCCAGATCGCCATCGACGGCAAGCTCCTCGCCGTTGCATGAAGAGCAAAGTCGAATTCTATCGCCATCAGCTGGGCGACGAAGAGGCCGCCTCTTGGAGGCGCGTCCTCGACACGACGTTCCTGACGCTGGGGCCGCAAGTGGCCGCGTTCGAACGTGAGCTCGGCGAGTTTCTCGTGCGCGGTCGCGAAGGGGTCGAGCCGCCCTTCGTCGTGGGTACGAACTCGTGTTCGATGGGGCTGCTCCTCGCGCTGCGCGCGCTGGACGTAGGGCCAGGCGACGAGGTCATCACGACGCCGATGACTTTCGTCTCGACGACGAACGCCATCTTGCATCTTGGGGCGACGCCGAAGCTCGTCGACGTCGAGGCGTCGACCGGGCTCATCGATCCCGCCGCCGTGCGGGCGGCGATCGGCGAGCGCACCGTCGGCGTTCTGCCGGTGCATCTGTACGGCCAGCTCGCGGACATGCGCGCCCTCCGTGCCATCGCAGACGCCCACGGGCTCTTCGTCCTCGAAGACTCTGCGCACGGAATCGAGATGGAGCGCGACGGCGTACGGGCCGGCGAGCTCGGCGACGCTGCGGCCTTCTCGTTCTACGCGACGAAAAACATGACGAGCGGCGACGGCGGTGCCATCGCCACGCGCGACGCACGCATGGCGGAGCGCATGAGGCGCCTGCGCAACCACGGGGTCTCCAAGGCCGCGTCCGACCGGCACGGCGCTCTCTACCAGCACTGGGACCTCGTCGAGCTGGGTTACAAGGCGAACCTCACCGACCTCGACGCCGCGCTGCTCCGGCCGCAGCTCCGCTGGGTGGAGAGCAAGCGCGAGGGCAGAGAGCGCATCGCGAGGCGCTACGAGTCGCTCTTGCGCGAGGTCGTGGCGGATACTCGAGCCCCGCCGCCAACCGCGATCCCCTGGATAATCGAGCCGCGCGGGCGCGGCAGTCATCACCTTTTCACGATTCACACGCGGCCCGGCGTTCGGGATAGGGTCCTCGCGAGTCTCGGCCAGGCGGGGATAGGAACGGCGGTGAACTACCGCGCCATTCACCGGCTCGGGTACTTGATCGAGCGCCTCGGGATGCCCGAGGGTGCGCTGCCAATGGCGGAGGAGATCGGCGACCGCACGATTAGCCTCCCCATGTATCCGACGCTATCGATGGAAGAGCAAGACCGCGTCGTCGAGGCGGTCGCGGCGGCGTGGTGAGCGGAGGTCGGAAGGCCGACGTCAGAAGAGCCCGATCGCGAAGTGAAACGCGCCGAAGTCTTCGTAGGGGAGCTTTCTCGTGACGTTGATGCCGTAGTCGAACACGAGCGGACCGACGGGGGTCTGGAGCCGTACGCCGGGCCCGACATCGGCGCGGAGCGTGATCGCGTGCTCGGTGATGTACGAGGGGTTGACCCAGAGGTTCCCGAAGTCGGCGAAGATCGCGCCGTCTATGGCGCCGTAGATCGGAAATCGTAGCTCCGCGCGCGGGTTTATCATGAGATTGCCGCCCCGCAGCGTGATGAGGCAGTCGTTGCTCGAATTTTTGCAGAGTTGCGAGTCTTTCGCGATCTCGACGGCGAGATCTTGAGGGATGAACGTGTCTTGGAGCCAGCCGCGCATCGAGTCGAAGCCGCCCATGAAGAACAGCCGATCGGGGTAGGTGCAGAAAGAATTCGACTGGTCCGGCGCGGAGTTGACGTACTTACAAGGCGCTACGCGGACGTTCTCGCCGAGGCGTAGCTCGAGGGCGAGGGACACCTTCGGGAAAATCGGTAAGTATCCGGCGAACGTCTGGGTGAGCCTCACGAAGTGGGAATACGCCTGAGGAGCGGCTTGAAGCGCTTGCGGGTTCTGCTGTGCCGAAGGGCACAACTGGGCGAGGTTGCCGACGTCTGGCTTGATGGCTGCCCCCTCGGGAAATGAGTTCACGAGCTCTGCCCCGAGGACCATGAACGTTCCGCGATGGGCGTTGAACGCGCTGTCGCGCCGGTCCCAAGTGACCGACGCGCGCTCGGCGACGACGAGACTCTCGCCGTCCGGTACGCGAAGCAGCGCCGCGAGCCCGGCGTTGAAGCCATTCTGGTTGCACGCCAGGTACGCGGCGGTCGAGTTGAACTGGAACAAGCGGACGTCGTTGTCCTCGACGCTCTGGCCCAGGGTGAAAGTTATCTCGCGCACGGGGCGGTAGATCAGGCTTCCGAAGCCGGCAATCTTGTCGAGAGCGAAGTCGCGTTCGAGATCGCGCACGTAAATGGCGTCGACTTGCGCGTGAACTTGTGGTCCGAGGCCGATCTCGGGAATTGCCGCGCTCAGCGTGATTCGACGCGCGAGTCGATCTTGCACCTGCTCGTAGTTGGTCTTGACCTGAGGGTCGAGAATCAAGAAATCGGGGAGATACGAGAGCTGCGCGCGGAACACGGCACCGACCGCGTAGCCGAGGACATCGCGCTCGTCGTACTCGATCGTTCCTCGGACGCCTTCTCCCGTCGAGAACCCCGGCCGCACTTCGATGTACCGGGGAAGCTTCTCGACGACGTCGATGTAGACGGTCTTCCCGGACTGCGGAATGTACGGGTCGCTGAGCGAGATGGCGACGCTAGAAAAGACCCCCAACGTTTCGATTCGTTCCCTCGTGCGATCGACGTCGCTCGTTCGATACGGGCCGCCGAGTTCGAGGCTTACCCGCCGCGTGACGACGCTCTCGCGCGTATTGACGAGGCCTCGGACCACGATGGCGCGTACGATGACCTGCTCACTCTCGGTCACGTCGAAACGGACGCGCGCCCGCGTGTTGTCCGGCGAGGGCTCCAGCGTGTCTTTGACGTCGATGTACGGGTAGCCCGCCTCTTTGTACCAGTCGACGATGCGACGGCGGGCTGCGTCGAGCTTCGTCGTGCTCACGGGCTCACCCATCGGTAGCCGCGCGGCGCGTGCGACGTCCCGCTCGCTCATGCTCTTGAACGCGACGTCCCAGAGTCGGGTTCGCGGCCCGAGCTCGATCGGGATCACGATCTCCATTTTCGGTGCGCAGTCGACGTCGTGCGCGCGATCCGGCCGGCAAGTGAACTTGGCGTCGAGCGGTTGCGTCGGCAGCGGCATCCCGGAAGGGCCGTAGGCGCACACGCTGGGGGGGATCGCCGGGAGGGGCAACGGTGTGCATCGGTTCGGAGGCGAGCGCGGATCGCAGTAGGCGCGCAGGATCTGAACGGGCCCGACCTCGGCGTGGAGGAAGCCTTCGTTGCGGTAGAGCTCCTTCACGTGCTCCACCGCGCGTTCGTAGGTGTCGGCGACGTAGGTCGTGTTCGGATGCAGGTCAATCGGCTCGGGGCGCGCGCCGGTGGCGATCTGCCCCGTCCCGGCGCCGATCGTCTGGCTGACTCCCCTTGGATTGGGATCGACGAGGAGATCGGCTCCCGGTAGCTCCTCCTCGAGAAAGCTGTCGATCTCGTTTCCGATGTCGGAGGGCGAACGCGGACCGCCGTTCGACAGGTGCCGGACCGCCTCGAGCTTGACGCAAGGATACCGCCTCGCGACGACGGCGACGCGCGCGTGCTCCGAGACTCGAAAGCGCAAGCGCTGAACGGCGTCGGTGTCGGCTCCCTCCACCTCGGGTTGCACCTCGACGTCGAGGAAGCCGCGCCGCTGGTAGAACGTGCGGAGCTTCTCCGCCAGGTGCGACGGCGACCGATCGGCCTCGGCCTCGAGTCCGAGCGCCGCGGTGAGGGCCTCGCTGTCGTAGTGCTCGTTTCCCTCGAAGCGCGCCAGTTGGCGTGGCCCGGCGTCGATGCGCACACGGAGCGCGACGCGCCGGCCTGGGGCCGGTAAGCCTATCCAAGCGAGATCGTGGGACACCTTCGCCCGGTACCACCCCTGCCCGTGCAGTTGCTGCTCGAGCGAGGTGTCGGCGGCATCGAGGGCGGGTTCGTCGGCCCGATCGGTCGGGCCGACCGAGTAGCTTGCGGCAAACGGCAACACCTCGTCGCGTGCGGTTCCGAAGACGTAGAAGTGTCGTTCATCGACGAGGCGAGGGGCGCCCGGGTTCACGTCGACGATCACGAACGTGCGCGACGGGTCGTCGGTCGTGCGAAGCTGGAGGTCGATCTGGGCGGACGGGTATCCGTGGGTCGCCAGATACCGCGCGACGCGAGACTTCATCTCATGGATGTCTGCACCAACGATTTCGCCGCCTTCGGTGAGATTCGTCTCGCGCGTGAGGTCGTCGCGGTCGAGCCTCGCGCCGTGAAGGTCGAGCTCCAGGCGCATGACGAGCTTGCGGGGGGCGGCGTAAAGGACGAGGGCGGCGCCGCCTGCCTCCGACGCCGCGGTTGCGCGCGCGCGCGCGAACTGTCCGGTTCGGAGCAACTCCGCCAGGGCGCGGCGAGCCGCCTCGGGCGTGAGAGGCTCCCCCGGCGTGACGTCGTGAACCGCCGGGGCGT
This sequence comes from uncultured Polyangiaceae bacterium, assembly GCA_964628155.1. GTDB lineage: Bacteria > Myxococcota_A > Polyangia > Polyangiales > Polyangiaceae > Palsa-1150. Next base: position 5,009 of record CAZVPE010000048.1, on the reverse strand, counting down.
TCAGGTCCTTCCAGACGTTGCCTTCGAGGATGACGTTCACGCGCGTGATGGGCTCGCCCACCAGGCCCGACAGATCGACCGGCGGCGCGAGCGCCGGGAGCTGAGAGGCCTCCGTCGCAGGCGGAGTCGGTGGGATGGGAAGGACCGTCTGTGCACTCGCCCGCAGCGCGAAGAGGGAGAGCGCGACCGCGAGCAGCAGGTCCACTCCTGGGGCCGCCCGTCCTCGGTACCCTCTCCGCTCTTGCATTGGGTCTTTTGACTGCTACTCGAACTCGAGGCGCCAGCGAAGATCTATACCGAGGTTGCCCAGCGTGGAGGACGATACGTCGTTGATATTGTCGTACGAGCCCTGCACGCTGAGCCGGTTGTTCAGGCGCCATTCGATGTTCGACCGGAGCTCGCGGTCTTCGGAAAGGCCCGCCGTGACGCTCGCGCGAATGTCGTTCGTCAGGCGCTTGCCAATGGTGAGCTGCGGCTCCGTCCTTCCCGTCAGCGTCGAGTATGCGCTTCCGAAGCGGAAGTCGTCGATGATGGGGACCACCTGTTTGATGGCGCGGTCGGCGCCGGTGGTCGCGCCGAGATAGTTCAGCGCCAAGCTCTCGCCGAGGCTGGTCGCTTGGAGTTGGTCGAGCTCCGTGCGCGTCATTCCGACGGTCAAGAGCAGCACGATGTCTTCTTGCGAGAGCGTGGGTTCGCTCGACATGTCCATGCGCAGATTGTCGGCGTCGCCCCAGGCATGCAGGGTGATGCGCCAGAGCGAGCTACCGCGCGTCGAGCCGGCCGAAGCCGCCGTGGTTCCCCCACCCGTTCCGACGCCGGCCCCGGCAGGGGAGTTCGCGTCCGTGTACCGGCGGTACTCGGTCACCGCGGTCACGTCGACGACCGGCGCGAGGCGCGTGGGATCGTCGAACCGAATCAGGCCTTGGCGGACCTCGAAATCGTTCTGCTGAAAGTGAATGCGTCCGCCGGGGAGAGCGCGAAGCGTGCCGCGCAGACCGAGGCGCTGGTTGGTCCCAGTCACCTCGAGCGTGCCCGAGTCGATCGCCAGGAGCACCTCGACCAGGTTGTTCTTGATGACCATCGGCGCGCGCGATCGAAGCCGCAGATCGAGGGACACGAAATCGAGCGACGGGTCGTACGCGTCCACCTCGGTCCGCTTTGCGCGCGTGCCCAGTTGTGTGAGATCGGTGGTCAAGGCGATGGGACGGGAATAGTTGAGCGATCCAATCACCACGTCACCGGTCACGCGAGGGAGCGATGCGCTCCCTCCGATGCCGCCTTTGAGGTCGTACGCCACGTCCAGGTCCGCGTTGACGGTCGCGGCGATCCCGTCTGCCGGCGCAAGCCGGATGTCCCGCGCCACGACGTGGGATTCGAGCGTACCGAGGATCAGGCCGCGCAGGGGAGTCGCGCCGTGCACGACGACCGTGCCCCCGGCAAACTTTCCCGACCCCGCGAACGAAAGCTGGGTCGGTGTCGTCTGCGCGTCGAGGTGGAGGTCGGTGATCGCGCCGGGCAGTCCGTGAACGTCGATCGCATCGCCGGTGGCGTGGAGCTCGCCAGCAATCGTCGGCGACGTCGACTTGCCGCGGAGGTGCACACTGCCCGATACGGTTCCACTGGCATGATCGACCTTGGGCACGATGCGCTGGAGGACGGCCAGGTCGACCGGCTCGAGCCGAGCGTCGAGCGCGAGTGTCGGATCGGTCGTCGCTTTCGTGACGTTGCCCGTGACGACGAAGCCGCCCCGGAACCCGTCAGCCGTGTCGAGCGTCACTTGGAGCGGCGGCATCGACAGCGTGTCGCCTGCGAGGGTGAGCGGTTCTCGGGGCGGCTGGAGCGTCAGCTTCTGCCCGCCGCGCGAGAGTACCGTGGGTCCGAGCAAGAATTTGACGCGCGACTCGGAAGGATGCTCGATGGGTATCTCGTCGGCGACGAGCTCGCCCCACAGCTGTCCCCCGAGCGGCGCCGCGGCGAAGGGGGCGTCGTCCCCTGACTGTCCGGCGAAGACGTGCGCGAGCGCTCCCAAGTCCAGTCCGCGCAAAGAGACTTGGCCCGACAGCTTGGGCCATTTCGCGCGCGTGACGACGACGTCGCGCAGCCGCGCCTCGCCGCCGAGGAGGTCGCCATCGATCCTCCACTCCCCGCGCGACGACGTGTCGGCCAGGTAGGCGCCTTTGTCGAAGGGCGGCCCCACCGGCGCGCCACACGCGGTTCTGCCGACGATGTGCTTTTCTTGCGTCAACCGATGGGTCATCCGGACGTCCAGGTGCGAGCCCGCCAGGGGCACGCCTCGCACGCGAAGCCCAGCCACGTCCAGTTCCGTTCGGGCGACGAACCCCGGGCCTGGAAGGAAATCGTCGAGGCTCCCGTTCACGTGGGCGACGCCCGAGACCGTCCCCTCGACCTGCCGAGCGAACGCTCCGAGCGCGTCCACCCTCGAGAGGGGCACTCCCTCGACCATGACGTTCGCGATGAGCGCTCCCCCGCGCAGCAACGAAGCCGAGCCGAGGACCGTTCCCGCGGACCCCGCGCGTTTGCCCACCGGCGGCTGGATCTTGTCGAGGACGAAGGAGCGCACGTCGATGTCCGCCCCAGCGATGCCTCGCTGCCGATCGTACCAGTGCAGCAAGACGTCGGCGTCGCCCTGTGCGAACCGCTCGCCGTAAGCCTGCACGTCGGTCAGGTGCGCCTGCGCGTCGATTGCGATGTAGCCCGCGCCACATGCGTCTTCGGGGCCGCCGAGCGCGACGTGTACGGCGGCGCGTGTGGAAAGCGTGGCGTCCAGCTGGTCGAAGCGCGGATCTTCGTCGAGTCCGAACATAGATAGAAGGTCGCGAATCCCGAAGCCATCGCTCGTCCCAACGCCGTCGACGACGAATCCGCGCTCTCCCCCGAAGCGAAGCCTCGCCGTCGGCACTTCGTAAAGGCTAGTCCGCCGCTTCGCGCGAACGCTCGTGATCCCGACCTCTTTGGTCGGAACGTCGACGGTGACGTGGCCCGCGCTCACGTCGCCGAACGCCACGTCGGACACGGCGAACCCGGTTATCGACTGGATGTCGGCTTCCGGTTCGGGGCGACTGAACGTGCCCCCGATGCGGGCGCTCGCTTGAAGTCGTCCGTGCAGGCGAACGGAGCCGATCGGCGAGAGGTCGTCGAGGTCAGCCGAGACATTCGGCGCGTCGACCCGCAGGTCGTCGTCGAACCCGAGCGAGACCGTCCCCCCGTCGATGCGCGAACGAGGGAGGACGGCGTGAACGTCCGTGAACTTGATCGCGTCGGGGCGCACTCCCAGGTGCGCGGCGATCTGCGCCTCGGAGAACCCGAAGATTTGCCCGCGCGAGTGGTCCTCGGCCGGCCGATCGTACACTCCGAACCCGTAGGTCTTGCCCGTGAACTCGCCGTCGAGCTTCAGGGGCTGGAACGTCCCCGAGATGAGCGGCGCGTGCAATTCGCGAATGTCCCAAGCGACGTGCGCGTGGGGGTGTATCCCGAGGTCTCTCAACAGCGCAGTGAAATCGACCCCGGACGCGTCGAGCGTCGTTTTCTCGAGCCGGCCCCCGCCCGCGAGGGGGGCGACGACGGTGTTGGTGAGCGTCACGCTGCCGCCCCCGAGGCGCAGCGTGGTCTTCGGGCTCTCGACGACATTGCGCCGGATCGTCAGTTCGCTGTGGAGCTCCTCCGCGAGCGCGTATCGATCGAGGCGCAAGTCGTGGGCTTCGAGGGTGCCGGACACTTCGGGCAGGATCGTGTCTCGCCCGTAGCGGACATCCGCATCGAATCGGATCCAGCCGTCGGTCTCGGGGAGGCTCGCCGCCCGCTGGGCGAGGGCGATGGGCGCCCGCACGCCCAGGTGCCCATCTATCTCCGGCCATTTCCCCTCCCCCTGCGAAAGCCTGGCATGCACGTGGCCGAGCGAGAGCTCGACCCGCCGCTTGTCTTCGAGAGGGAGGTCGCACTCGGGCGTCGTTCCCGGCAGGGCGTCGAGGTCTGCCGCGCCCACGGCGTGGAGCCTCCGCACGAGAAGGACCCCGGGCTCTACGCCGATGCGGCCATCGATCGAACAGAGCGCGTCGTCGTCGGTCGCGAGCGAGCCGTCTTCCCGGCGGCGTTCGCGGTGGACCGACGCGCGTCCGACGCGCAGCGCGATCTCGAGGCTGGACCCGGCGGAAGGGTCGTCCTCGGCGCTCACGTCGAGATCGACCGAGCTCGCTTGGCCCTTCACCCCGTCGACGTCGAGGTCGAGGGACCCGTCGGTCACCGAGAACGTGTTGAAGGGGACGTGCAGCTCTCCCCCGCGGCTCGGCTCCCGTTCGGGGAGCCTCAGGCTCGTCACCAACCCGTCGCGCACGACCAGCCGCACCACGGGTTGCTCGAGCTCGACCTGATCGATCGCGATCTTGCCTGCCATCAGCGCGAGCAGCTTCGGACGGACGCGAATGCGGCTGCACGCGAGCGCGGGTGGACCGCCGTCGCTCGACTCGATGCGCACGCGCGTCAGCTCCACCGCGACGGGCCACGCGCGGAGGCTCGATTCGTAGGCGGCCACGATGCCTCGATCGCTGAGCGCTCGCTCCGTCTCCCGCGTGACCCAGCCGCGAGCCCAAGCCGATCGCACGACCAGCACCGTCACGAACGGAGCCAGACCGAGGAGCGCCAGCGCCGCGCAAAGACCGCGCGCGATCGTCCGAACCCAGTCGCGTCGACGGTTGCGACCGCGCTGCTTGGTTCGGGAGGGTGCGGTGTAGGTCATGGTCGTGGGCGTGCTCGTCTGGTAGGGCGATCGGACTGACACCTTAACGCGCGATTCCCCGGGGCTGTAGTCTGGCGCGCATGCGACGCACCACACCGGGGGTCGAGCTGGCCTCCGCCTGGGTCTCTCGAGCCGAAGCGCACGACCCGGAGCGGGTGGTCCGCGTCCTCGAGCCGATGGTGACCGACGCCCGACGGGCGCGGCTCCTCGACGTGATTGGCCGCCGGCTCTCGAGCGTCGCGGTCGTGTTCGACGC
>CAZVPE010000047.1:17248-29355 GCA_964628155.1 uncultured Polyangiaceae bacterium | reverse complement strand
TGCTGCGCCAGGATCAGGAATTCATCGAATGCGTCCGGGCGCGCCGCGTGCCGGGCTCAGTGCAATTCCCTGCAATTGACATCGAGAGCTCGCGCCCATTCGAGAACATCATCTTTTCGACGCCTGTTCCCTGCGATTCTCGAATGGTAGAGTCGGTATCATGCGCGAATCACCAAAGCGCACGAGGTCACCGAACGCCGATGTTCGCAATTCATCCGCTCGCGGGTTTGTCTGGCCCGTCGCGGGACCAATCTCCGTCATCGCGCTGGGCAACATATTGGGCTGCGGATCACACGACATCGAGGGCACACTGGTGGGGCCAAACTCGGAAACCTTGGCCGACGATGAAGTTCCTCCACACGACGCGGAGCTCCCGCCCCATTTGGTCGCCTACGATAGAGTCGCCCAGTACGGAGGGGGCGCCCGTGAGACGAGCGCCGAGCGGCCGGTCGAGTCGGCCGGGCGCAACTGCAGCCCGCCCTACACGGTCGACCCGCCGACGGGCAAGAAGCGCTGGCTGCTCGAGTGCCTTGCGATGAGCGCCGGCCCTCCGGAGGACGAACGGGCGTTGGATGAAGTTCTCTGGGGGCTTCGGGCTGCGCCAGGCGCGAATGCGCGGCCGCCGGCGCCGGCCCCTTTTGCGGAGGACGTCGGCCTCTTGACCATCAACTCCATTCCGCCGTCGACGTGTTTCGTCGACGGCAAGCCGCTCGGGGCCACACCGAAGGTCCGCGTCACGGTGCTTGCGGGCGCGCATCAAGTGAAGTTCGTCGGCTTGGATCCGGCCAAGACCAAAACGGTTTACGTCACCGTCGAACCTGGCGGCGCGGCGATGGCTACCGCCAATCTCAATCGTTGAATGGCGGGCGAGGCGCAGCGCTCGGCCCTTTTGCCGACGCTCGGCGGCCGCTACTCCCGACCCGTATGCGGCGCCGCGCGCCCGGCTGGCGAGTCCGCGCGCAACCGTCGCACCGACGAGACTTCCGTCCGCTCGGCTGCCGCTTCGACGCGGTTTCGCCCGCGCGTCTTCGCCGCGTACATCGCCGCGTCGGCGGAGCCCACCAGCGCCTCGATGGCCCAAGGCGCGTCCGAGCTCGCGACTCCGACGGAGACGGTCACGCGCACCGGCTCGCCTCCGTCCGAGACCGCATGCGTCTCGGCGGCCACCGCGCGCCGCACGCGTTCGCCCGCGATTCGCGCTCCTGCTTCGCTCGTTTGCGGGAGCGCCACGACGAACTCTTCGCCGCCCCAGCGTGCGACGAAATCGCTTTTGCGCGCGACACCGGCGAGAATGCGCGCCACTCCCTGAAGCACCACGTCGCCGGCCGCGTGGCCCCGCTCGTCGTTTATCCGTTTGAAGTGGTCGACGTCGAGCAGCAGAATCGAGAGCGGGAACGCGTGGCGGTCGGAGCGCGCGCGCTCGCGCTCGATCGCGTCGAGGAACGCGCGCCGGTTGAGTAGCCCGGTCAGCATGTCGGTCGTGGCGAGTCGCCGCGCGTCTTCGTAGAGCGCCGCCATCTGCAGAGGCCCGCCGAGCTCCGTGGCGACGAGCGTGAGAAGACGCTCGTCTTCACGCGATATGCCCCGCGGTGTCGGCGCGAGCGCGATGACGCCCACCTGCGCACCTCCGAGCATGACCGGCACCGTCCTCGGCGCGGGTCCGTCGCCCGCCGAAGCGCGTTCGTCTGCAACGAAGTGAACGGGCCGCTCCGGAGCGGTGGCGAGCGCGGCGCGGACCGCGTGTTCGCTCTTTTCGCGATCGGCCGGGTGTCCGTGGACGAACACGGGCGAATAGGGGCGGCCGGGGACCAGCGCGAACCAACGGTAACTCAGAACGTCGCTGAGGAGCGCCGCGAGGCCGTCGAACAGCCGCTCGTGCTCTCCCGCGCTGGCCAGCGCCCGCACTTCACCGGCGAGCACCGATTCGAAGAGCGCGCCGTCGAGGATCGACGAGATTCGGTCGTTCAGGTTACGGCGGGACGCGTGGGCGGAGCCCACCGAAGGATTGTGCGCTGTCGGCGCGGCCGGCGCAAAGGTCGGAAGAAGCGCGATGAGGTCTTCGACACGGTCCTTTCCGACGTAGGCGGCTGCCCCCGCGGAACGCGCCCAGAAGCGCGAGCGCTTGTCGCCCGAGGCGGTAAGGAGCACGACCGGGACGTGAGCGGTCGCCGGGTCGTTGCGGAGAAGACGACAGAGCTGCACGCCCGAGAGGCCAGTCATGACCAGGTCGGTCACCACGACGTCCGGCGGACTCGCCACCGCACGCTCGAACGCGGTCTCGGCGTCGACGGCCTCGTCGACGTCGTGTCCCTGCGCCCTCAGCCGCTGACCGAGGAGCGTACGAATGGACGAGCTGTCATCGACGACGAGTACGCGCAGCACGGGCTTTCTCCCCTCGGCCTGTACTCATCGGTACGGTTCGAATGCCTTTCACTTGAATGGGCGCCCATCGCCGGCGCAGCACGATCGCTTACGCCGCCGGGACCGCCCTCGCCCACGCGTCCGTCCAGGCTAACCGAGCGACCCTCGATCGAGCGCGGGCGCACACAGACTCGCAGGTACAGGCGTTGCTCGAGCGAAACGGGAGAGAGACCGCATGGACACCCACGCAACGGCCCCTGCGGCCGACGGCGCGTTTGCGCCCTTCCCCCGCGCGGCGGCTTCCCGCCCGCCATCGCTCGGCGCACGAACCTACGCACGAGCCTACCGGTACGTGCTCTGGCCCACCTGGGAGAGGTTCGCACGAGGTCGCACGACAGCGCGGCACCTCGGGTTCCTCGAGAAAATGCAGTGGCGCTCGCCGGAGGAAATCGAGCGCTACCAGCTCGGTGCGCTGCGGATGCTGCTCGCCCATGCCGGGAGCCACGTTCCGTACTGGCGAGAGACTTTCCGCCGCCTCGGCTTCGACCCCCGCGATGTGGTGCGCCGCGAGGATCTGGCTGCGCTACCCATCCTGACGCGCGAGATCGTTCGCGAGCGCTATCGCGAGCTCGTCGATCCCGCCCAAGCGATCATGAATCTCAAGAAGGGAACGAGCGGCTCGACCGGGACGCCGCTCAAGTTCGAGTATTGCCGCGAGAGCGAGTCGTGGCGTCAGGCGGTGCGCATTCGCGGTTACGCGTGGAGTGGGTACCGGCCGGGGCTGCGGACGTTCTACTACTGGGCGCTCGTCAGCGAGATGCCCGGGGGGGCCAGCGGCGTGAAGATCCGCCTCGACCGGCGGATGAAGCGCGAAGTGTTCGTCGATTCGATGTGCCAGGACCAGCGGGCGCGGCGCCGCGCGCTCGACCGGCTCCGCCAAGCCCGCCCCGCGGTGATCATCTGCTACACGCAATCGTGCGCTCAGTTCGCTCGATGGATACTCGACAATGGCCTTCGCGACTGGGACGACATTCCTGTCCTCTGCGGCGCGGAGGCCGTGCTACCGGCGGACCGAGCGGCGCTCACCCGGGCTTTCGGGCCGGTGTTCGAGACGTACGGATCGCGCGAAACGATGCTCCTCGCGGCGGAGTGCGAAGCGCACCAGGGGATGCACCTGAGCGAAGAGAACCTCTTGGTCGAGGTGACGCGCTCCGGAAAGCCGGCGGCCGCGGGGGAGGCCGGCGACGTGCTCGTCACGGATCTGCACAATTACGGGATGCCCTTCATTCGATACCAGAATGGCGACGTCGCCCGAATGGCGGGCTCTTCGGCCTGCGCCTGCGGTCGAGGACTGCGCAGGCTCGAGCGGGTGGAGGGCCGGCGGGCCGACACCCTTTGCGATCGCGACGGCAATCCGATCCCGGGCATCGTGTTCCACGTTCTCTTCAGTGACGCACGCCAAGAGATCGTGCGCCAGTTCCAGGCGGTCCAGCGCGTCGGCGGGGACGTCGTCCTTCGCGTCGTGCGCGGACAGGATTGGTCGCAGGAACGCTTCGACGGCGTCGTCCGGCGCCTCGAACAATACCTGCGAGGGTTGCCGTTTCAGGTCGAGTACTGCCGCGCAATTGGCCCGTCTTCCAATGGCAAGATGCGCACGATCGTCGTCGAGCACGCGTGAGTGTCGATCGCGAGCTCTCGGCGTCCTCTCCGGTGAGGCGGACCGCTCCTACGCCTAGCCCGTGAAATGGTGTACTAGCCTGGCAGAGGGAACCATGCCCGCGCCAGCCGACCACCCGTACGCTTCCTTCGTGCACCTCGTGCAGAAGCCCGCGCGCTACCTGGGGGGCGAGTTCGGGGCACGCACGAAGGACTGGGACGCCGCCCTAGCCCGGGTATGCCTCGCATTTCCCGACGTCTACGACATCGGGATGAGTCACCTCGGGTTCAAGATCCTCTACAAGCTGCTCAACGACGATCCGCGGACGCTCGCCGAACGGGCGTATGCGCCTTGGGTGGACATGGAAGCTCAGCTTCGCGGGCGAGGGCTACCGCTCGTCTCGTGCGAGAGCGCGCGCCCGCTGCGAGACTTCGACGTCGTCGGCTTCTCACTCCAGTTCGAGCTCACGTACACGAACGTCCTCACGATGCTGGACCTCGGCGGAATCCCGCTCCGGTCCGACGCCCGCGGTGACGAAGATCCGCTCGTCGTGGCGGGGGGGCCCACCGCGACGCACCCCGAGCCGCTCGCGCCCTTTCTCGACGCCATCGTGATTGGCGACGGGGAAGAGCGTGCGGGAGAAGTGGCTCGCGTTTGGGCCAGGTGCAAGCGCGAGGGGAAGCCACGCGAAGAAAGGCTGCGGGCGCTCGCGCGGCTCGCCGGGGTCTACGTCCCGTCTCTCTATTCGACGCGGGTCGATCCCGACACCGGCTTTTCCGTGGTCGACCGGCCGCTCGCGGCCGAAGCGCCGCTCCCGATCGTGCGCACGTTCGTCGACGACCTGAACCGGTTTCCTTTCCCGGACGACGGGCCGATCGGAGGCCCCGAGGCGATCTTCGATCGCATGTCGGTCGAGATCGCCCGCGGATGCACCGAGGGTTGCCGGTTCTGTCAGGCGGGCATGATTTACCGTCCGGTCCGCGAACGCGACCCGGAACAAATCGTCCAGACGATCGTCAGCGCCGTCAAGAAGAGCGGATACGACGAGGCAAGCCTGACCTCGCTCTCCACCGCGGACTACTCATGCATTGCGCCGCTCGTGAAGAAAGTGGCCGACGAGCTCGCCCCGCGGCAGGTGTCGCTCGGCGTCTCGAGCCTGAGGGCGTACGGCCTCGAGGAGAACGTCCTCGACGACGTCGCGCGCGTCCGCGCCACCGGCGTGACGTTCGCACCCGAAGCCGGAACCCAGCGGATGCGAGACGTCATCAACAAGAACGTGACCGAAGAGCAGTTGATGCAAACCGCCGAGCGGGTGTTCTCCCGCGGCTGGCAGAGCATGAAGCTCTATTTCATGATCGGTCTTCCGACCGAGCAAGAAGAGGACGTTCGCGCGATTCCGCGCGTCGGCGGCCGAGCGCGTGCGATCGGCAAGCGCGTGAAGAAGGCTCTCGGCGTCCCGGGCACGCCCAAAGTGGTCGTCAGCGTGTCGACTCACGTTCCCAAACCGCACACGCCATTTCAGTGGTGCGCGATGGACATGCCCGCGGACGTGGAGCAAAAACAGCGTTGGCTCCACGAGGAGGCTCGGGCCGCCGGAGTCGATCTGCGCGTTCACGATTGCGACACTTCGTGGCTGGAAGCCGTGTTCGCTCGGGGGGATCGCTCGCTGGCTCCGGTGCTCGAGCGCGCCTACCGCGCGGGCGCCCGATTCGATTCGTGGGAAGACCAAAAGAAGATGCACGTCTGGGAGGAGGCCTTCTCCGCCGAAGGGGTCGATCCTGCCAAGTACTTGGGAACGATCCCGACGACCGCGCGCCTTCCCTGGGATCATATCGACGTCGGCCTCGAAGACGGATTTCTGCTCCGTGAGTATCGAAAGGCTTACAAGGACCGACTGTCCCTTCCCTGCGGAAAGGTGGCCGGCGCGTTCGTGCACGCCACGAACTTGAAGGACGCGGCGGCCGATACGAGAAACCTGGTTTGTTACGACTGCGGCATCGCATGCGACCTCGGGGCGATGCGCGAACAGCGCCTCGTCTTCCTCCGCAAACTCGGCGCCGCCGAGCCTCGGGCCGCCGCGCCGTCGCCCGCGGCTGGAGTGGAGGCGCGGCGCCCGCGTCCGCGCGAAGCCCAGGGCGAGCCCAGGCGGTACCGCTTCGTCTACGAAAAGCTCGGTCCCTCCGCGTTCCTGTCGCATCTCGACGTCATCCGAGCCCTGCCGCGGGCGTTTCGGCGGCTCGAGCTTCCGCTCTTCTACTCACGGGGCTTTCACCCGAAACCGGACATGATCTTCGGGCCGGCGCTGTCGCTGGGCGTCGCGAGCCTCGGCGAAGCGGTCGATATCAAGATCGCGGCGGACCTCGATCCCGCCGCGCTCCTCGAGTCTCTCTCGGCCGGCGCGCAGCGAGGGCTGCGATTCGCGGGCGGTGCCCTGCTCGGTTCGGGCGATTTCGGCATCACGCGGGTGGTCGACACCGCGCGCTACGCCGTGGGGATCCCGCTGGCCGCGGTGGTCGGGCGGGGGGGCGAAGGCTGGCTGCGCGAGCGGGTCGAGCAGGCCCTCGCCGCCCGAGAGCTGCCCGTCGTCCGGCGTATCGAAGGCATTGGCAAGCGTGTCGACGTACGCGGGTTCTTGCTCTCCCTCCAGGTAACGGAACAGGCGCGACGCGAACTCGAGCGCGCCGGCATCCTGGGCGACCTCGTGCCGCTCGCGGTCGACGTCGAAGTGCGCGGCTCGGGCGGGGTGAAAATCGCCGAGGTGATCGAAGCCGTCTGCGGCGATTCCGACGTTCCGCACAGGGCGGTCCGTGTGGCCCTCGGCGCTCGGCGCCCGGATGGAACGCTGGTGGCTCCCCTCGACCTGGCGGGCCTGCGAGCGCTGCGCGCGACTCGGCCGGAAGTGGCTGCGGCCCCGAGCGAAGCGGCTTCCGTCGAAACAGTCCCTGCGTAGGCGCCCCTCCAAAACTCAGAGATAGAAGCGCTCCCCTTTTCGAGCCATGTGTACGAGGAGCGGAGCCGGCCTCCAGCGCTCGCCGAAGCGATCCGCGTAACCTTGCACACGTCGCAAAGCGTCCGCGGCTCCAATCGTGTCGACATACCGAAACGGCCCGCCGCGAAATGGGGGAAAGCCGAGCCCGAGCACGGCGCCCACGTCACCGTCGCGCGGGCAACCGATGACGCCTTCTCCGAAGGATCGCACCGCCTCGTTGATCATCGGCAGGGCACACCGCATTTGAATCTCTTCGACCGGAAGAGTCGTCGTGGGCCGAACCCCGAGCAGCGCATAGATTCCCGCGTCCGCCGCACGAGCCCCGCCCTCGGCCCGCGCCCGTTCGTCGTAGCGATAGAGGCCGCGGCCATTCTTGCGCCCATGGCGCTCGTCCACCACGAGCTCGGAGAGAGCTCGCGGTGGGGTCATCCGTTCGCCGAAGGCGTCGTGCAGCAGCTGGGCGACACGCGCGGCGACGTCGATCCCGACCTCGTCGAGGAGGCGGAGGGGGCCAATCGGAAACCCCCAGTCGATCATGGCACGATCGATGGCTTCGACCGCCACTCCCTCGCCGAGAAGCTGCGCGGCCTCGTGCACGAAGGGAGCCAGAATTCGCGTCGTGTAAAAACCAGGGCCGTCTTTGACCACGATGACCGTCTTCTTTTGGCGGCTGCCGAGTCCGACCGCAGTCGCCACGGCCCAAGCCTCGGTCTTGTCGGCGCGGACCACTTCGAGGAGCGGTATCTTCGCGACCGGGCTGAAGTAGTGCATCCCGACGACCCGCTCCGGGAGCCTTGCGCCCAGTGCGATCGTCGCGATGGGAATCGACGACGTGGCCGACGCGAGCACACACGTCGGAGCCACCACCCCCTCGAGGTCGCGCACGATTCCCCTTTTCAGCACGGCGTCCTCGAACACCGCCTCGATCACCAGATCGGCGTGACGCATCCCGGAGTAGTCCGTCGTTGCCGAGAGACGCGCAAACGCGTGATCGCGGTCGAGGGAGGTGAACGGTCCCTGACCCACGCGGGCGTCGAGCTGCACCGAGACCGCCTTCATCGCATGCCCTGCCGAGGGGTCGTCCCGTTCCTTGAGCCGCACCGACACCCCCGACGTCACCGACACGGTTGCGATCCCGCCTCCCATCAAGCCGCCGCCGATGATCCCGACCCGCTCGACGTCGCGCGCTCGCAAAGAATCCTTCGAGCCTTCGCCGGCGGCGGAGCTCTTCTTCAGATCGGCCGTCGCGTCAGAAAGCTCCATCAGGCGGTGCGCCGTCTCGCTCACCACGAGCTCTCCGAACGCCTTTGCCTCCAGCTCCGCCGCCGCATCGAACCCCTTTCGGCCGAGCTCCTCGAGCACGTCGAGCGCGCGCTCGGGCGCTGGATAGTGGCCGCTCGTCTTGGCGCGCAACCGCTCTCGCGCCTTGGCGAATACGAGGGCGCGCCCCACCGGGTTTCCCTCGATCGCGAAAGCGACGACGTCGCGACGGCCGCTCCGCACCCTCGGCAGATTGCCGACGAGCGCCTTCGCGCGGCGGGCAGCCACGTCGAGCACGATCGCGCGAGCGCAGAGGTCGTCGACGAGGCCGAGCGCCAACGCGCGCCGCCCCGTGATGGGCTTGCCGCCGAGCACGAGGTCGATCGCCGCTCGACTCCCGGCGCGCTGGGCCACGCGAAGCATGCCGTTCGCCGACGGGATGAGCCCGAGGCCCACTTCTGGAAATCCAAGGGTCGTTCGCGGATCGTCGGAGGCGATGAGCGCGTGACAGGCGAGCGCGAGCTCGAAGCCACCGCCGAGCGCCGCCCCGTGAACGGCAGCGACGAGCGGCTTCTTCAAGCCCTCCAATCTCCGCAGCAAGATGCCTGCGTCCCGGGCGAGCCTCTCGGCGTCCGTGGCGAACTTGATCGATCGGAGCAGGTCGATGTCGGTCGCCAGCGCGAGCGGCTCGGCCGCGGGTTCCGCGGCAGCGCCCGGAAGCTGCCGTCCCCGCGGGCCACCCGTGAGAACTGCGGCGGCGATGCTCGCATCTCGTTCGATGCGATCCGCCGCGGCCGCGAGCTGCGCCGCGAAGCTCGGCGTCAGCGCGCCATGAGCGCGCGTGGAGTCGAGCGTGACGAAGGCGACGCCGTCGCGGCGCACGTCGACGGCCACGTCGGCCGCGTGGGGTTGGTCGCTCGACACCGAGCGCGCGGCGCTCACGGCGTTGCCTCGAGCACGACGGCCGCGCCCAACCCGCCCGCCGCGCACACCGTCGCGAGTCCCAGCCCGCCGCCGCGGCGCCTCAGCTCGCGGAGCACAGTCGTGACCATTCGGGCACCGGTCGCGGCGAACGGATGACCGAGCGCGATCGATCCTCCGTGGACGTTGAAGCGGTCCATGTCGACCTCTCCGATCGCATCGCTCCGCCCGAGCCGCTCGGCCGCGAACTTCTTCGACGCGAACATTTTGAGGTTGCAGAGTACCTGCGCCGCGAACGCCTCGTGCATGTCGATGATCGTGAGATCGCTCAGCTTGATCCCCGCCGCGTCGAGCGCCTTGGGAGTCGCGTACGACGGTCCCATCAACATCCAGCCGCCCGGATCGAGCCCCGCGTACGCCCAGGACCTCAGAAAGCCGAGCGGCTCGTAGCCCAGCGCCTTGGCCTTCGCCTCGGTCATGAGAAGAAGAGCGCTCGCGCCGTCGGTCAGCGGCGACGAATTGGCGGCGGTGACGGTTCCGTACCGAGTGTCGAACGCCGGCTTGAGCTTCGCGTAGGCTGGGGGCGTCGAGCCCTGTCGAACGACGTTGTCGCGGACGACGGCTCGATCGAACGTCGGCGGTGGCAGGACATGCATTACTTCTTCCGCGAACACGCCGCTCTCCCACGCCTTCGCCGCGCGCACGTGGCTGCGGTGCGCAAACGCGTCCTGCTCTTCGCGGCCGATGCCGGCCTCCTGGGCCATCTTCTCGGCGCTCTCGCCCATGAGCAGGCCGGTCGAAGGCTCACGCGCAGCGGGAGGGATCGGTACCAAGTCCTTCGGCGACAGACAGGCGAACGCGGCGATCTTTTCGCGGAGTCCCTTCGCCTTGCTCGCCTCGGCCAAGGCTCGGGCAAGAGGCTTGCTGACCGTGATCGGAACGTCGCTCGCGCTGTCGGCACCCCCGGCCACGGCGACGGAGCAACGCCCCGCGAGCATCGCCTCGGCCGCGCTGGTCAATGCCTGGAGGCTGGTGGCGCAAGCGCGGCTCACGCTGAACGCCTCGATGGTTTTCGGCATGTCGGAGCCGAGGACGATTTCGCGCGCGATGTTCGGCGCTTCGACGCTCGGAGTGACCTGTCCGTACACGACGAGTTCGACTTCGCGTGCGGGGAGATCGGCGCGCGCCAGGAGCTCGGTGACCGCCAGTTTGGCGAGTTCCAGTGCGCTGACGTTCGCGAGCGCCGTGCCTCGCTTCGCGAACGGCGTGCGGAGGCCCCGGACGATTGCGATGCGATCCCGTCCCTGAGCTGCGAACTCGGCCCCTCGTCCGTTGGCCGTGGCCCTCATGGGGAGCATGCTCGCTTGTCCATTGACCTGCCGCCGTGGAGCCCGGGATCGACCCCCGTTGCCTGTGTGGACCTTCTAACGCAAGGTGTCAACCGACCGCGGCTGCTCGGGCTGTGCTAAGCCGCAGGGTCCGAAAGGAACGCGCGTCAATGCCCAACTTGACCGAAGCCCTGACCGACGAATCGAAGAAAACCGCCGTCGTGGACGATTGCATGGGCCTCATCGACTCCGAAGTGGCCGACAAAGGCGGGCTGACGGGCCTCGCGATCAAAGCGGGCTACAAGGCCGTGCAAGGGGTCAAGCCGGGCTTCGTCCGCCAGGCCGTGACCGACCTATTGCCGGAGTTCGCTCGGGCGCTCGACCCGCTGTACCAAGAAGCGAAGGCTCAGGGTCACGGCGTGCGCGAACACTTCGAAGCCAACGCCTCCCGCGTCGCCGACGCGCTGCTGTCGATAACCGACGAGAAAGCCAAGCGTGCGAAGAGCGCGATGGTCAAGGGCACGTACGAGAAGCTCCGCGGAAGCGCGAAGAAGAACGTCGAAGCCGCCGTGCCTCGCCTAGGGGCCATGATCGAAAAGCACACGCCGTGAGCCTGCGCGACTCGGTCCTCGTTTCCACCGACTGGCTCGGGGCCAACCTCGGCGCCCCCAGGCTGTGCGTCGTCGACGTCCGCGGCAAAGTGCTGCCGCCTGGCAGCCATCCACGATACGTCGCGAAGCGGGAGGACTACGAGGCCGCGCATGTACCGGGAGCGGTATTCGTCGACTGGACTCGGGATATCGTCGATCCGCTCGATCCCGTTCCTGTCCAGATCGCGCAACCCGATGCGTTCGCGGCCAAGATGGGCGAACTCGGAATCGGAGACCACACGCTGGTGGTGGCCTACGACGACTACGATCACATCTTCGCAGGGCGATTGGCCTGGGCTCTGCGCTACTACGGCCACGACGCGGTGCGGGTCCTGGACGGGGGCTTTTCGCGGTGGATCGCCTAGGGCCGTCCGACGTCGCGCGAGACCCCCGAACGCGTGCCCGCACACTTCACGGCACGACCCCGACCCGCGCTTCGCAGAACGGCCGAGGAGGTGACGAAGTCGCTGGGCAAGAGCGATGTCCTTCTCGTCGATGCCCGACCTCCCGAGCAATACGAAGGGAAAGTCAGCGCTTCGGGCCGCGCCGGTCACATCCCGGGTGCGCGAAATGTGCCTTACGCTCGGTTGGTCGACCCAGAGACGGGCACGTTCTTGCCCGACGATCAGCTTTCTCGCGTTTTCGCGGAAGCGGGAATCGACGTCGCGAATCTGCCTCCCGAGATCGTGGTTTATTGCAACGGCGGCGTTTCCTGCACGGTGCCGCTCCAGGCGCTCCGCATGCTCGGTCGGGACGACGTGGCCGTGTACGACGGGTCTTGGAACGAGTGGGGGAATTTGTAGGGCTGCGTCCGGCTCTCCACGACCTTCGAATCCGCGCCGCCCTCAGCCGAACTTCACGACGACCGACGGCGGAATACCCATTTCGATGGCGATGCCGCGTGGTTTCATGCCGGCGATTTGGATGCCACTTTGCAACCG
>CAZVPE010000047.1:0-17148 GCA_964628155.1 uncultured Polyangiaceae bacterium | reverse complement strand
GATTTCGCTCGTTGCGGAGGCAACGCGACCGGTGACGTCGAGCGCGGCCTGAGCGGCTTGCTCGGCAACCTTTCTTGCCTTCTGGATGGGGTCGAATATCGGGGCCATGCCGGACCGTAGCGTAACAAATCGGCCCTCGCTCGAGGCGACGTAGCGCAACCTACCATCGACGAGTGCGGCGAGGACCACGTCTTGCAGCGCAGTCGTCGTCAGGCTCGGCTCGATTGCCCCCGAGGCGAGCGCAGCCCGCTCCTCCGAACGATGTCGCACCCGGGATACCCCGCCCTATGACCGATCGCCTTCGCACGCCGCCGCCTCGGGCGCTGCGAGGCGCCATCGTCGGCTACGGGTTCATCTCCGAGCACGGACATCTGCCCGCCTACTCGCGGCCGGGAGAAACGGACTTCGAGATCGTCGCTGTGGCAGACGTGTGCGCAGCGCGACGCGAAAAGGCCCGCTCGGCGCTTCCCGCCGCCCGCATCTACGAGAGCCACCTCGGCATGCTCGAAGCCGAGCGCGGGCGCATCGACTTCGTGGACGTGACAACGCCGCCCTCCGATCACGCACGCGTCGCGCAGGCTGCGCTGGCCCGCGGCCTGCACGTCCTATGCGAGAAGCCACTCGCCACCAGCGCGGACGAAGCACGAGGCATGGTGGCCCAGGCTCGCCAGGCGCGGCGCGTGCTCTTTCCTTGCCACAATTACAAACACGCGCCCGTCATCAAGGCCGTTCGCCGGATCTTGGACGCCGGCGAAATCGGTCGTGTGCGGCTCGTGACCCTACAAACGTTCCGGACGACGCACGCGAAGGGCGTTCGCGAGTGGCGTCGCGACTGGCGCCGCGAAAAACAGTTTTCCGGAGGTGGCATCGCGATGGACCACGGAAGCCACACCTTCTATCTCGCCTTCGACTGGCTCGGTGCCTATCCAACCTCGATCACCGCAAAGACGTCGACGCTCGGCAACTTCGATACCGAAGACAACTTCGCGTGCGCGATCACGTTCCCCAACGGCACGGCGACGGCACACCTGACGTGGACCGCGGGCGTTCGCAAGGTCATCTACACGGTTCACTGCGAGCGCGGAGCGGTGCGCGTGGAGGACGACGACGTCGAAGTCGCCGTGATGAACGGCGAGACCGACGAGGGACAGACCACGTGGAAGGTCGAGAAACAGGAAGTGGCGTCCGGATGGATGGACGCGAGCCACGTGGGCTGGTTCCGCTCGCTTCTCGAGCAATTTGCCGACGCAGTCCGCCGCGAGGACTTCGTCAGCCGAGAGACCGAGTCGAGCGTGCGTTGCGTGGAGCTCATCACGATGGCTTACGCGTCTGCGCTCCACGGCTCCCGCGAGCTTACGCTCTCGCAGACTCCGCTGGTGAGGGTCGCGTGATCGACCGCGCGTGTTCGCTGGCGCTCGTCGTCGTCGTGCTCGCCGCTTCGGCGGCCTACGCGATGCGCGTGGCGCGGTTCGGCGCCGCACGCCACTCGCGGGTCGATCGTGCGGGCGGCTCGCCGCTTCTCGGCAAAGGGCCGATGCAGATGGGCTATTGGGCCATGCACCCCGCGGCGAGCGCGTGCGTGGCGATCGGCATCGGGGCAAACGCCGTATCTTGGGGCTCCCTCGCCCTGGGGGCGTGCGCGGGTGTGTCGTTTGCGCTGGGACACTTCGGGGTGGGCGCGGCGTTCGGCTTCGTGTCGTCGATTTGCGATGCACTCGATGGAATGATCGCGCGCGAGACCGGGACCGCGAGCGAGGCGGGGGAAGTCCTCGACGCCGCCGTGGACCGTTACACGGAGCTCTTCTTTCTCGGGGGACTGGTCTTCTCGGCGCGGAGCGACGCGCTGGCCGTCGGCCTGGCGCTCGCCGCGACCGCGGGTTCGGTCATGGTCAGTTACGCGAGCGCGAAGGCCGAGGCATTCCGGGTGGAAGTACCGCGAGGCGCGATGCGCCGCCAGGAGCGCGCCGTGTACCTGGTGCTCGGCGCGGCCCTGACCCCTCTGGCCGCCGGGGCGGTGGCACGCTGGGGGCTGCCGACTTGGGTCGGACACGTGCCTTTGTTCTCCGCGCTCGCGCTCGTCGCGACCGTCGGCAATGTGTCGGCCGTGCACCGACTACACGCCGTCGCGCGGGCAGTCCGCAAGCCGTGCCGGTCCAAGTCGCGCGAGCCACACGGCTCGAAGGGTATGCCGGGAGACGCGCATGCTGCCGCAGGCGACGCGCTCCCCTGACGCCGACGAAGCCGGAGTCTGGCAAACGCTGGCCAGGCACCAGCTCGGAGCCATGGTCGCAGGTGGGCTCGACTTCGGAGCGATGATTCTTTGCGTCGAGTCGCTCGACGCCTCGCCCGTGGCGGGCACGGTCGTCGGCGCGGCGCTGGGTGCGCTCGTGAACTTCTGGCTGGGGCGGGGATGGATCTTCCACGCTGCGCCCGACCACCCGGCGAACCAGGCGCTTCGCTACGCGGTCGTCTCGGCCGCCAGCGGGGGCTGGAACGCCCTGGGCGAATACCTTTTGCATGACGTCGCGCGGGTGCAATACGTCGTCGCGAGGGCACTGGTGGCCGTGGCCGTCAGCCTGTGCTGGAACTTCCCGGTCCAGCGCCGGTTCGTTTTTCGCGAGGGACGAGCGAAATGACCCGCCCGTCTCACCCTCCCAACCAGAAAGCGCACGTCGCGACGGTAGTGCCCGGTCCGAAGAGCCGAGAGCTCCGCCGGCGCGAGGAAGCCCACATCGCGCCCGGGCTTCAGGGCTACGCCGTTCTGGCGGGTATTGCCGTGGACCACGCCGAGGGGAGCGCGGTCACGGACGTCGACGGGAACACATTCCTCGATTTGATCGGCGGGATTGGGGTGAACGCGCTCGGACATGCCCACCCGGCCGTCGTCGAGGCGATTCAAGGCCAGGTGGCCCGGGCGCACGTAGGCTCGTTCACGAGCGAAGCCCGCGTCGATCTCCTGGAGCGCCTGGCTGTGCACGCGCCGGACCCCCGGCTGCACAGGGCACAGCTCTACTCGAGCGGCGCCGAGGCCGTGGAGAGCGCGATGCGCCTCGCGAAGAGCCACACGCGCAAGCACGAGTTCGTGTCTTTTTGGGGTGCCTTTCATGGAAAGACACTGGGGGCGCTCAGCCTGATGGGGTCCGCTTCGAAGCACGGTCTCGGGCCGATGGCTTCCGGAACGCACCTCGTCCCCTATGCCGACTGCTATCGATGCCCGATTGGCGCGTCCTATCCGTCGTGCGGCATCGGATGCGTCGAGGTCGGGCGAAAGCAGCTCAAATCCACGTCCGCGGGCGCCGTCGCGGCCGTGTTCGTGGAGCCGATGCAGGGGACCGCCGGGAACGTCGTTCCACCGGACGACTTTCTCCCCGCCGTCCGCTCCGTCGCCGACGAACTCGACGCGTTGCTCGTCGCCGACGAGATGATCACGGGCTTCGGCCGGACGGGACTCTGGTGGGGAGTGCAGCACTCCGGCGTGCGACCCGACGTGGTGACGATCGGAAAGGCGTTTGGCGGAGGCTTTCCCTTGTCCGGCCTCTTGACCAGCGATGCCATCGCGAGCGCCAAGCCGTGGAGCAACCCGAGCGGATCGTCTTCGAGCTACGGCGGAAACCCCCTCGCGGCCGCGGCCGGAGCCGCTGCGATTCGCGCCATCGAAGGCGAAGCGCTCGTCGAGAACGCACGGGCGGTCGGCGCGTCGATGCTCGGCGCCCTCCGTGCCTTCGTGGATGACTATCCGTTCGTGGGAGACGTCCGCGGGCGCGGCCTTTTCATCGGGCTCGAACTCGTGCGCGACAAGAAGACGAAAGAGCCGCTCGCTCGCACCGTCACCCGCCGCATTTTCGACGCGTGCGTCCAGCGGGGGCTCCTCACCATGTCCTATGCCCCCAGCTTTCGCATCCAGCCTGCGCTGACCATCGATCGCGCGACGGCCATGAATTGCGTCGCGATTCTCCGCGAGGTGTTCGATCTCGTGAAGCGGAGCCGCGACTGGGAGAGCGGATGAGCGATGACGACTCGCTTCTTCCACCATCTCCGCTCGCTCTGGCCCGGATGGACGATCGCTACACCGCTGCCCTTCGTCGCACACGCGATCTGGGCGGCGGCGAGGAGGCAGTTTCACTGGGAGAACGCCGCGGTCCTCGGCCTGGTCCTCACGCTCTTCAGCGTCGGGCCCCGGTCGCGCAAGCTTCTTCTCGGCGCTTATCCGCTCGGGCTCGTCGGGGTGCTCTACGATTCGATGAAGGTCGTGGAAAACGTAGGACTGTCGCCCGGCGAGGTGCACCTGTGCGATCTGCGGGCGCACGAGCTCGCGCTCTTCGGCGTGGAGATGAACGGGCAGCGCGTCACGGTGCACGACTGGTTTCAGGCCCATTCTTCGCCCGTACTCGACGGGGTCTGCGCGGTTCCCTACGGAATGTTCATCTTCGTTTGCGCCGCGTGCGCGGGCTGGTTGTACGTTCGAGACTACCCGCGCATGCTCCGCTTCGCTTGGTGCTTTTTTGCGCTCAATCTCGCGGGATTCGTGACGTATCACGTGTATCCGGCGGCAGCCCCCTGGTACTTCCACGCGCACGGCTGCCACATCGACATGAGAGCGCCCGCGAGCGAAGGGCCGAATTTGGCGCGCGTCGACGCCGCGCTCGGCGTCCACTACTTCGCGGGCATGTACGGACGAGCGAGCGATGTCTTCGGGGCGATGCCCAGCCTGCACGTGGCCTACGCGCTCCTCGTCGTCGTCGAAGGCTGGGCGGTGATGCAGACCCGCTGGCGAGCGGCGAGCGCAGCGTTCTTCGCGCTGATGTGCTTCGCGGCAGCGTACCTCGATCATCATTGGGTTCTCGACGAATTGGCGGGAATGGCGTACTGCCTCGGCGTCGTCGGCCTAGCCCGAGCGCTCGGCCGGTCGCGCGTGGCATCGCCCGCGCCGGTTGCCGCGTCGGCGTTCGCAGGGAGCTCGCAGGCGCTGTCGACGGAGAAGACGCCCACGCCGAACGGCGGGACATCGTGAGGCCCGCGTCGAGCAAGGCGGCGTGGGCGATCGCGACCTGGTTCGGCTGCGGCCTCGTGCCGATCGCGCCGGGCACGGCCGGTGCGCTCGGCGCCGTCCCGCTCTATCTGCTGGCGGTCCGCGGCGGGCGATTGGGGGTTCTGGCCGCGGCGGTCGCCGTCACCGCGATCGGTGTCTGGGCCGCGTCCGTCGTGGCCCGCGAGCTCCACAAGAAAGACCCTCAGCTCGTGGTCGTCGACGAGGTCGCGGGATTGCTCATCACGATGCTACCGGTCGCGGCGCCGTCCTTTCGTTCGGTGGTCGCCGGCTTCGTCCTTTTTCGGCTGTTCGATGTCGTCAAGCCCTGGCCGGTACGAAGCCTGGAGAGGCTGCCGTCGGGTTGGGGGATCGTCCTCGACGACGTCGCGGCCGGTGTTCTGGGTGCGCTCGCGATGATTGGCTTGCAGGCGTTGACCCGCTTCATTGGGCGATGAACGCGCCGCCGTCGCCCGGGTCGGTGCCCTGGTAGTAGAGGGTGTCGCAGCGATCGTTCGGCGCCGCTTCGCCGATGGTCGCGATGTCCGTGAAACGGCTGAAGGCCGACGTCGCGCTATCGCGCCATGCGGCGCGCTCGAGTCCAGATACGCCGTCGTGAAAGAAGAGAGTCAACGCGTCGGACGACGCGCCGGTCGCGTAGGTCGGCGCCGCCCCATTCGCGCTCGACAGCTCGGGATTTGCGAGCGGCACGCCGGTGGCCCAAGCGTCTGCCTGCACGTCCCATTTGGATTCGTAGAGCACCGGGGTTCCCCCCGACGAGGTCAGCGCGAAAAAGAAGGACCGGCCGTCGGCGCCCAGCACGGGCGCAAAGAACTGGTCGCCTACCTCCGTGGAAGCCATGGAATGGATTCGGTCGAATTGAAGCGGCACGGACGGCAACCACGCGGCGCCGACCGCAGCGCGATTGAAAGCCACGAATTTCGTGCGGTCGGCCGACACCGCGAAAACGACCATTCCCGTCGCGTCGAGCGCGACGCGATCCAGGGCCACGGGCGTGGACGTCGTGTCGATGGCGGACGGATCCCCGAAGGGAGCGCCGCGCGCCGCGCGATCGGCCACGTCGATCGTGCCGTCCGCGGAGGTCCACGCGATCGAGAGCTCGTCGGCGCCGACGCCGCCAAAGCGAGCGAAGGCAGCCTGGGGCACCGACGCGATTCGCAAAGACGCGCTCCATCGATGCGTCGGGTCGCAACGAGGTGCGGAATGGGGCGCGTCCGCCGGAAGCGACGCGTCGTCGGCGAGTGCGTCTATCGGCGGTTCGTCCATGGCCGTCTCGCCGTCTTCGGCGTCCACGGCAACGGCTGCGTTTCGAGCGCCGTCCTCGGGCGGCGGCTGCGGCGACGCGACGTCCGTCGAAGCGGCATCCGCCGCGGCCGCGTCCGCGACGGGGTGGGGTCGCGTGTCGTCGAGCGCGCCCGGAATGGAGGTCGGCGTGCACGAAAGCAAGAGGCCGAATGCGGCCCCTCGTTCGATCTTCAGCCGCCGCGAGTTCCGCATCGCGGAGTCACTCCGCCGCCAGGCAGTCGGCCTTTATCTGCCACTGAATGAGCGTGGGCGGTTTCGTCGTGTCCGACGTCGGGCTCATGGTCACCGTAAGGCGCAGGTTGCTCCTCGAAACGGCGGCGGGAGTGGCGAGGTTGAAGGCGCCCGTCGTCCCGGTATCGATGAGCGCGACGTCGAAGCCAGGTAGCACCGTACTCGTCGTCGCGGTGGCGAGTTCGACGGGCATCGTGGCCCCGTAGTCCGGCGGCCCGCCGTCGGCGGACGGGTCGGCCGACTGAGCGGCAAAGACGACCGACGCGGTGTCCGGGATAGTGGCTTGCCAGTCGAGTTCTCGCCAGATCGGCCGCGTCCCTGCCGCGCAAGTCGCCGCGAAGTCTTCGGTAAATGTGGCGCGCTCGTACGCCGCCGGAGCGGCCGTCGGCGAAGCGCTCGGGTTCACGGATTGCGAGCCACAGGACGTCAGATCGAGCAGCAAGAATTCGAGCGCCTTTTCCTGAGGCGTGAGGTCCGACCGCGCGCACGCCAGCGGAAACAAGTCGGACGAGGCCGAGCAAGTCGACGGGGTGCCGCCCTTGCACGCGTGGCTGGGACAATCGGTCTCCGCCCGGCACCCCCGGCACGAGCCGGCCACGCAGATCTCTCCGCCGCAGTCGCCGTCGCTCGTGCACGTCTTCACACACGTACCGGCGACGCCGCCCGCGCACGCTTCGGTGCTGCCGCACTGCTCGTCTCGCGCGCACGGCTCGGTCGATGGGACGCACGCGCCGCTTGTGCAGACGCCGCTGGCGCACTGCTGGGGGTCTTCGCCCGTGCAGCTGCACACTCCGCCATTGCAAATGTTGCTGTCGCAGTCGCTGTCGCTCGCGCACGCCTGCGCGCTGCACGTGCTCGGCTTTGCGCCCGTGCAGGTAGCCCCGCTTTCACCGCAATCGTGGGAGGTCGCGCAGGGCGTCGGCGCGCACGTGCCAATCGTTCCAAGATTGCTGCATGTCGCGGTAAATCCGCAGTCGGAGTCCGTGTCGCAGATGCCGCCGGAATGGGTGAGCGCGGCGGACGACACGTGGAAGTCGGCGAAGCCTACGCGACCGCAGGCCTGGACGCCGGCATCGACGGTCGCAAGAGGCGTGTCGAACGAAAAGTAGAACGGCTCGCCCGGCGCCGCGCCGTTGCGAATCCACTCTTGGGCCGGCGGGTTGACGCGGTCGACGTCGTGGCGCGCAAGCGTGAGCGTCAGCTCTCCCGGCGTGGTCGAGGCGCCCGCGTTCTCGAGCCACGTAGAGAACGCCCGATTGCCGGGGAGCGTCGTGTCGATGTCCGCGGTCGCCGAGCCGTACGCGTGAGAATCGAGGTTCCAGTCCGCGATACCGAAGAACGGATTGGGGAGCCCCGTCGCAGGGTTGGTAGAACTCGCGACGAGCCCCGGCGCGCCGCCGACGGACGCGTTGGCCGGAGTCGCGAGCCACGTGAAACCGAAATGCGTCGCGAAGACCCGTCCGCCGGCGTTCGCATACGCCGAAACGTTGTCGGCAAAGTCGTCATCGACCGGGTAGGTACCGCTCGGGTCGTTCGGGGGCGTGCCGGCGCACGGCAAGATGACAAGGTCGTAGTTCATCAGCGTGGCGAGGCTTCCGACGAGCGCCGACTTGGGAGGTGCCGTCATCGGGGGCGAGAAATCCATGCCCCCCCCGGCAAAGTCCACGTAGGAATCGACCCGTCGCGTTCCGCCGGGTATCTGAAACTCGGCCGGGTCGACGCCCATCTTGAGGAGAAGGCACTGGATGGGGTCTTGCCCCCCGGTGGCAATCGCCATTTTGGGGATGTCCGCTCGGCCGCCATAACCGTCGAATTGGCTGCGCGGCAGACGTGAGTTACTCGAATCGACCGTGACCGTCGTGCACTTCGGAACGCCCGAGAGCATGACTGCGCGGCGCCATCTCCCCATCTGCACGACGAGCGGAATGGAATTGCCGGGGGCGACATCGGTCGACGGAACATTCGGCAAGACGAAGGACCCGTCGGCCGCGGTCCGTGCGAGGGTCACGGCGTCGATTCCGCTCGCGGCCTCACAAGAGTCGCACGACGCGCCCGGTGAAAACGGCGGGAGCGAGCCGGACGGGTCGCGCGGGACATAGACCCATGCGTTGTAGAGCGGACGGGCGCCCGCGGGGTCGTAGACCGTGCCGGCGAGGGTCGTCGGGCTGCCGCTGGGACAATCGGCCGCGACCTGACAGGACATCCCGCGACACGTCGAGGCGAGCGTGAGTCCGCCGTCCCCCAGGGCCGTTCCAGACGCGTCGACGTCGCCCGCGCCGCTGACGGTGAGCGTATACGGGTTCGGGTCGCATGGGTCCACGCATTGGGGCGACGTCGACGGACAGGCAAGGGTCGTCGAGAGTGCGCGGAGAGAGCGTGCGCCCGCCGGAGGGCCCACGAGGCTCCTGCCGACAAGTGTGTTCGTGATGCACGCTCCCCATCGGCCCCCCTCGCAAACGGACCGACCCATCGCGCACGTGACGTAGTCACCGTGGCGATCCGCCAACGTTCCACAGTTCGCCACGAGTCCGTCACCTTCGCACGCGCAGCCGGCGCGACCGGGCCCGCACGCCCCCTGCGCACTGCCGGGGACGGTCGCGCGGCCGTTTCCAGCCGTGTCGGCGATGGGGTCGTTCGCCTGGCAAGCCTGCAAGAGCCCGCCGAGGGCGAAGGCCACGCCGATGCGCGAAAGCCACCTTGTGCCCATTGGCGGTAGCCCCCCAGCCTTGTTGGCACAAGCGCTCTCGTCAAGACGATCTCGTCAAGAGCTCGTCAAGAGACGGTAGACAAAAAGAGGACAGCTCGAGCGAGGCAGCCGACCTAACGTTCGTTGGCAAAACGAGCGAATGACGATCGCGCTCGAACGCGAAATGGGCCGTCCGTTCGGGTGCGAATGTTGCTTTCGAACTGAAGTGCACGCCAAATGCGTCTGGAGTAGTTTTGGATCCGGGGTCGGCTATACTAAAGAGGCCAGGATTGCCTTATAGGGACGGTAGGATGGACGGAGGCAGCGAAGCCTTGCCGCCGCCGGGGGAGCCGGTGGCCCAGTCGAGCGGTCTTCCAGATCCGCTTTTGGCCCGCGCGCAAGCTCGGGTCGGAACCACATTACGCGACAAGTGGCGTCTCGACGTCCTCTTGGGAATCGGCGGAGCGGCTGCGGTGTACGCGGCGACACACCGGAATGGCAGTCGCGCGGCGGTGAAGATCCTACACTCCGAGGTATCGACGAGCACATTCGTGCGAGACCGGTTCCTCTGGGAGGGATACGTCGCCAATTCGGTGGAGCACGACGGGGCAGTCCGCGTCCTCGACGACGACGTGGCGGACGACGGGTCGCTGTTTTTGGTCACGGAGCTCCTGGACGGCGAAACGCTGGAAGAGCGGCGCCTCCGCGCGGGAGGCCGGATGCCGGAACACGAAGTGCTCGTGGTCGCCGACCAGATGCTCGATGTGCTCGTCGCAGCCCACGCAAAGGGCATCGTGCATCGGGACATCAAGCCCGAGAACATCTTCTTGACGCGCGCGGGGAAGGTGAAAGTCCTCGACTTCGGGATCGCAAGGCTCCGAGAACTCGCCTCCGGAGGCATGCAGGCCGGCGCGCTCATCGGGACCCCCGCTTACATGGCGCCGGAGCACGCGCGCGGACTCTTCGACGAGGTGGACGAGCTCAGTGACTTGTGGGCTTGCGGCGCGACGATGTTTCACCTGCTCGCCGGCCGCGGCGTGCACGATGGGAGCTCGATTCACGAGGAGCTGACCAACGCGATGACGCAGGCGGCCCCGGCGCTCGCCACCGTCCGACCCGAGATCAGCGCCGGCTGCGCGCGGGTCGTGGACCGCGCGCTGGCGTTCACGAAGGACAAGCGCTGGCCAGACCTCCGCGCCATGCAGAGCGCGATTCGCGAAGGCTATCTCGAATCGGTCGGCTCCCCGATCGCGTCGGCGCCGCCGCTGACGATCGATGCGGCCGTACCCAACCGCACCTTGGCGCCCGCCCGCTTGACGGCGAGCACATGGGGACCCACGAGCATTCGGCCGGTGTCCATCTCCGGCGGCCGGGCCAAGCCCGGTTGGGTCGCCCGAGCGCGGCTGCGAGACATGATCGTGGGCGGTCTCGCCGCGCTTTGCCTGGCCGCCGCCGGCTTCGCGTGGATCTCGGTCGCGGGTCACCACGATGCGCCCCGCAAGACCTCCGGTGCGGTGCAGACAGTCTCGGCCGCGCCCGCTCTGCCCGTGGTCGAAGCGATCTCGCCGTTGAGCCAGCCTGAGGTCTTGCCCGATCCGCCGCCGGTGCTGGACCAGCCCAAACCCGCGCCTCGAAACTGGTCCTGGCGCCCGTTCGCGCCGCGGCGCACGACCACCCTCGCGCCTGCTCCGCCGTCCTTGTCGGCGCCGCCGTTGTCCCCGGCTTCGCAGTCGCCTCCTCCGCAGACCCACCCAGCGTCGGACGTGCCGCTCGCGGCGCAAGGCTCGCCGCCGTCGCCGTCCGACTCCCCGTCTTGGGTCGACGATTCGCCTTCCTCGGCCGCGAGCCCCGACTCGCCGTCGCAGCCGGCTCCCCCGGCGCCTCAGCCAGACTGCCAGCCGCCGTATGTGGTCGACGCCAAGACTGGGAAAAAAATCTGGACCGTTGGGTGCCTCTGACGGCCGCCAAAGCTGAGCCGGCGCGCTCGGGCCCCGAACATGCTGGGCGCGGTGCGGCACGATGGCGTAAGATTGATCGATGAACAACCAGTCGCCGCGTACGCGGGGGACGACTCCAGAGCGTCTCGACGAGCCCTGCGGCGTCTGCGGGGGAGACCGTCGCATCGCGAACTCGTTTGGACTCACCACGACATGTCCGAGTTGTCACGGCAGCGGTCGGAGGCTCGAGACGGCGGGGTTCCATGACGTCACGAAGACGAAGGCTTCCCATCACCAGCAGCCCAAAAGGCAGGCGGAAGAAGTCGCGAAAGCCCAGTGGCCGACCACCTTCGAAGGCGCGCAGCTCGCCACCGAAGTGCGCGACAGCGCTGGCAGCACGACCGACGAAAAGGCGAAGCTGATCCGCGAAATCCTCGATTACGAGGACAGCCACGGCCAGTGCACGAAGACGTTCGCCAAAAAGATTCGGAAGCAGATCCGGCCTAGGACGTAGGGTCTGTCGGAGCAAGCACGATCGAGCTTCGCTCTCGTTGCTCTCTGCCGCCCACGGGGCTACCGGAAGAGCCCATGCTCCTCATCGGCCAATTCGACTCGCCGTTCGTGCGGCGTGTCGCCATAGCCCTCCACCACTACGGGTTCTCCTACGAGCATCGGCCGTGGTCAGTCTGGGCGCAGGCCGATGAAGTAGCCAAATACAACCCGCTCCGGCGCGTGCCGATCCTCGTCTTGGACGATCAGGAAGTCCTCATCGAGAGCGGGGCCATTCTCGACGCGCTCGACGAAATGTCGGCCGACGATCGCAGGCTTCTTCCTCGTACCGGGCCCGTACGACGCGCCGGGCTTCGCGTGAGCGCCCTGGCCACCGGGCTCGCCGACAAAGCCGTAAGCCTTCTCTACGAGCGCGTGCTTCGCGGCGACGCCCTACGGAGCGCGGTTTGGACGGATCGTTGCCAAGCGCAGATCACGGCGACGCTGGAGCTCCTGGAAAAGCAGCGTGCTGCGGCCGGGGGGCCGTTTTGGTTCGGCACGCTGTCGCACGCCGACATCGCGGTCGCATGCGCGCTGCGCTTCGCGCGCGAGGCGCATCCCGCGCTATGGCGCGAGGCGGCGTATCCGTCTTTGAATGCCCACGCAGAGCGCTGCGAGGCGATGCCGCTCTTCAAAAGCGCCGTCCAGGCCCTTCACGTCGCGGTATGAGGAAGCGCAAGCGCGTCGACCAATCTCGGAATGTCGCGCTCCGGCACGGCGCAGAGCGCCACCCGAAGCGCCCCGCCGTCCCCAGCCCTCACCTGCGGGACGGCGTACACGCCTCGGGCGCGCATCGCTTCGGCCTTCTGCCGAGGGCGATCGTCGAAGACGGTGACGAAAAACCCTCCGTCGTAGCGCGGATACCGAAGCTTTCGGTCCTGCGCATGGCGGTTGAACGCGTCCACCCGGGCGCGTAGCCGGGCCTTCAGCGCGTCACGCTCGAGACTGCACGTACGAGACAATTCCGGATCGGAGAGAAGGCGCGCAATCGCGACGAGCCCTCCGCGATTGCAGTTCGACCAAGTTCCTCGGCTCGAATAGCTGAGTGCCGACTCCAGCTTTGCGCGCTCGACTCGATCGCCCACGCACGCGACGAGAGCGCCGACGCGAAGGCCATAGTGCGTAAACGACTTGCTCGCGCTCCACGCGAAGAGGACGGTGGCGCGGCCGACCAGCGGACCCAGATGACGCAAGAGCGCGCGCGGGTCCCGCGCGCTGTACAGAAAATACGCCAAGTCCACGAGGAGAGTGACGGGCCCCTCGTCGCCGCGGGCGGCGACACATGCGACGATCGCGCGCCACTCCTCGTCGGTCATCGAGTAGCCGGTGGGGTTGTGGCAGGGGTCGTTGATGACGACGAGCGCCCTCCCCTGCGCCTTCAGCAAACGCGCGAGGGCGCCGTCGAGGGCGGCTACGTCGAGCCCGCCGTCGGAGCGGAACATTTCGAACGTCTCGAGGCGGCGCTCGGCCTCGTCACAGAGGATCCCGTACGGCCCCCAGAACCAGCTCGTCGTCAGAAGCGCGTGACCGGGTTCGAGAAAATTCGCGATCGCGTGCCGTAGCGCCCCGGACCCGCCCGGAGTGGCGACGGCGATCGCGGCGGCCTTCAGCTCCGGCTCACCGCCGAGGAGGTCGTCGACGACGGACCGCAGAAACTCCGGCGTCCCGGCAATAGGGGCGTACGTGGCCCACTCGACCGGCGGGACTTCGCGCACCGCGCGCGCGGCGCTCGGGAGGATCGACAGCGCACCGTCGTCGTCGAGGAGCACGCCGATCGACGCATCCACGATGGATTCGCCACGGCGCTTGCGGTCGGTCGCCTCCGCGTGGAGCGCAAAAATGGGGTCGTCGGCGGGCCGTCCCTGGTGGGACGCAATGAGGTGCATCACGCGGGTTCTTCCTTATCGCGCGGCTGTCAGTTTGTCACCGAGGACGCCCGTCATCCGGCGGCGGTGACAGCTTGGCTTGAAGCGCGCGGTCGAATCGCACGTGGACTGCGCGTCACCCATGAAATTCAGCGTGGCACGTCCTATGCTGACCCATCGCCACGATGGTTCGCCGCTCCCGCCTCGGCGCGTTCGCGCTTTTGCCGGCGCTCTTCTTGGCGGCGGAGCCCGCACAGGCCCAAACGACGACCGCGACTTCGACTGCCACGGTGTCGGGGAGCGCGCAGCCCTATCCGGATCGCATCGTCAACGGCGTCGACCAGGGATACAGCACGCGCCCGCAGAACCTGACGCCACTCGGGATCAATTACGCCGACTGCACTTCGGACATGGTCCTCAAATTCAACGTCGTCCTGTCCGGATTCAGCGGCTCCCAGAACTTGCAGGTATGGGCCAGCAAGTCGAGCGACTGCACCGCGGCGACTGACCGCGGGGCTCTGGGTGCCGTTGCGGCGACCTGCTGGCCTGTCGCGCCCAACTATTGGCTCACGGGCCCCATCTACCTGACGCCCGTGACCCTGACCTTTCAGGTGCGCGTGCAAGACCTCGTCGGGCTACAGAACGCTCAGCTTACACCCCCCGTCACGTACAAGGCGCAGGGACCAGAGGCGTGCAACGCACAGTCGAGCTTCGCTGCGGTACCCCTGACAATCAACTTCGTCCCCGTGGATTCGAGCGGAAATTACGCTGGGACCGCCTACCAGTTCAGCCAACCGACGGACCTGGTCGGGCCCCCGGCGCCGAGCGGCGTGTCGCTCGCGGTCGGCGACACCCTGTTGTTCGCGAGCTGGGGCCTCAACACCGACTCCGACACGTCCGGGTACGACGTTTACATCGATCCCATTCCCGGCCACGAGGGCTCGCTGAGCAGCATTCCCGACGCGACGGTGCTCGTTTGCCCGGACACGGGAGTCGCGAGCATCCCCGATGCGGGGGACGCCGGAGACGGCGGGGACAGCGCCGACGGAGACCCCAGCGACGCAGGGGACGACAGCGGAGGGGACGGTTCAGCCGACGGCGATGACGGCTCGGTCAACGGAAGCGACGGTTCGGCCGACGCGGGGGTAGACGCCGACGCGGCCGTGGCCACCGCGCCCGTGGATGCCGCCTGCTACTTCATCAACGTCGGCGGAAGCAATGGTTCCACCGGCAGCTGCTCGAGCGTCGTGCTGACGAGCGGCATCGTGCAAGACAGCGGTGCCGCGGTGGCCGTGCAAGAGTTCGACGACGCGGGCAACCTGATCGACTCCGGCTCGTCCACGACCGGAAGCGGCGGCATCTCGACCATTCCGGGCGCAAACCTTGTCGGCACAAGCAACGGCGGCGTCACCGTCCCAGACCGCTCGACCGGCAGCTACACGATCACCGGACTCAAAGACAACGTCACGTACAACGTGGCCGTGGCGGCGGTCGACGCGTTCGGAAACATCGGCCCGCCGTCGACCGAGACCTGCAACACGCCCGCTCCCATCGAAGACTTCTGGAAGATCTATCGCGACGACGGCGGAAACGCGGGCGGGTTCTGCTCGCTCGAGACGATCGGCGCGCACGTGCCTTCGACGACGGGCATTCTCCTCTTCGGGGGCTGCGGCGCGCTCTTCGTGCGTCGACGCATGGCGCGACGCCGTTCGCGCCGGGGGCCGGTCGGCGCCCGCAGGAACACCCAGTGACAGTCGCGTCGACGAAAATGGGGTTGGCCCTGCTTGCAGCGGCCGGCGTAGCGATGATGCCCGGTCGCGCTCGCGGGCAGGTCGCCGCCGAGCAGGCCCTGGTGGGCCGGCATACGAACTTTCAGTCGCCTCAATACTTCGCCCTCGAACTGCGCTTCTCGCCGTTCACGCCGGACATCGACAGCGACCCCGCGCTTCACGGAACCGCGCCGTACGCGACGGCGTTCGGGACGAACCCTCGGCTCCTCATCGCCGCCGAGCTCGACTGGCAGGCCGCTCGGATCCCTCACGTCGGCACCATCGGGCCCGGCCTGAGCATCGGCTACGTTTCGGCGAATCGGCTCGCCGCGCTTGCGCCACCCCTGACCGGGGTATCCGGCGAGACCACGACGCTCGAAATCTTTCCGGTCTACGCGGTCGGCGTGCTGCGGGTCGACGTGCTCTGGCGCGAGGCGGGGATTCCGCTGGTCCCGTACGCCAAACTCGGCCTCGGAGTGGCCTATTGGCGTGCGTCGAACACGCTCGGCACGTCGCACTACGAGGGCGTGAGCGGGGTGGGAAGCTCCGTGGGCAGCCAGCTCGCGTTCGGGCTCGGTCTCAACCTCAACGTGCTCGACGAGTATGCCGCTCGAACCTTCGACGAGTCGGCCGGCGTCAACAGCACCTACTTCTTCGCCGAGTGGTCGCGCTCGGATTTGAACGGCCTCTGGTTTCAGCAGAACGCGCTGCGAGTCGGTGGGACGTATTGGACGTTCGGGCTGGCCTTCGAGTTTTAGGATCCTAGGCAACGAACACGTTTCGTTCGGTGCTCTAGCCATTCGTCGCCGTCCCGACACGCATTCGTCTAGTCCCCGACTTCGCGAGAAGACTTGCGGGAATCACGCCAGTCGGCGCATCGCAACGGGCTTGCGGAGCACGGACGACGTGCATCCCCGTATGGTGCAGCACGCATCCGCCCCAGCGTGGCATTCCGCCACGTGGCGAAAATGGCCGCGTTCGCCACTTGACTCGTGTTTTCGAGTACTTGCCGAGCTTTGCGAGGGGCACGAGCACTGCAATGAGCCCCCGACGCACGCGGCTCCTGGGCCCTTCTTGAAGACGATTCGCGGCCCGCGAAACGCAAGCGCCCCGTCATTCCGACTCGCATCGACGTGCGAGTGCGTGAGCGCGCGCTCCATGGCGCGGGGCACGGTCGAAACAGGGAAAACCAACCAAAACTTTCGAAGGAGATCCAGAGATGACCACGCAGAACAG
Source organism: uncultured Polyangiaceae bacterium (assembly GCA_964628155.1). GTDB lineage: Bacteria > Myxococcota_A > Polyangia > Polyangiales > Polyangiaceae > Palsa-1150. Next base: position 523 of record CAZVPE010000047.1, on the reverse strand, counting down.
CTCCGAGCGTCCCAAGAGCAACCGCGGTTTTGCTTCGATGGATATGGGCAAGCAGCGCGAAATCGCGAGCAAGGGCGGGAAAGCGGCGCACGCCCAGGGTCGCGCGCACGAATTTACCCCCGACGAAGCTCGCACGGCGGGTCGAAAAGGAGGAGAGGTCGTGAGTCGCGATCGCGCCCACATGGCGGCAATCGGCCGGGCAGGCGGCCAGGCCCGCGGGCGCAACCGCGCGCTGCAGGCTTCGCGCAGCCCGCAGCCGCGCGTCGAAGTGAGTCCTTCGAACGGCGCGGGGACCACGCACTCGGCGATGCAGGCCAGCGCGACGGCCGAATAGCCGTCCCTGTCCGCCCCCCTTCGGTCCGTCCCGCAGGGCCTAAGTATTCGTCACATCGTGTTGTGAACCGGCTGGTCCAGCTATTAAACCTCACCCCCCGGCCCCCTCTCCGCTTGCGGAGAGGGGGAGCAGCTCCGGTATCGCGAGACCCGCAGACACCCCTCTCCGCTTGCGGAGAGGGGCCGGGGG